>JBKOWZ010000094.1:0-11889 GCA_046724665.1 Actinomycetota bacterium
GCCCCAGGAGGCGCCGATCGCGTCGGAGATCTCGGTGAGCACCTCGGCCGGGATCGCGGAGTCCACGGTCAGCGCCATCAGCGTCTCGCCGCCCTTGGCCGACCGGGAGACCTGCATGCCGGCGATGTTGATGTTGGACTCGCCGAGCAGGCCGCCGACCAGGCCGACGATGCCGGGCCGGTCCACGTACTGGAAGAAGGCCGAGTGCTCGGACAGCGCCAGATCCACCGTGAAGCCGTTGATGTCGACGATCTTCTCGGCGGAGCGCGCTCCGGACAGCGTGCCGGAGACCGAGACCACCTCGCCGCTGGCCAGCGTGCCGCGCACGGTGACCACGTTGCGGTAGTCCGGGGACTCGGAGGTGGTGGTCAGCCGCACCTCGAGGCCGCGCTCCTGCGCGAGCAGCGGGGCGTTGACGTAGGAGACCGAACCCTCGACGACGTCGGCGAACACGCCCTTGAGCGCGGAGAGCTCAAGCACCTTCACGTCGTGCTGGGTGATCTCGCCGGCCACCACCACGTCGAGCTGCTGGGCGCCGCCGCCGGCCAGCCCGGTGAACAGCCGGCCGAGGTTCTCGGCCAGCGGCAGGCCGGGGCGCACGTCCTCGGCGATGGTGCCGCCCTGCACGTTGACCGCATCCGGCACCAGCTCGCCGGCCAGCGCCTGGCGCACCGAGCGGGCCACCGCGATGCCGGCCTTCTCCTGCGCCTCCTCGGTCGAGGCGCCCAGATGCGGGGTGACCACGACCGAGTCGAGCTCGAACAGCGGGGAGTCGGTACACGGCTCCTTGGCGAACACGTCGATGCCGGCGCCCGCGACCCGGCCCTCCTTGATCGCGGCGGCCAGCGCGGTCTCGTCCACCAGGCCGCCGCGGGCCACGTTGATGATCCGCACGGTCGGCTTGACCTTGCGCAGCGCCTCGTCGCCGATCAGGCCGAGCGTCTCGGGGGTCTTGGGCATGTGCACGGTGATGAAGTCGGAGGCGGCCAGCAGCTCGTCCAGGGTGACCAGCTGCGCGCCGATCTGCGCGGCCTTTCCGGCCTGCACGTACGGATCGTAGGCCAGCAGCTTCACGCCGAACGGGATCAGCCGCGCGGCGACCAGGGCGCCGATCCGGCCGAGGCCGACGATGCCGACGGTCTTGCCGTCGAGCTCGATGCCGGTGTACTTCGAGCGGGCCCACTTGCCGCCCTTGAGCGCGGCGTTGGCGCTGGCCAGGTTGCGCGCACCGGCCAGGATGTGCGCGACGGTCAGCTCGGCCGCGGAGGTGATGTTCGAGGTCGGCGCGTTGACCACCATCGCGCCGGCCTTGGTGGCCGCGGCGATGTCCACGTTGTCGAGGCCGACCCCGGCGCGGGCGATGACGCGCAGGCGCTTGGCGGCGCCGATCGCCTCGGCGTCCACCTGGGTGGCCGAGCGCACCAGGATCGCGTCCACGTCGGCGATGGCCGGCAGCAGCTGGGCACGGTCTGCGCCGTCGCAGTACCGGACCTCGAAGTCGGGGCCGAGCGCCTCGACGGTGGCGGGGCTGAGCTCTTCAGCGATGAGAACCACGGGTTTTGCCACGGCGGGATTCCTCCGGTCGTCCGTCAGAGGGAGTAACGGAAATGCGCCCGGGTCCACCACGCTGTGGTCCTGGCAGGATGAAACGGCAGTCGCACCGTCGTGTTAACACGAGCCGTTGTGTTAACACGAGATGTCCGGCGACCGCTCAGGGGCCATGGTACAGATTCGGCGCCCAGAATCGAGGCCCCGAAGCGGTGCGAAGCGAAACCCCTGCGACACCCGTGGGTCACGCTGTGGAGACGCTTCGCGATCATACCGCGGCGGGCGGGCCATCACAGCACGCTGAGCCTCTCCGCGTAGTGACACGCGGCCGGATGGCCGTCGCCGGGCACGGGCACGGCCAGCGGCGGCTCCTCATCCACGCAGCGCACGGCCTGTGCCTCAGCGAGCGCCGCGAACTTCGGGCAGCGGGTGCGGAAGCGGCAGCCGGAGGGTGGATTCGCCGGCGAGGGCACCTCGCCGCGCACGACGATCCGGCGGCGCTCGCGCTCGCGGCGCGGGTCCGCGAGCGGGATCGCGGAGATCAGCGCCTGCGTGTAGGGATGCAGCGGACGCTCGAAGAGTTCGTCCGAAGGACCGAGTTCCACGATCTTGCCGAGGTACATGACCGCGACCCGGTCGGCGATGTGCCGCACCACGGACAGGTCGTGCGCCACGAAGAGGTAGGCCAGGCCGAGTTCGTCCTGGAGGTCCTCGAGCAGGTTGATCACCCCGGCCTGGATGGAGACGTCGAGCGCCGAGACCGGCTCGTCCAGGACGAGCACCCGCGGCTTGAGGGCGAGGGCGCGGGCGATGCCGACGCGTTGTCGCTGGCCGCCGGAGAACTCGTGCGGGAAGCGGTTGCCGTGCTCGGGGTTCAGGCCGACCCGGCGCATCAGGTCCGCGACGGCACGCTGGCCGCCGCGACCGTAGAGGCCGTGGATCTTGAGCGGTTCGGCGATGATCTCGTGCACGGTGATCCGCGGATTGAGCGAGGCGTAGGGATCCTGGAAGACCAGTTGCAGGTCGCGGCGCAGCGCGCGCAGCCGGCTCTTCGACAGCCGCGTCACGTCGCGGCCCTCGAACAGCACCTCGCCGCGGGTCGCGGGCAGCAGATGGAGCACGGCGCGCGCGGTGGTCGTCTTCCCGCAGCCCGATTCGCCGACCAGGCCAAGCGTCTCGCCCGGGAACAGGTCGAAGGAGACGTCGGAGACCGCGTGCACGGTGCCGACCCGGCGGCGGACGATCCCGCTGGAGTGGATCGGGAACTCCTTGACCAGGTGACGCACCGACAGAATCGGTTCCGTCCACGCCCGGACCGCGGTCGCGTTCGCCGCAGCAGCCGTCACAGGACCTCCTCCTCGCCGCCGTCCGCGCGATCTCTTCCGACGCTCCCCCGGAACTCGGCGGGCAGCCGCGCGTCGCGCGCGGTGCCGGCGAACAGTTCGGCCGGGTCGGGACGGCCGCGCAGCCGGTCGGAGTAGTGGCAGGCGGCGGCGTGGTCCGGGCCCACCGGCAGCAGTTCGGGCTCCTGATGCCGGCACAGGTCCTGCGCCAGCGGGCAACGCGCGGCGAACGGACAGCCCGGCGGCAGGTTGACCAGCGAGGGCGGCGCGCCCTGAATCGGCGTCAGCCGCTTGTGCGGGCGTACGTCGAGCCGTGGCAGCGAGCCGAGCAGACCGAGGGTGTAGGGCATGCGCGGCGCGTAGTAGATGTCATCTACCGGCCCGATCTCGACCGGCTTTCCGGCGTACATCACCAGCACCCGGTCGGCCTGGCCGGCGACGATGCCGAGGTCGTGGGTGATCAGGACCATCGCCGCGCCGGTCTCGGCCTGCGCGGCGCGCAGCGACTTGAGCACCTCGGCCTGGACGGTGACGTCGAGCGCGGTGGTCGGCTCGTCGGCGATGATCACGTCGGGGTCGTTGGCCATCGCGATGGCGATCACCACACGCTGGCGCATGCCGCCGGAGAACTCGTGCGGGTACTGGTCGATCCGCGCCCGCGGGAACGGGATGCCGACCAGGTCGAGCAGTTCGACCGCGCGCCGCCTTGCCGCCTGCCGGCCGACGTCGTGATGCGCGAGCACCGCCTCGGCCAGCTGGTAGCCGATCTTGTAGACCGGGTTGAGCGAGGTCATCGGATCCTGGAAGACCATCGCGATCTTGCTGCCGCGCACCGCGGTCAGCTGTTTGTCCGACAGTCCGGTCAGTTCCCGGCCGCGAAAGCGCACCGAGCCGCAGACGCGCGCGGTACGCGGCAGCAGACCCATCACGGCCAGCGCGGTGACCGACTTGCCGGAGCCCGACTCGCCGACGATGCCGAGCACCTCGCCGGAGTCGAGCCGGTACGAGACGCCGCGCGCCGCCTGGACGATGCCGTCGGGGGTCGGGAAGTCAACGGTGAGGTTCTCCACCGCGAGGACCGGATTGCCGACCGCGTCGGTCGGCGTCGGGTTCGAAAGCTGCTGAGGCCGTCCGTTCACGCGCGCACCCTCTGCTGGGTCGGGTCGAAGGCGTCGCGCAGCCCGTCCCCGATGAAGTTGACGGACAGGCAGATCAGCACGATGAACAGGCCGGGGAGGTAGAACAGCCACCAGCGGCCGCCCTGCAACGCGGTGTCGCTGCCGGAGATCAGCGAGCCGAGCGAGACGTCCGGGCTCTGCACGCCGAAGCCGAGGTACGACAGCGAGGACTCGAGCAGGATCGCCGTGGCGACCAGAACGGTGACCACGACGATGATCTGGCCGGCGATGTTGGGCAGCAGGTGCCGCAGGATGATCCGGCCGTCGCTCGCGCCGAGCGCCCGCGCCGCCTCGACGTACTCCTTCTCGCGCAGCGAGAGCGCCTGGCCGCGCACGATCCGGGAGACCGCGGGCCAGGCGAGCGCCGCGACGACCAGGGCGAGCGCCCACCAGCCGATGCTCTGCACCTTCTTCGTCAGCAGCGCGCCGGCGGCGAGGATCGGGATGGTGAGGATGAGATCGACCACGCGCATCATCAGCGAGTCGGCGAAGCCCCGGTAGTACCCGGCGACGGCGCCCCAGACCGTGCCGACGACGGTGGCGGTCACCGCGATCGACAGCGCGATTTGCAGCGAGAGCTGCGTGCCGCGCAGCACGCGGGCGAACTCGTCGTAGCCGAGGTTGTCGGTGCCGAAGGGGTGCTCGGCGGAAGGCGGGGCCGAGTTGTCCGGGGTGATGTCCGAGTAGCCGTACTTCCACAACGCGCCGCCGACGTACGCCAACAGGATCACCGCGGCCAGTACGAAGAGGCTGACGACGGCGAGCCGGTGCTGGAGGAAGCGCCGGACGATCAGCCGGGTCTGCGAGCGGGCCGCGACGGTGAACTCGTGCTCGGGCCCCGGTCCGGCGGCGGGCGCGGCGAGGGCCGACAGGGGCTCAGGCAAGGCGGATCCTCGGGTCCAGGACCGCGTAGAGCAGGTCGGCCAGCAGGTTGAACAGGATCACGATGACCGCGGAGACCACCAGCCAGGCCAGGATGACGTTGACGTCCTGCGCGTTGATGCCGTTGATCAGCATGGTGCCCATCCCCTGCCAGCCGAAGACGCTCTCGGTGAGCACCGCGCCGCCGAGAATCGCCGCGACGTCCAGGGCCACCTGCGTGGTCAGCGGGATCAGCGCGGTGCGCAGGCCGTGCCGAAGTAGCACCCGGCCGCGCGAGAGGCCCTTGGCCCGGGCCAGCCGCAGGTAGTCGCTGCCGAGCACGTCGAGCATCGAGGCGCGCTGGAACCGGGACCACGACGCGTACGAGGACATGGCCAGCACGACGGTCGGCAGGATCAGGTGCCCGACCGCGTCGGTGAAGGCGGACCAGCCGGTCAGGCCCGGCGTGCCGGAGCCGTAGGTCTGGAGGAAGTAGGTGCCGGTGGCGTTGTTGAAGTCGATCGCGAGCTGCTTGAGCAGGATCGCGAACCAGAACACCGGCAGCGAGAGGAACAGGAAGCCGACCAGGGTGATGCCGTAGTCCGCCTTCGAGTACTGCCGCACCGCGCTGACCACCCCGGCGGCCACCGCGAAGAGCACCGCGACGACCATCGCCAGCAGCACGAGCCGCAGCGTGAGCGTCAGGCTGCTGCGCAGCAGCGCGCCGATGTCGGTGCCGGAGTTGACCGACGGGCCCCAGTCGCCGCGCAGCAGCAGCCGGGTGAGCCAGTGCCAGTATCGGTCGAGCAGGCCGTGGTCGAGGTACAGGGTGCGGGCCATCGCGTCGAGGACGGCCCGCGAGGGCGGCGGGTTCTTGGCCCGCAGCTGGGCCAGCGGGTCGGCGCCGTAGGCCACCAGCAGGAACACCAGGAAGGTGGAGAGCAGGAAGACCGGGACCGACACCAGCAGGCGGCGGACCGCGAATGCGAACACAGGCGCCTCGCCTCGCTTCGGCTCGATCCGCGCCTACGAGCCGGAGGCCTTGAGGCCCCACTCCTGGATGTTGTACGTCGGGCCGATCTGCGTGCTGTTGTCACGCACGTTGCCGAGCTTCGGATAGAAGGCGATCAGGGTCGGCTTCTGATAGAGCGGCAGCGTGTACGCGTCCCGGCTGATCTGGTCGTCCGCCTTGTTCAGGTTGGCGAGGATGGTGGCCTGGTCGGTCGAGGTGGCCGCGGTGTTGAGCCAGTTGTCCACGTCCGGGTTCGAGTAGCCGCCGTAGTTGCTGCCGCCGCCGGTGACGTACAGCGGCTGGTTCGCCGAGGCCGGGAACGGCGTGGCCACCCACGCGAAGACGATGATGTCGTACGTGTAGTTGCTGCCGCTCTGCGCGAGCGTGGCGCCGAGGTTGTCGGTCGGCGAGACGTTGACGGTGATGCCGAGCTTGGCCATGTCCGCGGCGAACAGGTCGCTCTCGTTCTGGCGGATCTTGTTGCCCACGGTGTACCGCAGCGAGAAGGCCGGGACCGGCGTGCCGTCCGGGGTGGTGAGCCGGCCGCCGGTGGTGGCGTTCTTGAAGCCGGCGTCGGTCAGCAGCTTGCGCGCCTTGGCGGTGTCGCCGAGGCCGAGGCCGTGCTTGGCGACGTTGTCCTGGTAGCCGTTCTGGTTGTGCACGAACATCCGGTTGTCCAGCGTGGTGGCGCTTGACTGGAACTGCTGGATCGTCTTGCTGAGCATGTCGGCGCGGTTGACCGCGGTGAACATCGCGGTGCGCAGGGTCCGGCCCCAGGTCTTGTCGCCGAGCACCGGGTTCTTCAGGTTGAAGTCGAAGTGCTCGAACTGGAGGCCCGAGTCGACGTGGTAGGTGATGGCGCTGCCCATGCTCCTGACCTGGCTGACCAGGTCCACCTGTGGCTGCGGGTAGATCCCGTCCACCTCGCGGTTCTGGAGGGCGGTCGGCTCCTGGGCCGAGTCGGTGATGGAGCGGAAGACCACCTGGTCGAGCTTGGCCGCGGCGCCGTAGTACTTCGGGTTGCGCGACAGGATGACCGAGGTCTTGTCCGATGCCACGGAGCTGACGACGAACGGCCCGCCGGAGACGGTCGGCGGGTGCGCGGCGAACCAGGAGAACGCCGCCTCGTCGCTGCCGTGCTGCTTGGCGACGTGCGCCGGGTAGAGCGGGCCGAACAGCGACTTCCAGTCGGGGAACGGGGTCTTGAAGACGACAGTGACCGTCTTGCCGCCGTCCGTGCCGGTGACCGACTCGATCTGGTCGTATCCGACGCTGGTGGCGTTGGCGATGTTGGCGTCGGTGCCGTTCTGCACCTGCCAGGCGTAGACGAAGTCGTCGGCGCCGATCGGCGTGCCGTCGGACCAGACGGCGTCCGGCTTGACCTTGTAGACGATGGTCTGCGGGCTGGCACCGGTCTGCTCGGCGCTCTCGAGCAGGTCCGTGTTCATCACGACGGCGTACGAGGGCTTCGCGATGAACGCGGACGGATAGACGCCGTTCAGCACCTGCCCGTAGTCGAAGGTGTTGCCGTCGGCGGACAGCAGGTTCCAGTTGTCCACGGTCTTCTCGATGGTCCAGGTGGCCTTGCCGCCGCTCCGTACCGTGGCGCTGTTGAAGCTGTCCGCCGCGGCGGTGCCCGCCAGGTTCGCGTCGGCGGCCGAGCCGCTGCCGCCGCCGGTGCCGCCACAGCCGGCCAACCCGAGCGCCAGCGTTCCCGCCGCGGACCAAGCCGCAAACCGCCGCAGGCGGCGCCCGCCGCTGGACCCGAACCCGGACATGCGTACTCCTTCGCCCTAGACCATCCCGAGGGACAAACTAGGGCGAAGAAGCCGCAAACGGGTGGAGGCGGCGCCGGGGGAAGGCGATCAGGCCTCGGTCTCGACCCAGGACATCAGCTTGCGCAGCCGCTTGCCGACCTGCTCGACCGGGTGGTTGGCGGTCGCCTCGTAGTACTTCTTGTACTCGGGCAGGCCGTTGTCGTACTCGGCGATCCACTGTTCGGTGAACTGTCCCGACTGGATCTCGCCGAGCACCTTGCGCATCTCCGCGCGGGTCGCGTCGGTGATGATGCGCGGGCCGGTCTTGTAGCCGCCCCACTCGGCGGTCTCGGAGACCGACCAGTTCATCTTGGACAGGCCGCCCTCGTAGATCAGGTCCACGATCAGCTTGAGCTCGTGCAGGCACTCGAAGTAGGCGATCTCCGGCTCGTAGCCCGCCTCGGTCAGCGTCTCGAAGCCGGCCTTGACCAGCTCCTCGACCCCGCCGCAGAGCACGACCTGCTCGCCGAACAGGTCGGTCTCGGTCTCGTCCTTGAAGGTGGTCTTGATGACCCCGGCGCGGGTGCCGCCGATGCCCTTGGCGTACGAGAGCGCCAGCTCGAGCGCCTTGCCCGACGCGTCCTGCTCGACCGCGACGAGGCAGGGCACGCCGAAGCCGTCGTTGAACTGGCGGCGCACCAGGTGGCCGGGGCCCTTGGGCGCGACCATCGCCACGTCCACGTTCGCCGGAGGCTTGATCAGGCCGTAGCGGATGTTCAGGCCGTGGCCGAAGAAGATCGCGTCGCCGTCGGCCAGGTTCGGCAGCACGGCCTCCTGGTAGACGGCGCGCTGCACCGGGTCCGGCACCAGGATCATGATCACGTCGGCCTCCTCGCAGGCCTCGGCCGGGGTGACCACGCGCAGCCCCTCCTCCTGCGCCTTGGCCCGCGACTTCGAGGACTCGAGCAGGCCGACGCGCACGTCCACGCCGGAGTCGCGCAGCGAGAGCGCGTGCGCGTGGCCCTGCGATCCGTAGCCGAGGACGGCGACGTGCCGGTTCTGGATCACCGAGAGGTCGGCGTCGTCCTCGTAGAACATCTCAACTGCCATGATGACTGTTCCGCGTCTTTCTCTAGGCGGCGCGCTCGACTGAACGCAGGGTGCGGTCGGTGATGGAACGGGGGCCGCGACCTATCGCGACCATGCCAGACTGAACCAGCTCCTTGACCCCGAAGGGCTCGAGGACCCGGAGCATCGCCTCCAGTTTGGCCGAGTCCCCGGTGCACTCGATCACCAGCGAGTCCACCGAGACGTCCACGACCCGGGCGCCGAACGGCTCGATCGTGGCCAGGACCTGGTGGCGCTCGGCGGCGTCGGCCCGCACCTTGACCAGGATCAGCTCGCGGTGCACCGAGGCGCCGGACTCGAGCTCCACGATCTTGAGCACGTTGACCAGCTTGTTGAGCTGCTTGGTCACCTGCTCGAGCGGATGCTCCTCGACGTTGACCACCAGGGTGATCCGGGAGATCTCCGCGTACTCGGTCGGCCCGACGGCGAGCGACTCGATGTTGAACCCGCGCCGGGAGAACAGCGCGGCGACCCGGGCCAGGACGCCCGGCTTGTTCTCGACCAGCACCGAGAGGGTGTGGGTCTGGCCGGTGTGCCCCGGGGTTGGGTGGGCCGTGTGGCTCTGGATGCTCATCGCTCGCTCACTCCTCGCCGTCGCCGAAGTCGGGCCGCTGGCCCCGCGCCGCCAGGATCTCGTCGTTGGAGACGCCGGCCGGCACCATCGGCCAGACCATCGCGTCCTGGTGCACGACGAAGTCCACCACGACCGGGGCGTCGTCGATCGCCATCGCCTTCTCGATCGTCGCGTCCACCTGGTCGGCGCTCTCGCAGCGCAGCCCGACGCAGCCGTAGGCGTCGGCCAGCTTCACGAAGTCGGGCACCCGGCGCGAGTGCAGGTCGGAGTGCGAGTACCGGCCGTTGTAGAACAGCGACTGCCACTGGCGGATCATGCCGAGCGCGCCGTTGTTGATCACCGCGACCTTGATCGGGATCTCGTTGATCGCGCAGGTGGCCAGCTCCTGGTTGGTCATCTGGAAGCAGCCGTCGCCGTCGATCGCCCAGACGGTGGCGTCCGGGCGGCCGACCTTGGCACCCATCGCGGCCGGCAGCGCGTAGCCCATGGTGCCCGCGCCGCCGGAGTTGAGGAAGGTGCCCGGGTTCTCGTAGTTGATGAACTGCGCGGCCCACATCTGGTGCTGGCCGACGCCCGCGGTGAAGATCGCCTCCGGCCCGGCGATCCTGCCGAGCCGCTCGATGACGTACTGCGGGGCCAGGCTGCCCTTCACCGTCTCGTAGCCGAGCGGGTACCGGGTGCGCCAGCTGTCCAGGTTGGACCACCAGGCGGCGTAGTCGCCGATCCGGCCCGCGGCGTGCTCGGCGCGCACCGCAGCGGCCAGGTCGGTGATCACCTCGGCGCAGTCGCCCACGATCGGCACGTCGGCGATCCGGTTCTTGGAGATCTCCGCCGGGTCGATGTCGGCGTGCACCACCTTGGCCTCGGGGGCGAAGGAGGAGAGCTTGCCGGTCACCCGGTCGTCGAAGCGGGCGCCGAGCGCGACGATCAGGTCGGACTTCTGCAACGCGGTGACCGCGGCGACGGTACCGTGCATGCCCGGCATGCCGAGGTGCAGCGGGTGGCTGTCCGGGAACGCGCCGCGGGCCATCAGGGTCGTGACGACCGGCGCGCCGGTGAGCTCGGCCAGCGCCCGCAGCTGCGCGGTGGCGCGGGCCTTGAGGACTCCGCCGCCGACGTAGAACACCGGGCGCTTCGCCTCGACGATCATCCGGGCCGCCTCGCGGATCTGCTTGGCGTGCGGCTTGGACACCGGCCGGTAGCCCGGCAGGTCCATCTCGACCGGCCAGCGGAAGGAGGTGACCGACTGCATCGCGTCCTTGGCGATGTCCACCAGCACCGGCCCGGGCCGGCCGGTCGCCGCGATGTGGAAGGCCTCGGCGATCGTGCGCGCGATGTCCTCGGGCCGGGTGACCAGGAAGTTGTGCTTGGTGATCGGCATGGTGATGCCGCAGATGTCCGCCTCCTGGAAGGCGTCGGTGCCGATCGAGCCCGAGGCGACCTGGCCGGTGATGGCGACGATGGGCACCGAGTCCATGTGCGCGTCGGCGATCGGGGTGACCAGGTTGGTGGCACCGGGCCCCGAGGTGGCCATGCACACCCCGACCCGGCCGGTGGCCTGCGCGTAGCCGGTGGCCGCGTGCCCCGCGCCCTGCTCGTGCCGGACCAGGATGTGCCGGACGCGGGCCGAGTCGAGCAGCGGGTCGTAGGCGGGCAGGATCGCCCCGCCGGGGTAGCCGAAGATGGTGTCTACGCCCGATTCCTCGAGCGCGCGGATGAGGGCCTGCGCGCCCGTCATCGGGATGCCCGTGGTCGCGGCGCGCTGCGAACCGTGGCTGTGGGGCTGGGGACCCGGGGCCGCCGCTCTGGCCTGCTCGGTCATGGTCTGACTTCTCTCGCTCGGTCCGGGCCGCCGCCCGGGACGCGTCTTCTTGGCCAACAAAAAATCCCCCGGCCCGAAACGGGCGACCGAGGGATGCGCGCTGGCGTTGGGCCCGTAGGCCGTCAGCCGGCGCGCTGGCCGAGTACGAGCTCGCGTGCGTGGACGAAAGCGATCCGCATGGGCTAGACACTCTCGCTTCCGGACCGGCGCCGTCAAGCCGGGCCGGAGGCCGTCTCGGATCCCGGACACGATGATCTCACTGTGTCTGTGGCAAATGCGTCTATGAAGTCGCATCACGCACGCCGTCCTGAGACGCACCGCTGTCTACGTACACTGCGCCGTTCGAGCGGGCGGCGCCATTCGAGTAAGCGGTACCGTCCGCCGACGGCGGCTGCGACCCGACCGAGCGGGAAGCCGGCAACGCCACAGTCGGCTGGTAGACGACCACGCGGCCCTTGCCCTCGGCCTTGGCCTCGTACATCGCCAGGTCGGCTTCGCGCATCAGCTGCGCGGCGGTGACGCCCTCGTGCCAGAACGCCACGCCGATCGACGCGCCGACCACGAAGCGCGAGCCGAGTAGCAGGTAGGGCCGGGTGAGGGCGGCGTGCAGCCGGTGCGCGACCTCCTGGGCGGCGCGGCCCTGCGGCCCGCCCTGCACCAGCGCCG
>JBKOWZ010000086.1:0-14644 GCA_046724665.1 Actinomycetota bacterium
CACGTAGCCGCCGCCACTGGGCACGACGTAGACGAGCGTGTCGCTGTACGAGACGTTGATGCAGGTCGAGTAGCCGTGCGAGTTGGCCGACGACAACAACGCATTGCGGGCGCTGGTCTCGGCGGCCGCCGCGGCAGCGCCGGAGTTCGCGCCCCACGTGGGCGAGCCGGTCGCGCTCAGCGTGGCCGAGGCGTGCGCCGCCACCGGGCTGAGCGCCACTGCGAGCCCCGCGACGCCTGCGGCGGCGACTGCGCGTCCGAGCGCGCGACGGGCGACGTGCCGACGTGCTACCGCAAGTTGCTTCACTGTCTCTCCCCTTCGCCAGCGGCCCCGCATGGGCCGGCGATGGCACGTTAGAAAGACAGAACTCGAATATGCAAGGCCGTTCGCCCCGCCGCGGGCCGAGCCGCCGCTCAGCGCGTCGCGCCGCCGAAAGTTTCAGCCTTCCCCGGCAGACGACGGCGGCGACACGGGCCGCGTCATCCGATTGGCGGACTGTACGCACCGCGACGACAGGATTACCTTCGGGAGTGGACGACGTTCGTGTTCCGCGTGGGGAAGGGAAGGCCCCGCGGTGGTAACGGGGAAGCGCACCATCTGGAACGCGCCGTCCTTCTCGAACAGGGGGAAGCATCATGGAACGTGCCGTCTCACGTTACGGCTGGGTTCCCGACCTGCCCGACGCGCGCGACCACATCTACGCCGCGCCGCGCCTCGGGCTGATCAGCCCGCCGCCGCGGGTGGACCTGCGCGAGCAGATGCCGGCGGTGTACGACCAGGGCAGGATCGGCAGCTGCACCGCGAACGCGATCGGTGCCGCGTTCGAGTTCGACCTGGTGCGCCAGCAGTTGGCGGACTTCACGCCCTCGCGGCTGTTCATCTACTACAACGAGCGCGTCATGGAGCGGCACGTGGGCTTCGACTCCGGCGCGCAGATCCGCGACGGGATCAAGTCGGTGGCGACCCTCGGGGTCTGCCCGGAGACCGAGTGGCCGTACGACGACACGCCTCCGCTCACCGACGGCGGGCCGTGGCCGCCGCAATCGGCCGCCGGGCAGCGGCCGACCGAGAGCTGCTACACGGACGCCAAGAAGTCGGTCGCGGTCTCGTACCACCGGATCGTGCGGAACGTGGACCAGTTCAAGGGCTGCCTGGCGGCGGGCTACCCGTTCGTGTTCGGCTTCGCCGTCTACGAGGGCTTCGAGAGCGCCGAGGTCGCGCACAGCGGCGAGGTACGACTGCCGACGCCGGACGAGCCGCTGATCGGCGGCCACGCGGTACTCGCCGTGGGGTACGACGACGAGACGCAGCGCTTCCTGGTGCGCAACTCGTGGGGCACGAGGTGGGGTAAGAACGGGTACTTCACCATGCCGTACTCGTACCTGACCGAGCGTGGACTCGCCTCAGACTTCTGGACGATCCGCGTCGTGTCCTGACCACGGCAACGCGGCGTTCGGGCAGCGGACTCAATCCCGCCACCCGAACGCCGCGCGTAGGAGCATGCGTGGAGCGATCCCATGGTTTTCTCGTGTCAGGTCGGGCCGCCGCCGACGCCGCGAAGGTAGGGTTGGGGCCGTGACCTTCCACGGCTGGCCGGTCGAGTCGCTGGAGTTCTACGAGGGGCTCGAGGCCGACAACTCCAAGACGTACTGGACCGAGCACAAGGCGGTCTACGAGGCGCACGTGCTCGCGCCGATGACCGCGCTGCTCGACGAGCTGGCGGAGGAGTTCGGCGAGGGGAAGATCTTCCGGCCGTACCGCGACGTGCGCTTCAGTCAGGACAAGTCGCCGTACAAGACCGCCATCGGCGCGACGCTGTCGCGCGGCGGGTACGTGCAGCTGTCCGCACGAGGGCTGGCATCCGGATGCGGATACCACGTGATGGCGCCCGACCAGGTCGATCGGTATCGCAAGGCGGTCGGCGACGACCGCACCGGCGAGCAGTTGCGCCGTGTGGTGGAGCGGTTGGAGGCGCAGGGGATCACGGTCACCGCGCGGCAGACGCTCAAGACCGTGCCGCGCGGCTATCCGAAGGAGCACCCGCGCGCCGAACTGCTGCGCAACAAGGATCTGATCGCCTGGCAGGAGTGGCCGGTCGAGCCGTGGCTGGAGAGCGCCGGCGCGAAGGACCGGGTCGTGTCGTTCCTGCGCGCGGCGCGGCCGCTTGCCGAGTGGCTCGACGTCCACGTCGGGCCGTCGGGCATGCCCGGGCGCTGACCCAAGTACCAGTACCGGCGCACAAGCACTCACGCGCGCGCTCACGTCGCGCCGGCCCGAGCGGCACCGCTTCCGACACCACATCACGCCGATACAGGTTTTTGTTTCACATTCCTTGACGCGGCCTGCTCTTCGGACTGTATTGCATCGGTGGAAGCGCTCTCCATCCATCGGCGGTGCATCGCCGCACTGACCCGAGGAGGTCGAGTTATGCCTGTTTGGAGACTTTCGCGCGTAATTCCGCTCGCCCGACCCAGCCGCCGCGGCAGAACCGTGGCCGCGCTGACCGCGGCCGCCACCGTCGCCGGAATCGGGATCGGCGTACCGGTGCTGGCGGCCGGCAGCGACAACGGCGGCGCACTCACCACGACGTCGGCCGCGGCCTGGCTCGATGCCGCGCGGCCGGTCTCAGCACGCGTGGACGCCCTGCTGGGCGCGATGACGCTGCCGGAGAAGGTCGGCCAGATGGACCAGCAACTGGTCACCACGCTCACCGACACGAACGGCGCCACCTGCGGTGACAGCGGCTGGAACACGCCGAATCCCGCCTGCTTGCAGAAGATCCTGGTGACCGATCACGTCGGCTCGGTCCTGGCCGGCGGCACCAACAACCCGCCCGACACCACCGGCGGCGGCGGTGTCGGCAACACCGGCTTCGACTGGGCCACCGAGTACAACATCATCCAGCAGTACGCGATCAAGAACTCCCGGCTGCACATCCCGCTGGTCTTCGGCGTGGACGCGGTGCACGGCTTCGGCCATCCGTGGCAGGCGCCGCTGTTCCCGCAGTCGATCGGGATCGGCGCCACCTGGGATCCGGCGGTGGCGCAGGCCGGCGGCGCGGTCACCGCGAACGCGCTGCGCGCGACCGGCTGGGTCTGGGACTTCGCGCCGGTTCAGGATCTCTCCCGCGACAACCGCTGGGGCCGGACGTACGAGACGTGGGCCGAGGAGCCGGCCCTGGCCTCGGCGTTGGGCGCCGCGAACGTCAGGGGTCTGCAAGCGGCGGCCGGCCCGGGCGGCGGTCTGAAGGTGTCCGCCACGGTCAAGCACTTCGCCGGGTACTCGCAGGCGGTCAACGGACACGACCGCAACGAGGCGCTGCTGCCGCTCAACTACCTCCAGAACACGATCCTGCCGTCGTACGCCGCCGCGATCGACGCCGGGTCCGGCGCCGTGATGGTCAACTCGGGTTCGGTCAACGGCGTCCCGGCGACCGGCTCGCACTACCTGCTCACCGACATCCTGCGCGGCCAGCTGGGCTTCAAGGGGGTGGTGATCAGCGACTACCAGGACGTGCAGGCGTTGCAGAGCACGTACCACGTCGCCGCCGACCTGCCCGGCGCGATCGCCGTCGCGGTCAACGCCGGCGTGGACATGGGCATGGTGGTCAGCAATCCGGACCAGTGGCAGGCCGCGATCCTCCAGGACGTGAACACCGGCAAGATCTCGCACGCGCGCATCGACCAGGCCGTGCGCCGCATCCTGACCATGAAGTTCGAGCTCGGCCTGTTCGACCAGCCGTGCGCGGCCGACCCGAGCAAGCCGTGCGTGGACGCGAGCGCCGCGAACGCCGCGGTCACCGCCGGACGCGACCGGACGCTCAAGGCCGCGCGGGAGTCGGTCACCCTGCTGCGCAATCAGAACGGCGTGCTGCCCCTGTCGCCGTCGGCGAAGGTCGTGGTCACCGGGCCGAGCGCGGACTCGATGACCAACCAGCTCGGCGGGTGGAGCGTCAGCTGGCAGGGCGTCTTCGGCGCCGGGCACGTGTGCTGCATGGGTCCGGCCGACCAGATCCCGCCGGGCACCACCGTGCGCGAGGGGGTCGAGGCCGCGGACTCGGCCGCGATCTTCGCGCCCGATCAGGCGACGGCGCTAGCCCACGCGAGTGAAGCCGACGCGTACGTCGTCGCGGTCGGCGAGAAGGCGTACGCCGAAGGGCTCGGCGACAACCCGGCGCCCGCGCTGCCGCCGGACCAGCAGGCGCTGATCACCGCGCTCGAAGGCACCGGAAAGCCGGTCGTCGTCGTCGTGATCGCCGGGCGGCCGGTCGGGCTCGGCCCGGCGCAGCGGGCGAACGCGGTGCTGATGGCCTATCAGGGCAGCACCGAGGCGGGCACAGCGGTCGCCGACGCGCTCTTCGGGAAGATCAACCCGAGCGGCAAGCTGCCGGTCGGCTGGCCGTCGGACGCCTCCGGCGTCGGAGGCGACTTCAACGGCGGCGCGCCCTCGCCGCTCGGCGACCAGCCGAAGTTCTTCGACCAGCTGAACGGAACCGGCTCCGGGCCCGGCCACGCATACAACCCGCTCTATCCGTTCGGCTACGGCCTGTCGTACACAACCTTCCAGACCACGAACCTGTCGGTCACGCCGTCGGTGAGTCGGCACGGCGCGGTCACCGCGACGTTCACGGTCACCAACAGCGGCTCGACCGCCGGTACGGACATCGTGCCGGTCTACGTCGCGCAGCCGGTCAGCGCGGTGCTCGTTCCGCCGCAGCGCCTGGCCGGATTCACCCGCGTGACGCTCGGTCCTGGCGAGTCGAAGCAGGTCAGCGTGACCTTCCCGGTCTCGGTGCTGGCCGTGAGCCAGGGCGACATCAACGGCGCCGCGCCGCCAAGCGTCGTGCCGGGCAACTACGTCGTGCAGCTCGACAAGAACGACACGACGCCGTATGACGTCGCACTGTCGGCGCCATTCACCATTCAGTAGATCAACGGCCGAATAGCGCACGGCTCACCGCGCGTGGTGCCGCGTCCTGAGGCGGATGCGGCACCACGCGCGCTTGATGATCCACTTTAAATTTTCCATACTGCAAGCCGTGAACTTGCAGTATGATCAGGGGCCTACCTTGGCGAACGGAGGGTTCCGTCGTGTCGGAGAAGGGCCTGACGGCTGATCAGATCGACACCAATACCCCCCATCCGGCTCGAATGTATGACTACTACCTCGGCGGGCGGGATAACTACGAGGTCGATCGGATCGCCGCGCAGCGGGTCATCGACGTCATCCCGGGCATACTCAACGGCGCCCGCGACAACCGGGCGTTCCTGCGCCGCGCGGTGCGCACGGTCGTGGCGCAGTACGGCATCCGGCAGATCCTCGACATCGGCACCGGCATCCCGACCTCGCCCAACACGCACGAGGTCGCGCAGGGCGTCGCGCCGGAGACCAGCGTGGTCTACGTGGACAACGACCCGATCGTCGGCGTGCACGCGAACGCGCGCCTGATCGGCGCCGGCCACACCGCGTTCCTGCTCGGCGACGTGCGGCAACCCGCGCCGCTCCTCGCGCGGGTCCGCGCCGAGGAGCTGATCGACTTCAACCAGCCGGTGGCGCTGCTGCTCGTCGCGTTGATGCACTTCGTCGCCGACGCGGAGGAGCCGTACCGGATCGTCGCCGAACTGCTCGACGCGCTGCCTTCCGGCAGCTTCCTGGTGCTCTCGCACGGGACCATGGACCGGGCGACCGTCCGGGACTTCGAACCGGTCGCGGAAATGCTCGACGTGTACAAGAACGCGACTGCCTCGCTGAACCTGCGCACCCACGAGCAGGTGCTCCCCTTCTTCGACGGTCTTCAACTGCTCGAGCCCGGCCTCGTCTCGGTCTCCGAGTGGCGCCTCGACCCCGAGGACGAGCCGCACTGGATGGGCATTTACGGCGGCGTAGGGTACAAGCCCTAAGCGCCTGAAGGCTCAGGAAAAAGGCTTAGCCAGGGATGGCGTAAAAACAAGCGCGCAAGCTTGTTTTGCCGCCCGGGCCGTGCGAGGCTCACGCTGTGGACGCACCGCTGCGGATCGCCAACGCCTCCGGGTTCTACGGAGACCGGTTCTCGGCGGTGCGCGAGATGCTGACCGGCGGGCCGATCGACGTGCTGACCGGGGACTATCTCGCCGAGCTGACCATGCTGATCCTCGGCCGCGACCGGATGAAGGACCCTGCCCGCGGTTACGCGCGTACCTTCCTGCGGCAGCTTGAGGAGAGTCTGGGGCTGGCCGGGGACCTCGGCGTCAAGATCGTCACGAACGCCGGCGGGCTGAATCCGGCCGGTCTCGCCCGAGCGGTGCGCGAGCTCGCGGACAAGCTCGGCCTCGACGTCGCGGTGGCCCACGTCGAGGGCGACGACCTGCTTCCGCGCGCCGCCGAGCTCGGGTTCGGCGCGTCGCTGACCGCGAACGCATACCTCGGCGCGTGGGGTATCCGCGAGTGCCTCGTCCGCGGTGCGGATGTCGTGGTGACCGGCCGGGTGACTGACGCGTCGCTCGTCGTCGGTCCGGCCGCCGCGCACTTCGGCTGGTCCCCGGACGATTACGACACGCTGGCCGGTGCGATGGTCGCAGGCCACGTCATCGAGTGCGGTGCACAGGCGACCGGCGGCAACTACGCGTTTTTCACTAGCGCCACCGAGTTAAGGCACGGGCTCGGTACGCCCGGCTTCCCGATCGCCGAAGTCAGCGCCGACGGGTCCAGCGTCATCACCAAGCATCCAGACTCCGGCGGTGCCGTCACCGTCGGTACGGTCACCGCTCAGCTGGTGTACGAGATCGCCGGGGCGCGTTACGCCGGCCCTGACGCGACGGCCCGCTTCGACACCATCACACTGACTGAGGACGGTCCCGACCGCGTACGCATCAGTGGAACGCGTGGCGAACCGCCGCCCCCAACGCTCAAGGTGTGCCTTAACGCGCACGGCGGCTTCCGTAACGAGGCGACGTTCGTGCTGACCGGCCTGGACATCGAGGCGAAGGCGGCACTTGTACGCGAACAGCTCACCAGCGCGCTTGGCGACCGGACGCCCGATCAGATCCGTTGGACGCTGGCACGCACGGATCACGGGGACGCAGACACCGAGCAGCGTGCCAGCGCACTGCTGCACTGCGCGGTCCGCGACGCCGATCAGGCGGTCGTCGGGCGTGCGTTCAGCGCCGCCGCCGTCGAGCTGGCACTGGCCAGCTACCCCGGCTTTCATGTCACCGCGCCGCCCTCTGATGCGAGCGCGTACGGCGTGTGCACGGCGGCATTCGTCGATCGCACGCAAGTGCCGCACGTCGCGGTCCTGCCGGACGGATCGCGAGTGAACGTCGCTCCAGCCGCGCAGGCGCTGGAACTGTCGGAGGTAGACGAGCCGCCACTGCCTGAACCACTCCCCCACAGCTCGGTCGCGACGCGCCGCGTACCGCTCGGCGCCGTGTTCGGTGCACGCAGCGGGGACAAGGCCGGCGACGCGAATCTCGGGGTATGGGCACGGTCGGATGACGCGTGGCGTTGGCTCGCGCACAACCTGACCGTCGAGGCGCTGCGGCGTCTGCTGCCGGAAACCGCGCCGCTGCGCGTGCGGCGCTACGTGCTGCCGAACCTGCGAGCACTGAATTTCGTCATCGAGGGCCTGCTCGGCGAGGGTGTCGCGGCGCAGGCGCGGTTCGATCCGCAGGCCAAGGCGCTCGGCGAGTGGCTGCGCTCGCGACACGTCGAACTACCGGAGTCACTGCTGCCGCGTGAGACGCCGCTGCCGAGTGAAGTGTCGCTGTTGAGCGAGGCACCGCGGTGAGCGTGTTCCAGTCCGCACTCAGCACCGCCGATCCGCAGTACGCCGCGTATCGGGAGGCGATGCTGGAGAAGCTCGCCGAAGTGGAGGCCGAGCACGCCAAGGCGGTCGCCGGCGGCGGCGCCCGGTACGTCGAGCGGCACCGCGCACGCGGCAAGCTGCTCGCCCGCGAGCGCGTGGAGCTGCTGCTCGACGAGGACGCACCGTTCCTGGAGCTGTCGCCGCTGGCCGCGTGGGGCACCGAGCATCATGTCGGCGGCAGCTTGGTCACCGGCATCGGCGTGGTCGAAGACACCGAGTGCGTGATCATCGCCAACGATCCGACCGTCAAGGGCGGCGCGAGTAACCCGTCCAGCCTAAGGAAAGGGCTGCGGGCGGCGCAGATCGCGGCCGAGAACCGGCTGCCGGTGATCAATCTGGTGGAGTCCGCGGGCGCCGATCTGCCCACGCAGAAGGAGATCTTCATCCCGGGCGGCCGCACCTTCCGCGACCTGACCACGTCCTCCGCCGCGCGGATTCCGACGGTCGCGCTGGTCTTCGGCAGCTCGACGGCCGGAGGCGCCTACCTGCCGGGCATGTCCGACTACGTGGTCATGGTCAAGGAGCAGGCGAGGGTCTTCCTCGGCGGGCCGCCGTTGGTGAAGATGGCGACCGGCGAGGAGTCCGACGAGGAGTCGCTCGGTGGCGCCGAGATGCACGCGCGCACCTCCGGACTCGCCGACTACCTGGCGCTGGACGAGCACGACGCGATCCGCATCGGCCGATCCATCGTCCGCCGGCTGAACCGGCGCAGGCTCGGGCCGTCCCCGAAGCCCGACTACGCCGAGCCGCGCTACGACCCGGAGGAACTGCTCGGCATCGTGCCGCCGGACCTGCGCGTCCCGTTCGATCCGCGCGAGGTGGTCGCACGGATCGTGGACGACTCGCGCTTCGACGAGTTCAAGCCGCTGTACGGCCCGAGCCTGGTCACCGGATGGGCCGATCTGCACGGTTATCCGATCGGCATACTGGCCAATGCCCGCGGGGTGCTGTTCAGCGAGGAGGCGCAGAAGGCGGCGCAGTTCATCCAGCTGGCGAACCAGAGCGACACGCCGCTGCTGTTCCTGCACAACACCACCGGCTACATGGTCGGCCGACAGTACGAGCAGGGCGGGATCATCAAGCACGGCTCGATGATGATCAACGCGGTGTCGAACTCGACCGTGCCGCATCTGTCGGTGCTGATCGGCGCCTCGTACGGCGCCGGACACTACGGCATGTGCGGACGCGCGTACGGTCCCCGCTTCCTGTTCGCGTGGCCGAGCGCGAAGTCCGCGGTGATGGGTCCGCAGCAGCTCGCCGGGGTGTTGTCCATCGTCGCGCGGCAAGCCGCCGCCGGTCGCGGCGTGCCCTATGACGAGGAGGCCGACGCGGCGATGCGCGCGAGCGTCGAGAACCAGATCGAGGCCGAGTCGCTACCGATGTTTCTGTCCGGCCTGCTCTACGACGACGGGATCATCGATCCGCGCGACACGCGCACGGTACTCGGCCTGTGCCTGTCCGCGATCCACAACGCACCGGTCGAGGGGGCGCGAGGCTATGGCGTCTTCCGGATGTAGCGCGCGGCCGCGGCCATGATCAGGAGCCTGCTGGTCGCGAATCGCGGCGAGATCGCCCGGCGCGTCTTCCACACGTGCGCCGAGCTCGGGATAACACGCGTCGCAGTGTTCTCCGACGCCGACGCCGACGCGTTGCACGTCGCCGAGGCGGACACGTCCGTGCGGCTGCCCGGCAACGCGCCGTCGCAGACGTATCTGCGGTCTGATCTGATCGTGGCGGCCGCGCGCGCTGCCGGTGCCGACGCCGTGCACCCCGGGTACGGCTTCCTGTCCGAGAACGCGGGCTTCGCGCGCGGCGTGATCGCGGCGGGTCTGACGTGGATCGGCCCGCCGCCGGAAGCCATCGAGGCCATGGGCTCCAAGGTCGGGGCGAAGCAGATCATGGACCGCGCCGGGGTGCCGGTGCTGCCGGAGCTCGACCCTTCGCAGATCGCTGCGCCAGACCTGCCGGTCCTCGTGAAAGCCTCGGCCGGCGGCGGGGGTCGTGGAATGCGCGTGGTGCGCTCACTGGACGCACTCGCCGACGCCGTCGCGGACGCGCGGATCGAGGCCGCGTCGGCGTTCGGTGATGACACAGTGTTCTGCGAACGCTTCGTCGAGGCCGGGCGGCACATCGAGGTGCAGCTGCTGGCGGATCGGCACGGCACGGTGTGGACGCTCGGCGAGCGCGAGTGCTCGATCCAGCGGCGGCATCAGAAGGTTGTCGAAGAGACACCGTCGCCCTTCGTCGATGACGAGCTTCGCGCGCGGCTGTTCGACGCGGCGCGCACGGCGGCGAAGGCGATCGACTACGTCGGCGCCGGGACGGTGGAGTTCCTCGTCGCGGACGACGGGCAGTTCTACTTCCTGGAGATGAACACCCGCCTGCAAGTCGAGCACCCGGTCACCGAGTGCGTGACCGGCCTGGACCTGGTCGCGTGGCAGATCCGGGTCGCCGAAGGCGGCCGTCTGCCCGCCGAGCCGCCGCAACCGCGCGGGCACGCGATCGAGGTGCGCCTCTACGCCGAGGACCCGGCCGCCGACTGGCGCCCGCAAAGCGGCGCCCTGCACCGCTTCGAAATCTCCGGCGTGCACACCGAATTCAGCCTTGACAATGGCCTGCGCCTCGACAGCGCCGTGACCCACGGCTCCTCAATCGGCGTGCACTACGATCCGATGCTCGCGAAGGTCATCGCCTGGGCTCCCGACCGCGCTCAGGCGGCACGCCGACTCGCCGCCGCCCTCGCCGCGGCAAAGATCCACGGCCTGCGTACGAACCGCGACATGCTCGTCAATATCCTGCGACACGAGGCCTTCCTCGCCGGGCACACCGACACCGCCTTCCTGGACCGGCACGCGTCTACCACCGTCGCGCTGCCGCTCGCCGACGACGCCGCTCACCGCGTCTGCGCGATCGCCGCCGCACTCGTGCAGGCCGCAGCCAACCGGCGGGACGCGCGCGTCGCACCCCGCCTGCCCTCAGGCTGGCGCAACGTGCCGTCCGCGCCGCAGCGCAAGGTGTACCGCTCGCGAGACTCCGAATACGAGGTCGCATACCGCACGCTGCGTGGCCGTCACATCATCGCCGAAGACATCGAGTTCGTAGACGCCACGCCGTACCAAGTCACCCTCGAAATCAGCGGCCTGCGCCGGACCTTCGACGTAGCGCTCTACCCCGGCCTCGTATGCGTCGATTCACCGCTCGGCCCGGTCACCCTCGTCCCAGTGCCGCGCTTCACCGAGCCCGCTCGCACACACGCCGTCGGCTCGCTGATCGCGCAACTTCCCGGCACCGTGCTGCGCATCGCCGTCGCGGTCGGGCAGCGCGTCACCGCGGGCGAGCCGCTGCTATGGCTGGAAGCCATGAAGATGCGGCACGCGGTCACCGCCCCCGCCGACGGCGAGGTCACCGAGCTTCCGGTCACCGTCGGCCAACAGGTAAATCAGGGTGCTGTACTAGCCGTCATCACACCCGCCATACCGCTCGCCGCCAGCGCACCTCAGGAGTGACCGATGTCCTTCACCGAGCCCGACGAGCGGATCGCCCTACGCAAGGCCGTGGCCGCGCTGGCTCGCAGCTACGGTCCGCAGTACTACCTGGACCGAGCCCGCAGCGGCGGGCACACCACCGAACTGTGGGACGAGGCGGGGCGGCTCGGCTATCTCGGCGTCGCGGTCCCCGAGGAATACGGCGGCGGCGGAGGCGGCATCGGCGACCTGGCCGCCGTGTGCGAGGAGCTGTGCGCGGCGGGCACCCCGCTGCTGCTGATGCTGGTCTCGCCGGCGATCTGCGCGACGGACATCGCACGCTACGGCACCGGCGAGCAGAAGCGCGCGTGGCTGCCGCGCTTCGCGACCGGCGAGGTCCGCATGTCGTTCGCCATCACCGAGCCCGAGGCCGGATCCAACTCACACCGGCTGACGACCACCGCACGCCGCGCCGCGGACGGCGGCTGGCTGCTGAGCGGCCGCAAGGTGTTCATCTCCGGGGTCGATGAAGCGGAAGCGGTCATGGTCGTCGGCCGCACCGAGGACGCCCGGACCGGCCGGCTGCGCCCCGCGCTGTTCATCGTGCCGACCGATGCGCCAGGGTTCGAATACCGGCGGATCGAGATGGACCTGATCTCGGCCGACCGGCAGTTCGGCCTGTTCCTCGACGAGGTCCCGCTGCCCGCCGAAGCGCTGGTCGGCGCCGAGAACGCGGACCTCGCCGCGATGTTCGCCGGGCTCAACCCCGAGCGCATCATGGGTGCGGCGTTCTCCCTCGGCCTCGCCCGCTACGCACTGGACAAGGCGGTCGCCTACGCCCGGCAGCGCAACGTGTGGGGCGTGCCGATCGGCGCGCACCAGGGTCTGGCGCATCCGCTGGCGCAGATCAAGATCGAACTCGAACTCGCGAAGCTGATGACGCAGAAGGCTGCCGCGCTCTACGACGAGGGCGACGACTTCGGCGCCGGCGAGGCGGCGAACATGGCCAAGTACGCCGCGGCCGAGGCGGCGATCAGGGCGGTGGACCAGGCGGTGCAGGTCCACGGCGGCAACGGGCTGGCCGCCGAATACGGGCTCGGATTCCTGGTCGGCAGCGTGCGCGCGTCGCGGATCGCGCCGGTCAGCCGGGAAATGGTGCTCAACTTCGTGGCCCAACACAGCCTGGGCCTGCCCAAGTCCTACGGACCCTACGAGTCGCGTGAGTCACGCGAGTCACGCGGGAGCGCCGACGATGGCTGAGCCGCGCGAACCCACCCAGGACCGCAGCCGCGCCACCCGCCGCCGACTGCTCGACGCGGCGGTCGAGTGCCTCGCCGAATTCGGCTGGTCCGGCAGCACCGTCGCGGTCGTCGCGCAGCGCGCGGGCGTCTCCCGCGGGGCGGCCCAACACCACTTCCCGACCAGGGAGGACATCTACACCGCGGCGATCCGGCACGTCGCCGAGACCCGCATCGCAGAGCTGCGCGAATCGGTGAAGCAGTTGCCGAAGGGTCCGGCACGCACCGAGGCACTCGTGGAACTGCTCGCCGACCTGTATACGGGCCCGAGCTTCCGCGCCGCGCTGCACCTGTGGGTCCAGGCCTCGACGGATGACGGGCTGCGCGACCGTGTCGTCCCCCTTGAGGAACACGTCGGCCGGGTCGCGCACCAAGCCGCCCTCGAAGCTCTCGGCGCAGGCGAGAGCGACCCCGGCTTGCGCGAGATCGTCCAGGCGACACTCGACCTGGCCCGAGGCCTCGGCCTGGCCGGACTGCTCACCGACGACGCCCGCCGCCGCAAGCACGTCGTACGAGCCTGGGCCGGCATGGTCGAAGCCTCGCTCAACCAGCCAGACCGACAACGAGAAAACGGATCCGCCACACCATGAACGAACCCGCACACAACAACCTAGTACATCGCAGCACAGACACAGATCGCGGCGTCACGACGATCACCCTGGACTCGCCCGCCAACCGCAACGCACTCTCCGCGCAGTTGCTGCGAGAGCTGCGCGGCCACCTCACGGAGGCGATCGCCGACGACGCGACGCGGGTCATCGTCCTCGATCACACCGGACCGGTGTTCTGCGCGGGCATGGACCTCAAGGAGGCACGCGGCGGCGTCTCGGAAAGTCAGGGCACGCACTTCCCAGCACTGCTGGAACAGCTGTGGTCGAGCCCGAAACCGGTCGTGGCGAAGCTCGCCGGCCCAGCCCGAGCCGGCGGCATCGGCATCGTCGCGGCCTGCGACGTGGCGATCGCGGCCGACAACGCCACGTTCGCCTTCTCCGAGGTACGCATCGGCGTAGTGCCCGCGATGATCTCGGTCACGGTGCTGCCCCGCCTCGCCCCCCGCCAGGCGCACGAACTCTTCCTCACCGGTGAGACCTTCGACGCACAGCGCGCGGCGAACATCGGCCTGATCAACCGCGCGGTCCCCGCCGACCGCCTAGCCGAGGAGGTCGCGCGCTACGCCGAAATGCTCACACTCGGCGCCCCCAACGCAATCGCCGCGACGAAGGCCCTCCTAGCCGACCGCAGCACCAGCACGTACCAGACCACCACCAAGACCACCGCCGAGACCACCGCCACGCAGGGCATTCAGCTGCACGAGGAAGCGGAAGCGCCAGGCGCTATGACGCCGCACAAGGAGACAGCACAGGCTACGGCCACGCACGAGGGAGCAGCACAAGTCGCGGCCACTCACGACGAGACACCACAAGTCACAGCCACACACGAGGAGACACCACAGGCCACGGCCACTCACGAGGAGACAGCACAGATCACGGCCGCATACGACGAGACACCACAGGCTACGGCCGTGCACGAGGAGGCGGCACAGGTCACCGCCACGCACGAGGAGACACCACAGGCCACGGCCATGCACGACGAGACAGCACAAGTCATTGCCACGCATGACGAGACACCGCAGGCTACGGCCACGCACGAGGAGGCGGGACAGGTCACGGCTATGCACGAGGAGTTCACGCGCATGCGGCGCCTCTCAGAAAAGCACTTCGCAAGCGATGAGGGCCGCGAGGGCATGCGCGCCTTCGCCGAAAAGCGCCCCCCGCGCTGGGTCCCTAAACCATCCGAGTGAACAATTCCGATTATCCGATTATATGCCCCGCATATCATATGTACCTTGCTAGCCCCACACACTCGGATAACCTCATGCGCCCAGATAATCTCACGCACTTGGACAATCCGCACTCGAATAATGCCAGCGGGTTAGCCTCAATCCTTCATGCAGGGCCTTAATTTACCCGACTGGCCTGCGAGGATGCACCGAACCTGTCTCTTATACACATCTCCGAGCCCACGAGACCCGCGGTTCT
>JBKOWZ010000185.1:0-18474 GCA_046724665.1 Actinomycetota bacterium
ACACGCCACGTACCCCGCCGGCCCGGACCGCCGCCGCTTTGCGCGTCCTTCAGGCCGGGGTTAAGGCTTGAACTGGACTTCCTGCGGGTCGTGGTCGCTGGTCTGGTTCGCGAACTCCGCGTTCACGTGCACGACCTGGTACGTGTACGTGTCGATGTGCGGGGTGACCAGGATGTGGTCGAGCACCTCGGAGAGGCCGTCGAAGACGTACGTGTACTGCTGGTTGGTCGGCAGCGTGCTGATCAGGTCGGTCAGGATCGACGGGCCGGTGCCGTCCGACGTGCCGGTGCGCAGCGAGGCGAGCGCGGGGCTGAACTGGTAGTCGTTCAGGTCGCCGAGCACCACCACGTCCGCGCTCTTCTGCACCTCCAGCAGGTTGCGCACGAAGTCGTGCTCGACCTGGGCCTGGCCGGAGCGCTGGAGCGCCGAGGACTGGGCCGGGAACTGGAAGCGGCCGTCGGCGTTCTGGTCGCCGAGCTTGGAGTCGAAGTGGTTGGCGATGACGAACACGGCCTTGTCGTTGAAGAGGAACTCGCCGACCAGCGGCTTGCGGCTGGCGTTCCACACCGGGTTGTTCGGGTCGATGCGGCCGGGCGAGAGCGTCAGGTCCGCCTTCCCGGCGGCGTTCTTCACCACCTGCGTGCTGGTGGTCGAGCGGTTGACCGAGGTGTCGCCGCGATCGACGAAGCCGACGCGGTCCGGGTTGTACAGGAACACCACGCGGATGTTGCCGCCGGGCTGGCCGCCGTCCTTGTCGTTGACCGGGTCGATCTCCCGGTAGCCGTACTGCGGGCCGCCCGCGGCGGCGATCGCGGCGGTCAGCTTCGCGATGGTCTGGTCGGCCGCGACGGTGCCGTCGTCGGTCGAGCCGCTGTTGTCCTGCACCTCTTCGAGCGCGACGATGTCCGGCTTGGCGAGGTTGGTCACGATGCCCGTGGCCAGCGCCTGGAACTTGGCGTCCGAGTCGGTGGGCGCGAGGTTCTCCACGTTGTACGTGGCGACCGACAGCTGCTTCGCCGTGCCCGGCGTCGCGACGACCGGCCCGAGGCCGGCCCGCTCCACGCTGCCGAGCGTGGCGGCGGCGAGCACGTAGCCGCCGAAGCGAGAGTAGTCGATGGCGCCGACGGTCGCCCCGCCGAACACGTCGCCGACGCTCACCTGGGGGTTGGTGCCGTCGTTCGCGACGACCTCGAGCCGCCCGGAGGGCACCTGGTTCTCGCCGAGCAGTTCCGTGCCGCCGCGGTACGTGGCCGCCTGGGTCGGCTTGGTGGTGACGTACTGCTCGCCGAAGTTGTTGGACGGGCCGACGACGCGCGCGTTGTCCACCTCGACGCGCATGCCCTCGATCGACTCGTAGTAGTCGAGCGCCGAGCGGTCCGGAGTGATCGGCGTGGACTCGATGTTCGCGCCGCCGAGGTCGGGCGCGTACGCGGCCGGCACGGTGGCCGGGTTCAGCACGATCGGCGCGGGCAGCGGGTTGCCGGTGCTCAGCGTCGTGACCGTGGTGTTCGCCAGTTCGGTGACCGACAGGTTCGACGTGGTGGCCGCGGTGTCGCCGCTGGCCAGCGGGTAGAAGTCGGAGACCTTTCCGGAGACCAGCACCGAGTCGCCGGGGCTCACCGTCGGCAGCGCCGAGGCGGTGTAGACGAACACGCCCTCGCTGGTGGCCGGGTCGGCGTCCGGGTTCGGGTCCTGGATCCAGTAGCCCTTCGAGCCGCTGGTGCGCACGGCCGTGACGATGCCGGGCACGTTGGTCACGCTCGTGCCGCTGGCGGGCGAGAGCCAGCCGGCGCCCTGGATGTCGTGGATCCGCAGCGGCCCCGGCGTGGGCGTGGGCGTCGGAGTCGGGGTCGGCGTGGGGGTCGGGGTCGGGGTGGGCGTGCCGCCCCCCGAGGCGGAGTTGGCCGGGCTGGGCGCGCCGTTGGTGAAGTCGGCGCCGTTCTGGTCGGTGTCCACACCGTTCGTACGCGAGTCCGAGGTGGTGTTCGACGTCGCCGGGGCGTCGGCGCCGCCCTCGTGCACCACCGCGGTGCCGTACCCGATCAGGTCCTTGATGCTCGGGTCGGCGGCGCAGTCCGCGGCGGTCTTGCAGGTCAGCGCGGTCTGCGAGGTGACCAGCGCCACGGTGCCCGAGGTGCCGCTCATGTTGATCGTGCCGCCGGCGTCCGGCGTGGGCAGATCGACCGTGCCGCCGGCGCCGGGGGACTCCTGCACCAGATACGAGCCGCCCGGGGCGATCGACCCGGCGAGCGGGGTGACCTGCCAGGTCGTGGTCGCCCCTGGCGAGGCCGAGATGTACTGGACCGACCAGGAGCCGAGCGCGAGCGGCGCGCCGCCGGCGTTGTAGAGCTCGATGAAGTCGTTCTTGAGGGTGGCGCCGGAGTTGCCCCCGCCGCCGTACACCTCGTTCACGACCACGTCGGTGGACACCACGGCCGCGGCGCCGGGCGCGACGAGCAGCGCGGCGACGGTGGCCGCCGCTGCCGCCGAAGCGGTGAGCGCGGGTATTCGTGACACGTTCTCCCCTGTTTCCGTGTGCGGACCAGCCGGCCCGGGTCGGGGCCGACTTTGCATCGTCGGTCACTGACGTGAACCCTCGATGAAGGGCGTGCGAAATCGGACCGGTCAGCTACCGGTCGAACGGTATCTACGGACAGCGATTCGCCACACTACCGCTGCCAGCAGGCTGAGCAAGAGGGCGACCAGTGGCGGGGCGAAGCGCAGCCACTGCGGCAGGCCGAGCGGATCGGGGCGGCCGAGCACGTACAGCGACGGCTGCCAGGTGACGAAGGCGAGCGGGATCGCGAAGGTCATCAGCAGGGCCAGCGGACGCTGGTAGATGGCGAACGGGAACTCGGTGATCAGCTCGCCGCCGTAGGTGATCACGTTCGAGCTCTCGCGGGCGTCGGTGGCGACGAAGCTGATGGAGTTGGTCAGCACCCACAGCGCGCAGTAGATCACCGTGCCGCACACGACCGTGTCGACGCAGACCGCGATCTTCGGCGCGGTCCAGTCGATCGGCAGCGCCTGCGCGGCCCAGACGAGGGTGGCGCCGGACGGGATGAGCTTGCCGAAGCGCTTGGGGGTGAACTGGTCGGCCAGGACCTGCGCGAGGGTGCCAACCGGGCGGATGAGCATCACATCGAAGGTGCCGAGCCGGATCGCGTCGCTGAGCGTCTCCATGCCGCTGGCGAGCACGTCGGCGACCGCGAACGCGAGCCGCGTGGTGCCGTAGAGGTAGAGCGTCTGCGGCAGGGTGAACCCGGCGAGCGTGGGGACCTGCGAGTACATGACGAGCAGCGCGGCCAGGTCGAGGCTGGCCGCGAGCATCTGCGCGGTTCCGGTGAGCAGGAGGGAGACGCGGTACTGCCACGCGGCGCGCGACCACATGCGGGTCAGCGCGAGGAACGCGACGGGGGAGGGGAGCGGGCGGGGGTCTGTGTCAGCCACCTTGCACCACCATCCTGTGCCGGGCGGCGGCGGTCACGACGCGGCCGAGTGCGAGCAGCCCGACGGCCCACAGCAGCTGGAAGCCGAGGGCGTGCGCGAAACCGCGCGTGTCCGCGCCGAGCAGCACGTCGATCGGGACCTGGAGCGTCGCGGACCACGGAAGCGCGCGGGCGAGCGTGCCGAGCCAGCCGGGCATCGCCACCAGTGGCATGATCATGCCGGAGAAGAACATCGAGACGACGAGCAGCAGCGACGCCGAGCCGCGCTCGTCGAGCGTCCAGAACGCGCTGATGCTCACCAGGTAGCGGATCGAGAAGCTGACCAGCAGCGCCAGCACGCAGCAGAGCGCGAATTCGAGCCAGGGCAGCGGGGCGGTCGGCAGATGGGTCGGAAAGCAGAGCGCACCGACGACGACCGGCGGCACGGTGCGCAGTACGAGTCCTGCGACGGCGCGTCCGGCGTCGATCGCGAGGAACCAGAGCTGGAAGTCGCAGGGCCGGTACAGGTCGGTGGCCACCTCGCCGGAGCGGATGCGCGTGCCGATCTCGGTGGAACCGAGGAAGATGCCGACCGGGGTGATCAGGCCCTGGGTGAGGAAGACGTAGGTGACCGCGTCGGCGGCGTCGTATGTGCCGATGTTCGGCTTCTCGCGCCACATCGCCAGCAGGATGTACGCGCGGATGAAGCCGAATCCGGTGTTGGTGATCAGGCCCGCGACGGTCGCGGAGCGATAGGTCAGGTAGCGGCGCAACGATAGTCGGGCAGTGGTCAGGTATACGCGCACGCGGCAGCTCCGGGCGTCACGCCGTCAGGGAAGGGGAGGACGCAGCATTCTGACGGGTGCGGGTGCGGGGGGCAATCGAATATCGGATGTCAGGCGGGCGCGGCGGCGGTCGGGGAGAGGGCGGCGGCCAGGGCCTCGGGGAAGGTCGGGTGCGCGAAGGCGAAGCCCGATTCGAGCAGGCGGGGCGGCATGACGCGCTGGCTCATCAGGATGCCCTCGGAGAAACCGCCGAGGGCGACGCGCAGCGCGGGCGCGGGTACCGCGAAGAGCGTCGGGCGGCCGAGGGCGCGGCCGATGTCGGCGGTGATCTCGCTGTTGACTGTCGGGTGCGGGGTCGTCACGTTGACCGGGCCGTTGAGCGTGTCGGTGTCGATGACGTGGCGCAGCGCGCGGACGGTGTCGGCGAGCGACACGTAGCTCCAGTACTGCCGGCCGGTGCCGAGCCGGCCGCCGAGCCCGAGCCTGGCGAGCGGCAGCAGCCTGCCGAACGCGCCGCCGTGGCTCGCGACGACCAGGCCGAAGCGCGGGTGCACGACGCGGATGCCCGCTTCCCGAGCCGGATCGGCCGCGGCCTCCCACTCGCGGCAGACGCCGGCCAGGAAGTCGGAGCCTGACGGCGCGGATTCGTCCGTTAGGGTGTCGCCGGTCTCGCCGTAGTAGCCGATCGCCGATCCGGCGACGAACACGCCCGGCGGGCTGCCGAGCGTGGCCATCGCGGTGGCCAGCGTCGCCGTGCTCAGTACGCGGCTGTCGCGGATCTGCTGCCGGTACGCGTGCGTCCAGCGGTGGTCGCCCACTCCCGCGCCCGCGAGGTTCACGACGGCGTCCGCGTCCTTGAGGACGGACAGCGGCATGTGGGCCGCGGCCGGGTCCCACTGGACTTCGCGCACAACGGCGCGCTCGGAAGGCGGCTTCGGCGTGCGGCGCACGAGGCGTACGACTTCGTGGCCGTCGGCGGCCAGGGACGCGGTGAGGGCCGAGCCGATCAGGCCGCTGGATCCTGCGATGACGACGCGCATGGAGCAACACTAAGCGACCTGGAAAAGCCGTATCGGTCGGGATCCGTGCGCAGATCCCGACCGATACGGAGCCGTACGGTGGTGCGGCGGTCCGGCTGCCCGTCCCCGCGTGCCGGTCAGCGCGCGGGCAGCGGTGCGGCGCGGCCGCGCGAGCCGATGGCCCGCTGGAGCAGGATGAAGACCGCCAGCAGGGCGCCGGTCAGCACCTTGATCCACCAGGAGCTGAGCGTTCCCTCGTAGCTGATGATCGTCTTGATCAGGCCGATCACCAGCACCCCGAGCATGGTGCCGACCACGTAGCCCGAGCCGCCGGTCAGCAGCGTGCCGCCGATCACCACGGCGGCGATGGCGTCCAGTTCCATGCCCACCGCGTGCAGCGGGTCGCCGGACTGGATGTACAGGGTGAACAACAGCCCGGCCAGCGCCGAGCAGAACCCGCTGATCGTGTAGACCGCCACCTTGGTGCGCGCCACCGGCACACCCATCAGCAGCGCGGACTGCTCGTTGCCGCCGATCGCGTACACCCGCCGGCCGAACGTGGTGTAGTGCAGCACGAACGCGGCGACCGCGAGGGCGACCAGCGAGATGACCGCGCCCAGCGAAAGGAAGGTCCCGCCGGGCAGCTGTACCTGGTAGAGCGCCAGCTTCGAGATCGTCTTGTCGCCGATCGAGATCGACTCCTTGCTGATCACCAGGCACAGCCCGCGGAACAGGAACAGCCCGGCCAGCGTGACGATGAACGGCTGGATCTCGAAGTAGTGGATCACATAACCCATCAGATAGCCGCCGAGGCAGCCGACCCCCAGGACCAGCGGGACCACCGCCAGGATCGGCCAGTGCTCGTGTTGCACCAGCCAGGCCGTCAGCATCGTGGTGAAGCCGACGATCGAGCCGACCGACAGGTCGATCCCGCCGGTCAGGATCACGAAGGTGGCCCCGATCGCGGCGACCAGCAGGTAGCCGTTGTCGATGAACAGGTTCGCGATCACCTGGGCGGACAGGAAGTTCTGGTTCTGGTACCTGGACGCGCCGCCGGCGAACATGGCGAGGAACAGGATCGCGGTCACCAGGACCGGCAGCCGCTTGTCGCGCAGCAGGGCGCTCATCGGCCCACCTCCGAGGTCGTCAGCGTCGCGGGCGGGGCGGGGTCGGCCACGGCCGGGGCGCTCGGCCGCGCCCGGCGGCGGAACACCTTGGCCCGGAAGGCCGGGGACTGGAGCAGGAACACGAAGATCACCATGACCGCCTTGAAGACCAGGTTGGTCTGGGTGGGCACGCCGATGGTGAAGATGGTGTTCTGCAAGGTCTCGATGATCAGCGCGCCGATCACCGTGCCGCCGAGGTAGAACCGGCCGCCGAGCAGCGAGGTGCCGCCGATGACCACGGCCAGGATGGCGTCGAGCTCGATCCACAGCCCCGCGTTGTTGCTGTCCGCGGCGGACAGGTTCGAGCTGTTGATCAGCCCGGCAAGCGCCGAGCACAGGCCGCAGAACATGTACGCCATCATCTTGATCCGGCGGGAGCGGATGCCGACCAGCCGGCTGGCCTCCGCGTTGCCGCCGACCGACTCGATCAGCAGCCCGAGGGCGGTGCGCCGGGTCAGCACCACGGCGAGCGCGACCATCAGCGCGATCAGCAGCACCGAGAACGGGAAGCCGAGCCAGTATCCGCCGATGACGCCGAACGGGGTGTTGCTGTTGATCGTGATGATCTGGCCGCTGGTGATCAGCTGGGCGACGCCGCGCCCGGCCACCATCAGCACCAGGGTCGCCACGATCGGCTGCACCCCGCGGCCGGCCACCAGCCAGCCGTTCCACGCCCCGCAGACCAGCCCGGCGCCGAGGCCTATGGCCACCGCGATCAGCACGCCGGCCAGGCTGTTCTGATCCGTCTCCTTGCTGATGTACAGGCAGCTGGCCGCGCCCGCGATGGCCAGCACCGCGCCCACCGAGAGGTCGATCCCCCCGGTCGCGATGACCAGGGTCATCCCGAGGGCGACCAGGACGATCGGGGCGCTGAAGATCAGGATGTCGATGAGGCTGCCGTAGAGGTGCCCGGAGCGCACGTGGATCGCGAAGAAGCCGTGCGTGAACGGCAGGTTGATCAGCAGCAGCGCCACCAGCACGGCCACCGGCCAGAACAGCCGGTGCCGGGTCGCGGCGCGCCAGTCGAGGTTCGTCATGTGCTCGCTCCGCTCGCGATCGTCTCCATGATGCGATCGGCGGTCACGTCCGGGCCGTTGGCGATCTGGGCCACCAGCCTGCGGTCGCGCAGCACGCCGATGGTGTGGCTCAGCCGCAGCACCTCCTCCAGCTCGGCGGAGATGTAGAGCAGGGCCATGCCCTCCTCGGACAGGGACACCACCAGCTTCTGGATCTCGGCCTTCGCGCCGACGTCGATGCCCCGCGTCGGCTCGTCGAGGATCAGCAGCTTCGGCTGGGTGATCAGCCAGCGGGCCAGCAGCACCTTCTGCTGGTTGCCGCCGCTGAGGGTGGCGACCTTCGCCTCGGGATTGGCCGGCCTGATGTCCAGCGCCGCGATGTACTTCGCCACCAGCTCGTCGCGCTGCGCCGCCGGGATCGGCCGGAGCCAGCCGCGGGCCGCCTGGAGGGCCAGGATGATGTTCTCCCGCACCGTCAGCTCGGGCACCAGGCCCTCGCTCTTGCGGTTCTCCGAGCAGAACGCGATGCCGTGGGCGATCGCCGTGCCGGGAGAGTCCAGCGAGACCTTGCGGTCCCCGATCCGGACCTCGCCGCTGTCCGCCCCGTCCGCCCCGAACAGCAGCCTGGCCGACTCGGTGCGCCCGGAGCCGAGCAGCCCGGCGAGGCCGACCACCTCGCCCCGGTGGATGGACAGGTCGAAGGGCTCGATGGCGCCCTTGCGGCCGAGGCCCCTGGCCTCGACCAGCGGGTCGCCCACCGCCGGGCGGATGTGCTCGGTCAGCTCCTCGAGGTCGCCGAGCTCCCGGCCGATCATCTTCTGCACCAGGGCCACCTGGTTCAGCTCGGCGACCTGGTACTCGCCGACCAGCTGCCCGTTGCGCAGGATGGTCATGCGGTCGCAGACCTCGTAGATCTGGTCCAGGAAGTGCGAGATGAACAGGATCGCCACGCCGTCGGCCTTCAGCCAGCGCATCACGCCGAACAGCTGCTCGACCTCGTCGCGGTCGAGGCTGGAGGTCGGCTCGTCCAGGATCAGCACCTTGGCGTCGATGCCGACCGCGCGCACGATCGCCACCAGCTGCTGGATCGCGAGCGGGTAGGCGCCGAGCGGCGCGGAGACGTCAAGCTCGAGGCCCACCCGCGCGGCCAGCTCGGCGGCCCTGCGGCGCAGCTCGCGCCACCGGATCGCCCCGCGCCGGGTGGGCTCGCGCCCCAGCAGGATGTTCTCCGCGACCGTGAGGTTCGGGCAGAGGTTGACCTCCTGGTACACGGTGCTGATCCCGGACTGCTGCGATTGCAGCGGGCTGCCGAACCTGACCGGTGCGCCGTTCAGCAGGATCCGGCCCTCGTCGAGCTCGTACACGCCGGTCAGGACCTTGACGAGCGTGGACTTCCCGGCGCCGTTCTCGCCCAGCAGGGCGTGGATCTCGCCGGGCAGGAGGCGGAAGTCGACGCCTGACAGGGCCCGGACTCCGGGGAACTGCTTACTGATGCCCGTCATCTCCAGGACGGGTTGCGGCTCTGCCATGGCAGCGCGCCTCCGATTCTCCGGGGCCGGCGCCGGGCGGGGCGTGCGGCCCCGCCCGGCGCCGGAGTACGGGCTCAGTACTTGCGGGTGGGCAGAGCGGCGGCCGCCTGGTCCTGGGTGAAGTCGCTCTCCTTGGTCTTGATCCACCGGGGCAGGTCGGTCTTGCCGGCGGCGACCTGCTTGACGGCGTCCATCAGCTGCGGGCCGAGCAGCGGGTTGCACTCGGAGATCGCGTTGATCTTGCCCTGGGACATCGCCACGAAGCCGTCGTGCACGCCGTCGATGGTCACGATCTTGATGTCCACGCCCGGCTTCTTGCCGGCCGCCTCGATCGCCTGGATGGCGCCGAGGCCCATGTCGTCGTTCTGGGCGAACAGCACGTTGATGTCGGGGTGGGACTGGAGGAAGGCCGCCATGACCTGCTTGCCGCCGTCCCGGGTGAAGTTGCCGGTCTGGGTGACCACGATCTTCCAGCTCGGGTCGCTGGCCGCCAGCACCTTCGCGAAGCCCTTGGTCCGCTCGATCGCGGGGGCCGAGCCGGTGGTGCCCTCCAGCTGCGCGATCTTCACCGGGCCGGAGAAGCCCTTGAGGACGCCCTCCAGCAGGTGCGCGGCGCGCTCGCCCTCCCACTCGAAGTCCGAGCCGATGAGCGTGACGTACAGCGACGGGTCGGAGACCTCCACCGAGCGGTCGGTCAGGATCACCGGGATCTTCGCCGCCTTGGCCTCCTGCAACACGGTGTCCCAGCCGGTGACGACCACCGGCGAGAACGAGATGACGTCGACCTTCTGCTGGATGTAGGAGCGGATCGCCGCGATCTGGTTCTCCTGCTTCTGCTGGGCGTCGGAGAACTTGAGGTTGATCCCGGCTTCCTTGGCCGCGTCCTTGACCGACTGGGTGTTCGCGGCCCGCCAGCCGCTCTCCGAGCCGACCTGCGAGAAGCCGAGGGTGAGGGTCTTGGAGCCGCCGCCTCCGCTGGACGAGCCGGAGGGGGTGTTGGTGGTCTTGGCACACGCGGCGAGCGCGCCGGTGGCGGCGACGGCAGCGGTGCCTGTCAGGAAATGACGCCTGTTGAGCATTACTTCTCCCTTGAAGTCGCGCGGTGCGGGCTCGTGCTGAGCTGTGGGCTACGCGGATTTATTCGTGATGCGGAAGGTGGTGCGTTGCCCTACCCCGGCCGCGCCTGTGCGGAGGCGCGGCCGGGGATTCTGGCGTGCGGCGCTGTCATCGGTGGTTCACAGAACCCGGGCAAGCCGGTAGTAGGCCTGGTTCCAGCGCAGCTCCTTCGCGAACTGCCTGACCGTGGTGTCCGCGTCGATGACGAGCAGTTCGACGCCGAGCATCTCGGCCAGGTCGTGCAGCTCCTCGGCGCCGAGCGCCGCAGTCAGCACCGTGTGGTGAGGAGCCCCCGCAGTGAGCCAGGCTTCTGCGGAAGTGTGCAGGTCCGGCCGGGGCGACCACACCGCGCGCGCGACCGGGAGGCGCGGCAGCGGCTCGAGCGGCGGCACGACGTCGATCTCGTTGGCCACCAGCCGGAAGCGGTCGCCGAGGTCGGCCAGGCCGACGACCATCGCGGGACCCGGGGCGGCGTCGAAGACCAGGCGCACCGGGTCCTCGCGCCCGCCGATGCCCAGCGGGTGGATCTCGCAGGACGGGGTCCGCACCGCGATGGAGGGACAGACCTCGAGCATGTGCGCGCCGAGGATCAGCTCGCTGCCGGGCGTCAGGTGGTAGGTGTAGTCCTCCATGAACGAGGTGCCGCCCGGCAGCCCCGCGGAGGCGGCCTTGAGCGTGCGCAGCAGCAGCGAGGTCTTCCAGTCGCCCTCGCCGCCGAAGCCGTAGCCGTCGGCCATCAGCCGCTGCACCGCGAGGCCGGGCAGTTGGCGCAGCCCGCCCAGGTCCTCGAAGTTCGTGGTGAAGGCGCGAAAGCCCCCGGCGGTCAGGAAGTCGCGCAGCCCCAGCTCGATCCGCGCCGCGTAGCGCAGCGACGCGTGCCGCTCGCCGTCGGAGCGCAGTTCGGCGGCGACCTCGTAGCTGTCCTGGTACTCCTTGACCAGCGCGTCGATCCGGGCGTCGGAGACCGCATCGACCACCGCGACCAGGTCGTTGACCCCGTAGGTGTTCACCGAGACGCCGAAGCGCAGCTGCGCCTCGACCTTGTCGCCCTCGGTCACCGCGACGTCGCGCATGTTGTCGCCGAACCTGGCCAGCTTCAGCGAGCGCACCTGCGCCAGCCCGGTCGCGGCCCGCGTCCACGCGCCGATCCGCTCGGCCACCGCGGGGTCGCTCGCGTGCCCGGCCACCGTCTTGCGCGCCACGCCGAGCCGCGTCTGCACGAACCCGAACTCGCGGTCGCCGTGCGCGGCCTGGTTCAGGTTCATGAAGTCCATGTCGATCGAGCCCCACGGCAGCTCGACGTTCGCCTGCGTGTGCAGGTGCAGCAGCGGCTTGTCGAGCGCGTCGAGCCCCGATATCCACATCTTCGCCGGGGAGAAGGTGTGCATCCAGGCGATCAGGCCGATGCAGCGGTCCGCGCCGTTCGCCTCCAGGCACACCCGGCGGATCGCGTCCGCGTCGGTGAGCACCGGCAGCCACACGATCCGCACCGGCGTCGGCGGCCGGCCGCCCAGGTCGCGCAGCGCGTCGGACAGCGTCTCGGCTATCCGCCGCGACTGCTCGGCGACCTGCCGAAGGGTGTCCTCGCCGTAAAGGCCCTGACTCCCGGTGAGGAACCAGACCTCGTGCTCGGCGTCGGGGGCGGCGTCCAGTGACGTCATTGTTCGTTGGCTCCGTCCGCAGGGGGCTGTTGCCCGTAGACGTGGGTGTAGCGGTGGTGCAGCGCGTCGATGTCGGCGCTGGGGATCGGGATCGGCTCGCCGTAGGCGCGGGCCAGGTGCACGGTGCGCGCCACGTCCTCGGTCATCACCGCGGCCTTGACCGCGGCGCGCGCGTTCTTGCCGATGGTGAACACGCCGTGGTTGCGCATCAGCACCGCGGGGGAGCGGTGCCCGGCCAGAGTCTCGACGATGCCCTTGCCGATCGCCTCGTCGCCGATCAGCGCGAACGGCCCGACCGGGATCTCGCCGCCGAACTCGTCGGCCATCGCGGTGATCACGCACGGGACGGCCTCGCCGCGCGCGGACCAGGCCGTCGCATAGGTCGAATGCGTGTGGACCACGCCGCCGACGTCGGGGCGGTGCCGGTAGACGTAGGCGTGCGAGCCGGTGTCGCTGGACGGCTTGAGCCCGCCCTCGACGACGTTGCCGTCCAGGTCGCACAGGACCATCGACTCGGGAGTCAGCTCCTCGTAGTCGAGACCGCTCGGCTTGATGACCATCAGGTCTGCCCCGGGAACACGTGCGGAGACGTTTCCCGCGGTCCAGGTGACCAGCCCGTAGCGCGGCAGCAGTTCGTGCAGCCGGCAGACCTCGTCGCGCAGCCGGTCGATCACGCCGCGCAGCGCGTCGTCTATGTGCTCTGAGCCGCTCATCTTCAGCCCCCGTTCCCGTCGTGCGCGGCGAGCCGGATCGCGCGTAGGCGGTGCAGGACCTCGTTCGCGCCGCGCCCGAAGTAGTCGTGCAGCCTCACATACTCCGCGTAAAGGGCGTCGTACGCAGCGGCGCGCTGCGGATCCGGCGTGTAGACGGCGCGCTCGATCTTCCCCATCGACCGCGCGGCCGCGGGCACGTCCGGGTACGCCCCGGCGGCCACCGCCGCGTGGATCGCGGAGCCGAGCGCGGGACCCTGCGACGACCCGATGAGGCTGAGCGGCCGGCGGGTGATGTCGGCGTACAGCTGCATCAGGAAGGCGTTCTTCATCAGCCCGCCGGCGACCACGAACTCGGAGACCGGCACGCCGCTGCTCTCGAAGGCCTCGATGATCACCCGGGCGCCGAACGCGGTCGCCTCCATCAGCGCGCGGTAGACCTCGTGCGGCTTGGTGCTCAGCGTCAGGCCCGCGATCATCCCGGACAGGTGGTGATCGACCAGCACGGACCGGTTCCCGCTGTGCCAGTCGAGCGCGACCAGCCCGTGCGCGCCGACCGGCTGCGCCGCCGCCTGCTCGGTGAGCAGGTCGTGCACCGATATCCCGCGCTCGGCGGCCTCGGCCTGCACGGCGCCGGGCACGGACTGCTCGGTGAACCAGGCGAAGATGTCGCCGACGCCGCTCTGCCCGGCCTCGTAGCCCCAGAGCCCGGAGACGATGCCGCCGTCCACCGCCCCGCACATGCCGGGGACCTCGGCCAGCCGCTCGCCGTTCATCACGTGGCAGGTGGACGTCCCCATGATCGCGACCATCTGGCCGGGGTCGATCGCCTGCGCCGCCGGGGCGGTCACGTGCGCGTCCACGTTCCCGACGCACACCGCGATCCCCTCGGGCAGCCCGGTCCACGCGGCGGCCTGCGCGGTGAGCGATCCGGCGCGTGCGCCGAGCGGGGAGATGCCGGGCTCGCCGGGTGCCAGGTCCAGCTTCGCGGTGAAGTCGGCGAAGCCGGGGTTGAGCGCGGCCAGGAACGCGGCCGAGGGCCGCGCGCCGTCCTGGAGGATTCCCTTGTACCCGGCGGTGCAGGCGTTGCGGGTCTCGACCCCGCACAGCTGCCAGGTGATCCAGTCCGCCGCCTCGATCCAGCGCTCGGCGCGCGCGTAGATCTCGGGGTCCTCCTCCAGCAGTTGCAGGCCCTTGGCGTACTCCCACTCGGAGGAGATCTTGCCGCCGTACCGGGCGATCCACGGCTCGTTGCGCTTGTGCGCGAGGGCGTTGATCCGGTCGGCCTGCGGCTGCGCGGCGTGGTGCTTCCACAGCTTGACATAGGCGTGCGGCCGGGTGCGCAGCTCGTCGAGCTCGCACAGCGGCGTGCCGTCGGCCAGCGTCGGCAGCACGGTGCACGCCGTGAAGTCGATGCCGATCCCGATCACCCGTGCCGGGTCGATCCCGGCGTCCGCGACGGCCGCGGGCACCGCGCGGCGCAGCACCTCGCGGTAGTCGTCGGGATGCTGGAGCGCCCAGTCGGGCGGCAGCGGGCCGCCGCCCGGCAGCGCGGCGTCGAGCACGCCGTGCGCGTACTCGTGCACCGCCGTGCCCAGTTCGGCGCCGTCCGCGACCCGGACCACGAGGGCCCGGCCGGAGAGCGTGCCGTAGTCCACCCCGACGACGTAGCGGGCGTCGTCGTCGCCGTGGCTGTTGTGAGCGTTAACATTCATGGGGCACCCTTGCCACACCTTTCGTCGGGCTCGCCGGTCAGTCGGTCGGTCGGGTGGCGGACGCGCGGACCACCAGGCCCGGCTCGATCGAGACGTGCGGGACCACGGCCGGCAGGCCGCGCTGGTCGGCGTTGATCAGCTCGACCAGCGCGCGCAGGGCCCGGCGGCCGAGCTCGTCGAAATCCTGGCGCACCGTGGTCAGCGGCGGCCCGAAGTACTCGGCCTCCGGGATGTCGTCGAACCCGATGATGCTGACGTCTTCCGGGATCCGGCGGCCGGCCTGCTGCAACGCGCGCAGCAGGCCGAGGGCCATATGGTCGTTCGCGCAGAAAACGGCGGTGATGGCGGGGTCGGCGGCGACCCGGCGGCCGAGCTCGAAGCCGGTGCGCGACGACCAGTCGCCGCCGGTCAGCGGGCTGGGCACCGGCGCGCCGCGGGACTCGAGGGTGCGCCGCCAGCCGAGCTCGCGCTCCTGCGCGTCGAGCCAGGATGCGGGGCCGGCCACGTGATGCACGGTGCGATGGCCGAGGTCCAGCAGATAGGAGGTGGCGCGCTCGGCGCCGGCCTCGTTGTCCACCGCGACCGAGGCGAGCGAGACATGGGTGCCGGTACCGCAGCCGACCGCGACCAGCGGCACGTCGGACCGCACGTTGGCCAGCGCGCCGACCGCCGTGGTCTGTGGGGCGATCACGATGATCCCCTCGACCGCCTGGTCGCGCAGCCGCTCGACCGCGTCGAGCACGGACCGCCGGTCGAGCGCGGCCAGCGCGGCGACCGTGACGAAGTAGTCGTGCTGCTTCGCGGCCTGCTCGATGCCGTAAAGCATCGAGGCGGGGCCGTACAGCGTCGTGTTGAAACTGATCACGCCGAGGGTGTTGGTGCGCCGGGTGACCAGCGTGCGTGCGGCCGCGTTGGGCCGGTACCCCAGCTCGCGGATGGCGGCGAGCACGCGCTCGCGCGTGGCCGGCCGGACGTTGGGGTGATCGTTGAGCACGCGCGAGACGGTCTGATGCGAGACCCCGGCGATCCGGGCGACATCGGCCATGACCGGTGCGCGGTCTCCGTCGATGACCGGCATCTGCGCCCGCCTCCCTCCGCGTCTCGCGCGCCGTCGCGCGTGCGCTTGAACCTGAATCTGAACCTGTGTTGAGCCGTGCCTGACGAACGGTAACGCCTGTACCGAGCAGTACTGAAAGCCTGATGCCTGACAGTACCGCGTGGACTGCGTCGAGCCGTGAAACTGCGTGGACGACGCATTGCGCCCGTGTATCGGCCGGATTGCCGCGGACGCCGGTTCGGATGGGGTGAAGCGGCTGCCGTGCGGCTGTCGTGGGCAATTGTTAGCGCAAACATTCGGCTTGGTCAAGGGTCCGGAGCGCGGACCGAGTCAGATTTCCCGAGCCGAGCGGGCAGGCCTCGGGTAGCCTTTGCTCCTGTCGTCAGAGCACGAGCCGGGGAGGTGAGACCGATTACCGCTGGGTCAGGCGGGGCGTTCTCGTCTCGCAGCCGTGCCGGACATCGATCGCCGCGACATCCGCGCCATCCGCGTCCGCACCGCTGAGTGGAGAGCGCCCTCGGTCATCCGAAAGGCGTTCATGTCTACTTACGTACCATCAGCCTCGTTGGACTACTCCGTCATCGTCGGAAAGTTACGCGCCGTCGGCTGCGTGTTCGCCGAGGACGAGGCGCGGCTGCTCATCGCCGAGGCGCGTACGGCGGCGGAACTCGCGCAGATGGTCGCGCGGCGGGTTGAGGGCCTGCCGCTGGAGCACGTCCTGGGCTGGGCGCAGTTCGCCGGCCTGCGCATCGCCGTGGCATCCGGGGTGTTCGTGCCGCGCCGCCGCACCGAGCTGCTCGTCCGCGAGGCCGCCGCGCTGGCCCGGCAGTCTGGGGGAGAGGCGCCGGTCGTGGTTGTCGATCTGTGCTGCGGTTCCGGAGCCGTGGGCGCGGCGGTCGCCGCGGCGCTCACCGACTCCGCTTCCGCGCGGCGGATCGAGCTGCACGCGGCCGACATCGACGCCGCCGCGGTCGAGTGCGCGCGCCTGAACGTGGCTTCGGCCGGCGGCCTCGTGTATCAGGGCGACCTGTTCGAGGCGCTGCCGGCATCCTTGCGCCGTCGGATCAACGTCCTCATTGCGAACGTGCCGTACGTGCCTACCGCGGACATCGCGCTGTTGCCGCCGGAAGCGCGCGACCACGAGCCGCGCGTGGCGCTGGACGGTGGCGCGGACGGTCTCGACCTGGTGCGCCGGGTGGCGGCCGGGGCGCCGCGCTGGCTCGCGCCGGATGGCGCGCTTCTGGTCGAGGCGAGCGAACGGCAGGCGCCGCGCGTGGCGCGGATCATGGCTCGCAGCGGCCTGATCGCGCGCGTGGCGCGGGACGAGGAGCTGAACGCGACCGGCGTCGTCGCGGTGCATCCCGAAAGTGACCGACGAGTGCGATAGGTTTTCGAGGCACGGGAACTGACGGCTCGGGAGGCGCGCGGCGGTGGCTGTGGTCAACGGCGCTCGGGTCAACGGCGCTGTGATCGACAGGGGCACCGGGTTCGGCGGAAACGCAGTGTTCGAGGCAAGTGCAGGGTTCGGCGAAAGCGCCGCGCCGCACGGAAACGCAGCGCTCGATGTTCTGCTCGACGACGCGCTTGTGCCGCTCGCCCGCATCCACGCCGAGCTGGACACCATCGAGCGCCGCTTGCGGCGGCTCGGCGACAGCCGCCGCGCGCTGCACCAGGCCAGGCACCGCGTGGCCCGGCACGTCGGCGACCTCGCCGCGGCCCAGCGGGAGTTCGAGCTCTGGGTCGAGGCGGAACGCGACCTGTCCTGCGGCTGCGCGGCCTGCGAGCACGGCCTGATCGGGGACTGGCACGCCGAGCGCGGCGACGACGGGCGCGCGTTCGAGGTCTGGGACGCGCTGTTCGCCGGAGCGCTCTTCTGCGACACCGAGCCGCACCACGCGCTCGGCCACTCGCTCGTCCCGCTGATCAGGCTGGGCCGCGCGGATCAGGCCCGCGCGAACCATCGGGACGGCTACCGGATCAGCAGGCTCAAACCCGCGATGAGCGCCGCCGTCGGCGAGCACATCGAGTTCTGCGCGCTCACCGGAAACGCGGCGCGCGGCCTTGAACTGCTCGCCGAGCACGGCCACTGGCTCGCCGACGGCCGCGACACGCGCACGCTGCGGCGTGCGGGGTTCCTCGGCGGCGTGGAAGTGCTGCTGCGGGTGCTCTGCGAGTCAGGCTTCGAGGACCTGCCCTTCGCCGTCGCGGGCGGCCGCGTGCGGCCGGTCGGCGAGCTGCTCGACGAGGTCGGCGAGGAGGCGTCCGCCATCGCGGCACGCTTCGACGAGCGCAACGGCACCACGGCCTTCAGTCTGCGGTTGACGCAGCGGCGCAGCAGGCAGCCATTTCTCAGCTCCCTGTCGCTCGGTGCGCGCACGTCGCTGCCACGGCCCGTTCGGCGGACGCCCGCGCGGACGGTTCGGGTGAAGCGCAGGCCGGTGGAGGAGCTGGTCGCCGAGGCCAGAAGGCTGACTCTCCTGTGGCACCCCGGTGCCGCGGACGCGTGGCGAAGCGTGCGAGCCGCCGCCGACGAGAGCGGCCAGCCGTTGGCCGAGGACGCTCAGATCGAGCTCGACGAGCAGTTGCTGCTCGCGGAACGCGGCACGGCGCCGCAGGAGGGTGCTGAGACCGTGGCCGCGTTTCACGCGCGGCTGCGGGAGATCGCCGATCGGTACGCCGCGCTGGGCAAGACCGGGCATGCGCTGCGCGCGGCCAGCCGTGCGGCGTTCGCGCTGTTCCGCGGCGGCCGGACCGATGAGGCCTCGGGCGAGCAGGCCACGCTCAGGCTCGCCGCCGCCGACGCGCTGGCCGGCCGCGAGATCACACCGCGCGAGTACATGACCGTGCGGATCGGCAGCGGGCATCAGAAGTTTGACGCCTGGGCGAGCGCGGATCCGCGGCGGTCGGCCGAGGCGGCGCGCGACGCGCTGGAGGAACTGGACGAGCTGATCGAGGAGTGCCGGCGTTTCAAGCTCGGTCTGCACGGCGCGGCCGCCGCCGGCATGGCTGCCGAGGTACATCTCGGTGTCGGCGAGGTCGCGGCGGCCGAGCGGCGGCTGCGCGAGGCGGTGCGGCTCTACCTGGACGGCGGCGCGCCCTGGTGTGCCGCCTCGGCGGAGCTGAGTTTGAGCCGGATCGAGCGCTCGCGCGGTGACCTGGCCGCGGCGGAGCGGTACGCCCGCGTGGCCGTCGAGCACAGCGCCGACCCCGAACTGCGCGGCCAGGCCGCGATGCAGCTGGCCGAGGCGATCTGGTTGCAGGACGGCCGCGAG
>JBKOWZ010000253.1:0-18877 GCA_046724665.1 Actinomycetota bacterium
GGACGCGCTCGCCGCGCTCGCGCGCAGGGCCAGGGCCGCGGGCGCCACGGTGGTGGTGACGGCGCGGCTCGACCAGGTCGCGGCGCTGCGCCCGGCGCTGCGCAACCAGCTCAGCTCGCGGATCGCGCTGGGCCGGGTGGACGGCGCGACCTCGACGCTGCTGTTCGGCGGCACGCTGGAACTCGGCGGCGCGCAGCAGATGCCGCCTGGGCGCGGTTACGTGCGGATCGGCGCCGGGCCGGTCATCCGGCTACAGGCGCCCTACGCGCCAGCGCTCCTGCCGTCATCCGGGTGAGCGTGTCGCGGGAGCGCTTGCGGGCGTACATCTCGCGGTCCGCCGAGCCGAGCAGCTCCTGCGCGCGTTCCTCCGGCGCGTAGGCGTTCTCCGGCCGAGCCGGTTCGTAGGCCAGGCCCAGGGAGGCCCGTACGAGCAGCCTGGCGTCTTCGATCGCCAGCGGATGGGAGAACGCCTGATCGATCCGGTCGAGCAGCGCCAGCGCCTCCTCCGAGCCGATTCCGGCGGCCACCACGACGAACTCGTCGCCGCCCACCCGCGCGACCACGTCCTCGCCGCGCACCGAGGCGCGCAGCCGTTCGGCGACCAACCGCAGCACGACGTCCCCGACGACGTGCCCCCGGGTGTCGTTGACCTCCTTGAACCGGTCGAGGTCGCAGAAGACCACGGCCAGCGGGATCTGGTCGGCCAGCAGCGCCACCAGCCGCTCGCTCAGCTCGATCGGATTGGCCAGCCCGGTCAGCGCGTCGTGCCTGGCCTGGTGCCGCAGGTGCTGCTCGCGGCGGTGCCGCTCGGCGATGTCCTCCTGCAACTGCACGCGTTCGAGCTCCAGCCGCGCCATCCGGGCCGCGGCCTCCTCGTGCCGGCGCGCGTTGAGGATCGCGAACCCGGCCTGCTCGGCGAACATGTCCAGCACGTCGCCGACCCAGCGCGGCGGTATGCGGCCGTCTGACGGGTCGTCCACCGACAACATCCCGATCAGCTCGCCGTCGCTGTCGCGCATCGGGGCGAGCAGGGCGAAGTCCGGCTGCCAGGCGCCGGCGTCGCCGGGGCGCGCGGCGAAGCCGGGCATGAACACGCGCACGCCCTCGGGCGCCCCGTCCGGTGTCAGATCGCGGATGAAGCGCAGGCTGCTGCTGAACCAGGGCTCGCCGGACCCGAGCAGTTCCTCGACCGCCTTACGCTCACACGTGTCGCCGAGCAGGGCCGCGCGCAGCTCGTCCGGGCCGGACACCGCGCAGCAGAGCAGGTCTCCGTTCTCCTGCACGACGTTCACCACGATGGTCCGAAACGGCGTGCAACCCACGACGCCGTCGGCGATGGCCTGCATCGTCGCGTCGAGACCCACCGCGGCGTTCACCCCCGTGATGGCGCGATGGACAGGGCGCAGGGCGGACAGCGGTATGTGTCCGTCGGTGCCCTGATCCACCACGTCGAACCCCGATCGCTCGTGCTCGGGACCGGTGCAACAGCCGGGGGCCATGCCGACTTCGTCCGGGGGAGCTGGAGGGCGGTCCTCCCACCGAACGCACCGAGCCAGACACGGAATGTACAACAGGATCACCGCTCCGCACCAGACGGTGTTCTGGCCCTGACATCAGGGGCGCGCGCGGCGGCGCATTGAAGCGGTCGGGCCGGGGCGCCGTGGCAGGCGCCGCGCGGCGGGGTAGGAGACGAAGCAGGAAACCCGGAGCGGGTAAAGAATCGGCAAGGAACCGCGACAGTCCCGAAACGAGACCGTCCGGGCGTGTCGCACAAGCCTCGCCGTGCGGTACCGTTCGAGAGTGGGTGTATCAGGCATGGACCATCCCATGATCGGTGCGGAGCGGTTCGAGGCGGCCAGGCGTGCCGCTTACGTCCCGCCGATCAGCGTTGGCGGAGCGGCGGTCAGGGACCGGCTGGACCGCCATCTCGCCGTGCTCGTACCCGAAGGTGCGGATCCAGAGCCCTCCCGGCTCGGCGTGGCCCAGACCGCGCAGCTGCTGCGCGACATCACGCCGCGCCCGGCGGCGCCCACGCACCGGCGCCTGTCGCTGCGTGCCCCGCTGCGCTCGTTCAAGCGCTGGATAGGCTTCTAGTCAAGTAACGAGTCCCGGCTACGCCGGGCGAAAGCTTCACAAGCTGCACACGACGAAGGAGCGGTACCTCCACTGCGGAGGTACCGCTCCTTCGTTTGGCCCTGCCCGTCGGTCAGGCCGCCGGCGAGTCGTTCGGCGTGCTGTCCGTGACCTCGGCGACCACCGCGGCCGGAATGTCCGCCGGGGTGGCGATCTCCGGCAGGTTCGACTTCGGCGAGGCGGTGAAGGTGAACTTCGCCTGGTCGCCGGAGCCCTCGGTGTCCACCACCACGATGGAGCCCGGGCGCAGCTCGCTGAACAGGATCTTCTCCGACAGCGGGTCCTCGATCTCGCGCTGGATGGTGCGGCGCAGCGGCCGGGCGCCCAGCAGCGGGTCGTAGCCCCGGTCGGCGAGCAGCAGCTTGGCCGGCTGGGTCAGCTCGATGCCCATGTCCCGGTCCCGGAGCCGCTCGTCCACCTTGGCCATCATCAGGTCCACGATCTGGATGATGTTGTCCTGGGTCAGCTGCGGGAAGACGATCGTGTCGTCCACCCGGTTGAGGAACTCGGGCCGGAAGTGCTGCTTGAGCTCGTCGGTGACCTTGTTCTTCATCCGCTCGTAGCCGGTGGCCACGTCGCCCGCGGCGGCGAAGCCGAGGTTGAAGCCCTTCGAGATGTCCCGGGTGCCCAGGTTCGTGGTCATGATGATCACGGTGTTCTTGAAGTCGACGAGCCGGCCCTGCGAGTCGGTCAGCCGGCCGTCCTCCAGGATCTGGAGCAGCGAGTTGAAGATGTCCGGGTGGGCCTTCTCCACCTCGTCGAACAGCACCACCGAGAACGGCTTGCGGCGCACCTTCTCGGTCAGCTGGCCGCCCTCCTCGTAGCCCACGTATCCGGGCGGGGAGCCGAACAGCCGGGAGACGGTGTGCTTCTCCGAGAACTCGGACATGTCCAGCTGGATGAGGGCGTCCTCGTCGCCGAAGAGGAACTCGGCCAGCGTCTTGGCCAGCTCCGTCTTACCGACGCCGGAGGGGCCGGCGAAGATGAACGAGCCGCCGGGGCGCTTGGGGTCCTTGAGGCCCGCGCGGGTGCGCCGGATCGACTGGGACAGCGCCTTGATCGCCTGCTCCTGGCCGATGACGCGCTTGTGCAGCTCGTCCTCCATGCGCAGCAGCCGGGAGGTCTCCTCCTCGGTCAGCTTGAACACCGGGATGCCGGTGGCGGTGGCCAGGACCTCGGCGATCAGCTCCTCGTCCACCTCGGCCACGACGTCCATGTCGCCGGCCTTCCACTCCTTCTCCCGCTTCGCCTTGGCGGCCAGCAGCTGCTTCTCCTGGTCGCGCAGCGCCGCCGCCTTCTCGAAGTCCTGCGCGTCGATCGCGGACTCCTTGTCCCGGCGCACGGTGGCGATCTTCTCGTCGAACTCGCGCAGGTCCGGCGGCGCGGTCATCCGGCGGATGCGCATCCGCGAGCCCGCCTCGTCGATCAGGTCGATCGCCTTGTCCGGCAGGAAGCGGTCGGAGATGTACCGGTCGGCCAGGGTGGCGGCGGCCACCAGCGCGCCGTCGGTGATCGAGACCCGGTGGTGCGCCTCGTACCGGTCGCGCAGCCCCTTGAGGATCTCGATGGTGTGCGCCAGCGACGGCTCGGCGACCTGGATCGGCTGGAACCGGCGCTCCAGCGCGGCGTCCTTCTCCAGGTGCTTGCGGTACTCGTCGAGCGTGGTGGCGCCGATGGTCTGGAGCTCGCCGCGGGCCAGCATCGGCTTGAGGATGGAGGCCGCGTCGATCGCGCCCTCGGCCGCGCCCGCGCCCACCAGCGTGTGCAGCTCGTCGATGAACAGGATGATGTCGCCGCGGGTGCGGATCTCCTTGAGCACCTTCTTCAGCCGCTCCTCGAAGTCGCCGCGGTACCGGGAGCCGGCCACCAGGGCGCCGAGGTCGAGCGTGTACAGGTGCTTGTCCTTGAGCGTCTCGGGCACCTCGCCCTTGACGATCGCCTGGGCCAGGCCCTCGACAACGGCGGTCTTGCCGACGCCGGGCTCGCCGATCAGCACCGGGTTGTTCTTGGTGCGCCGGGAGAGCACCTGCATGACCCGCTCGATCTCCTTCTCCCGGTTGATCACCGGGTCGAGCTTGCCTTCGCGGGCCGCCTGGGTCAGGTTGCGGCCGAACTGGTCGAGCACCAGCGAGGTGGCCGGGGTGCCCTCGGCCGGGGCGCCGGCGGTGGCGGCCTCCTTGCCCTGGGAGTAGCCGGACAGCAGCTGGATGACCTGCTGGCGCACCCGGTTGAGGTCGGCGCCGAGCTTGACGAGGACCTGGGCGGCGACACCCTCGCCCTCGCGGATCAGGCCGAGCAGGATGTGCTCGGTACCGATGTAGTTGTGGCCGAGCTGCAACGCCTCGCGCAGCGACAGCTCGAGCACCTTCTTGGCGCGCGGGGTGAACGGGATGTGCCCGGACGGCGCCTGCTGCCCCTGGCCGATGATCTCCTCGACCTGCTGGCGCACCGCCTCGAGGGAGATGCCCAACGACTCCAGCGCCTTGGCGGCGACACCCTCGCCCTCGTGGATCAGGCCGAGCAGGATGTGCTCGGTGCCGATGTAGTTGTGGTTGAGCATCCGGGCCTCTTCCTGGGCCAGGACGACAACTCGCCGCGCTCGGTCGGTGAACCTCTCGAACATCTTCTTCTCGCTCCCCGGAGCGGTCGGGCAGTGCCGGGAATCCCTGCAACTGCACCCGGCCTGTCCTTCCGAATGCTAGTCCCGCCTGGAGACGGACCTTACGGGAATGCGCGCCCCGCGGAGCGGCGGCACACAGTGTCAGTCTAACGTCGCGCCCTGTGTGATCAGGTGTTCCCGCACTTCAGCCGGGTACGCGTTCGTGCTGTACGCCTGAAGCGAACGACACTCTGACCGGGGGCCCGGCGGCGCCTCGTTGTCTTCCACCGGCACGGCGCTCTAGGTTGGCATCACCGCTCTACGAGCGGCCAGCGACTCCCCCGCTCCCGCATCCTGTAGGGCCCGCATGTCGAGTAACGCCGCGTTCGCCGACCGTGTTCCCGATTATGGCGTGCACACTGTGCATGTCCAACCGGAGAACGCGCAGTCGGAGCTGGAACGCTGGTACGCGCAGCGGCGCCGCTGGTCGGTGGAGTGGGACGCGCCGGGCACGCTGTGGCTGCCGGTCGGCGCGGACTTCGACGTGGTCGAGGTGCCCGAGGAGGCGGGCCGTGGCGCCCTGCGCAGGCTGATCGGCTACGGCCAGGCGGCGCTGGCCCCCGGGCCGGTGGCGCTGACCGGAGCGGGCCGCTGCGGCTTCTTCGTGGCCTCCGGGGCGCGCGACGACCTGCCGGAACTGCTCGACTGGCTCGACTGGGGCGGCATCGACCTGGGCATGAACGCGTACGGCACCGGCGACCGGATCCCCGCCCCGGCGCGGGACCGGTGGCTGCACGACCCGCTGGCGGTGCCGCCGGAGGTGATCGCACTGCTGGCGACGATCGCGGAGTCCTGCTCGCGGTACGCGCTCAGCCACTAGGCGCTCTGTCCCGGAGTGTTCGTCCCGGGTGTTCAGTTCCGGGCCGCCGTCAGTTGGCGGCCACGTACGCGTCGATGATCTTCTTGGAGACCCGGCCGCGCTCGCTGACCTCGTGGCCGTTCGCCCGCGCCCACTCGCGCACCGCGGCGGTGTCCACGCCGGAGGCCGGGCCGCGCACCACGCCGCGCTTCGGCTTCGCCGAGCCGCCGTCGCCACGGTACTTGCGCCCCGCCTCGATGTACTTATCGAAATCGGCCCGCAGCGCCGCCGCGTTCTTGTCGTTGAGATCGATCACGTAGTCGGTGTTGTCCAGACTGAAATGGATCGTCTGGCTGGCCTCACCGCCGGTGAGGTCATCGGTCATCACAACCACTGTCTTCTGCGCCATCTTGACCCTTTCCCGCGCATCCGCCATCGAACACTAGACAACCGCATTTCCGCGATGAATTCAACTCCATGGCGAGAATACGTCGTAACCCGGGCCGAGTTCGCCGCGCTACAAGAGCCGGAGCATGCGCGTGTTGCCCAATGTGTTCGGCTTGACGCGTTCCAGATCGAGGAACTCGGCGATACCTTCGTCGGCTGACCGCAACAGTTCGGCGGTCACCTCGGGCTCGATCGGCGACGCGTCCAGCGGCCGGAATCCGTGCCGCTCGAAGAATGCGGTTTCGAAGGTTAGACAGAAGACCCGGCGCACCCCCAGCCATGCGGCGGTGCCGAGAAGTTTTTCCACAATCGCGTGCCCGATGCCCAGGCCGCGGCACCGCGGATCGACCGCCACAGTGCGCACTTCGGCCAAGTCGCGCCACATCACGTGCAATGCGCCGCAGCCGAGCACCGACGCGTCGTTATCGCGTTCCGCGACCCAAAACTCCTGAATGTCCTCATACAGTGTCACCGTGGGCTTGTCCAGGAGAATGCGGTCGGTCGAGTAGAAGTCGATCAACTCGCGAATCGCGGGGACGTCGGCGGTGCGTGCCCGTCGGACGGTCAGATCATCCACAGCCGGTGAGCATAGGGCCTCGCCGGGTGGACTCAGCCGACGATTCGACGCGTGCGGCGATACGGGCCATTCTGCGCTCGAGCGGAGGGTGGGTCGGGCGCGGGATGCGCAGCGCGGCGTGCCGGGCCCGGCTCGGGCGATCCTGCCGGTCGGCGCGGCTTCGCCGGGCCGACTCGGCGGCCGCTTCGCCCGCGGAGAACCAGCGCAGCGCGCTGAGCAGCTCGGGGCCGAGGCCGACGTCCACGGCGAAGGCGTCCACCCGATACTCGGCGCTGCGCCCGGCGGCGTTCTTCGCGGCGAACGCGGCGACGCCGGGGGCGGCGAACACGGCGCGGATGCCGTGACCGAGCCGGGGGGCCCGCGCCGCGAACGGGGCGGCCAGCAGCGTGCCGAGCAGCGCGATGCCTTGAAGCGGTAACAAGACCCAGACGAGGAACGCCGCCGCCGAGGTGTGCATGCGCAGGTGGTGGCCGAGTTCGTGGGCCAGCACCCCGGCCAGTTCACGGTCGCCGAGCGCGTGCAGCGCCCCGGTGGTCACGCACACCAGGTCGCGGCCGACCGAGTGCGCGTTGACGTCCGGCAGGTCCACGACGTGGATGCGGAACCGCCTGTCGCGTACCCCGGCATGCGTGGTGACGCGGCGCCAGATCCGCTCCAGCCGCGCGCTCTCGGCCGCGGTGGGCCGCCGGATCGGCCACAGCATCCTGGCCATCGCCAGCTGGACCGGCCGCAGGCCGTAGCAGAGCGCGCTGGCCAGCCAGACCACGTAGGACAGCCACAGCGGGATGCCCACCGCGCGCCGCACAGCCAGGGCCGGCAACAGCAGGCTGGCGGCGGCTACCGGGAGGAACAGCAGCATGAGCGCCAACGAGCACAGCGCCGTCCCGTCCGGACGCATCGCGCTCGTCCGACTCGCCGCCCCCGACCGGCGATGGCTGGACCGCGCGCTCCTACCACGTGACACCACGATCTGCACTGTGGCAGGAGCCACCAGGTGGTGCACATCCACCGGAAGAGTGATCAACCGGACGAAGCGGGTGAGCTCCGTCGCATCAGTTCAGTCGAAGAGGTCGGAGGAGATGTCGTCGGCGGCCACTCCGGCGGCCAGCAGGGCGCTGCGGCACTCCTCGACCATCGCGCTCGGCCCGACCAGCACCGCACCGCAGTCCTCGCCGGATCCGGCGCCCACGACGCTGTGTGCGCGCACCGCGGCGAGCGGGGCGCCCACGATCTCCTCGACCGTCAGCTCGCCGTGCTTGTCGGCCAGCGCGCGGAAGCCGTCGGCCAGATAGTGTGTCCCGCCGTCCGAGACCAGCAGCACGGTCGTCGGCCGCCGGTCGCCCTCGACGATCGCGTCCTCGACCAGCGCGTAGACCGGCGCCGCGCCGGTGCCGTGCGCGACGGCGAGCAGGCGGGCCGTCCGATCCGGCTCCGGAAATGCGAGTTCTCCCTCGGCCTCGGCGACGCGCATACGATCGCCGACCGCGGTCTGATGCACCAACACCTCGCTTACCCCGCCGTGGCCGCCGAACTGCACGTGGAATTCGATTTCGTCGTTTTCCGGCCGCCTGGCAAACGAAAAGTCGCGCCAAACCCTGGGCAGCGCCGCGGTTTCCACGGCGGCGTACTGCCCGGCCCGGAACCGGTACGCGCCGGGAAGCCCCGGGTCTTCCAGCGGGCGCGCGACGATACGCGCGATATCGTCGGTGAGCGCTTCGTGCGCGACGATCTCGGCTTCCCAGTAAGGCGGGGCGGCCGCGTCCGCCTCGGCCGCGGCTTCCAGCATCACGTTGGCCACCAGACCGTATCCGGTCTCCCAGGCGGCGATGGTCCGCTCGGTGCAGCGCGGGCCGCAGAAGTGCGCGACCGTGGCCAGCAGCGAGGCGCCGAAGGCCTGGTAGTGCGCGGCCCGCAGGCCGAATTTCCGGTGCCGCAGCGCAAGCCGGCGCAGATACGGCAGGAATACCTCGAGCCGGTCCAGATCGCCGACGATCCGCCGGACCGCCTGGAACAGCCGCCGGTGCTGGTTCGCGGGCTCGTCGGAGAAATACTTGCGGTAGCGCGGATTCGCGCCGAGGAAATGCTGGTAGAACCAGGCCGCCGCGGCGGGCCCGTGCGGCTCGATCAGCGCGAAGCTCTCCCGGATCTCGGCGACCAGTTCGTCCTGGGTCCACTCGGCGGCGTTCGTCGCGAGCGCGGCCCCGTCCTGCGGGTCGGGGTCGGAGTCGGCGCTCGCGTCGAAGTACGCGTATGCGTCCTGCTTGTCGTTCGTCTCCGCTGACGTCACCACAGCCCTTTCACTCACCCGGGTGAGCTTACCGGGCGAGTCGGCCGCTCAGTGCTCGTCCACCGCGGGGCGGCTGAACACCTTCAACAGCAGGTAAAAGGACGGCAGGACCACCGCCATGCCGAATCCCATCGCGACGAGCATCGCGTTCACGCTCTGCGGCGCGGCCGCCGCCTGCGTCGCGGTGTAGACACCGACCAGCAGGTCGGGGTACTGCGCTGCGACCCAGCCCCCGACGACGCCGGCCACGGCGACGGCCGCGGTGGCGCGGGCCAGAACGTAATATTCGCGCCAAAGCACCAGCAGGCTGCCGATGCCGCTGGCCGCCGAGAGCGCGGCGATGGGGATGGACCGGTCGGTGAACCGGGCCGCGACGACCGGGGCGTCGCGGTAGAAGAACAGCAGCAGCACCAGCGCGACCGCCCCGGCGGCGACCGCCATGGCCATCGCCTTGCGCCGGAAGACCGGCACGAGGTGCGCCGTCGCCTGCTGCTGCGCGGCGTTGTGGCAGAGGTAGACCGCGGCGAGGAACGCCGTGACCACCACGGCCAGTACCCCGGCGGTCAGCGCGAAAGCGGACTGGAACGGCTCGGTGGGTGTGCTGCGCGGCCCGAGGTCGCCGGTGGCCAGCGCCGCGCCGCTGACGCCGAACATGAACGGCGTCAGCACGGACGCGCCGGCGAAGATCCGGCCCCACCACTGGTCGGGCAGCGCCGCGCCGCCGCCGTACGCGCGGTACACGTAGGCCGCGCCGCGCAGCGCGATGCCGACGAGGGCGAGCCCGAGCGGCAGCTCCAGCGAGGTCGCGATGGTGCCGAACGCGGTCGGGAAGGAGCTGAAGACGCAGACGATCACGAAGATGAGCCAGACGTGGTTGGCCTCCCAGACCGGCCCGAGCGAGGCGGCGATCAGCCTGCGCTGGCCCTCGGGATCGTGCCGCGCGGCCCGCCGGCCGCCCCAGCCGGCGACCAGGTCCCAGAAGCCGCCGCCGAAGTCCGCCCCGCCGAGCAGCGCGTAGGCGAGCAGGCTGAGCGTGATGATCCCCAGCATCGCGTTGACCGCGGTCACGGCGTCGCCTCCATGAGCTCGGTCGGCGCGCCGCCGGCCAGTTTGCGCAGGATCAGCACGAGGGCGAGGGCCAGGCCGAGGTAGATCAGGATCGTGGCGAGCAGCGCCCAGCCGAGCCCGGTGGTCCTGGTCGCGGCGTCGGCGACCAGCATGTGCTGGTAGACGATCCACGGCTGCCGGCCGCCCTCGGTCACCTCCCAGCCCGCCAGCATGGCGACCATCGCCGCCGGGCCGGTGAACGCGGCGGCCCACAGCCACGGCCGCGTGTGGGCGATCCGCGGCGTGATCCCGCGGCGCCGGGCGCGCCACCAGCGCCACGCGCCCCAGGACGCGATCAGCAGGATCAGCGAGCCGAGGCCGACCATCGTGTCGAACGCGGGGTGCACCACGGCGGTCATCGGCTGCCGGTCGGCCGGGGTCTGGTCGAGTCCCGGCACGACTGCGCCGGGCTTGAAGTTCAGCAGCAGGGACAGGCCGTCCGGGATCGTGACGCCGCCGACCAGTTGGTGGGTCTGCTCGTTGTAGAGGCCGCCGATGACCAGCGGCACGTGTCCGGAGGTGTCGTAGAGCCCTTCCATCGCTGCGAGCTTGGCGGGCTGCGTCGCGGCCACGTCGCGCGCCGCGGTGTCGCCGACGAGGAACTGGATCGGCGCCAGGGCCAACACCACGGCCATCCCCAGGTTCAGGCCCCTGCGGTGATAGTCGCCACGCCGGCCGCGCAGCATGCCGACGGCGTACACGGCGGCCACCGCGCCGCCGGTGCACATGAGCGCGGCGATGAGCATGTGCGTGACCTCGGTCCACGAGGTTTCACTGTGGAAGATCGCCCACGGGTCGGCCACCACCTTTCCGCGCGCGACGCCGATGCCGACCGGGTGGTTCATCCACGCGTTCGCCATCACGATGAACATCGTGGACAGCGTGCCGGCGATCGCGATCGGCCAGAGCATCAGCCAGTGCGCGCGGGCCGACAGGCGGCGCCAGCCGTAGAGGTAGAGGCCCATGAAGATCGCCTCGGTGAAGAAGGCGAAGGCCTCCAGGGTGAACAGCAGCCCGATCGCGCCGCCGTAGGTCGCCATGAAGGTGGGCCAGAGCAGGCCGAACTCGAACGAGAGCACGGTGCCGGAGACCGCGCCGATGGCGAACAGCACCGCCATCACCCGGGCCCACTTGCGGGTCAGCGCGTACCAGACCCGGTCGCCGGTGGTCAGCCAGCGCCGCTCGGCGTAGAGGATCAGCCAGGGCAGCCCGACCCCGAAGACGGCGAACAGGATGTGGAAGGACAGGGACAGCGCGGTCTCGACCCGCGCCACGACGAGACCGGACATGGTCCGCTCCCTTCCGTCGCGCCGCGGCGCTGCGGCGCCGCACTATTTCTACGCACCGTAGAAGTTCTTTCAACAGTAGAGTAGACCCCATGGCTAGGCTCGGCGAACTCGAACGCGCCGTCATGGACGTGCTGTGGAACACACCCGAACCGATGGCGGCCACCCGCATCGTGGAGGAGCTGCCGCGCGAGCACGCCCCGGCGATCACCACGATCCTGACGGTGCTCGACCGCCTGGGCGGCAAGGGCTTCGTCACCCGGGAGCGGCACGGCCGCGCCTACCGCTACTGCGCGACCACCAGCCGCGCTGAGCTGATCGCGACCACGATGCTCGAGGCGCTGGGCACCACCAGCGACCGGCGCTCGGCCCTGGTGCACTTCGCCGGCTCGGTGTCGCCGGAGGAGAAGGCGCTGCTGCGCGAGCTGCTCGGGGAGAGCCCTGCCCCCGGCTCGAACGCCTGACCGCGGGGACGGCTGGCGATCCCGATGTGGCTGATAGCCGCCGCCGCGTGCGCCGTCGTCGCCGTGCTGCTCGCGTGGCCGGTGCCTGAGGCATTGTGCGACGCGGACTGGACCAGGCGCGCGCCGCGTGCCGCGATCGTGCTCTGGCAGCTGGTCGGGCTGGTCGGCGGGCTGAGCGCGATCGGCGCGCTGGTGCTGCTCGGCTTCGCCCCGCTCGGCCGGGGCTGGACCGCGGCCAACCTGACCGCGCTGGTGCTCGCCGCGCTGCTGTTCTCCTGGCTGATCGGGGTGCTGGCCGGTTCCGCCGTGCGGATCGAGCGCGACCTGCGCCGCCAGCGCGCCGCGGTGGACCTGCTCGGCCGGGCCGAGGCGGACGGCGTGCGCGTGCTCGACCATCCGGAGCCGCTGGCCTACTGCCTTCCCGGCCCGCACCCCCGCATCGTGATCACCGACGGGGCGCTGGCCGCGCTGCCCCCGGACGAGCTGGCCGCGGTCCTCGCGCACGAGCGCGCGCACGCCGTCGGCCGGCACGAGCTGGTCATCCAGCCGTTCGTGGCGTGGCAGTCCGCGCTGCCGTTCCTGCCCCCGGCCCGCAAGGCGACCGCGGCGGTGGCCGAGCTGGTGGAGATGCTGGCCGACGACGCCGCCGCGCAGGCCACCAGCCGCCTCGCGGTCGCCCGCGCCCTGGCGCGCGTCGGCGCGGGACGTCCGCCGGGCATTCCCGGCACCACGGGCGCAAGCGAGGCGGCGACGACGACCGCCGCCGGAGGCGCCGCGCCGACGTCCGTCATCGCGCGGGTCCGACGCCTTACCTGACAGCGCCTCATCTGACAGCGCCTCATCTGACAGCGCTTCACCTGACAGCGCGCCTATACAACAACCGAAGGGCGAATCGTGGTCGAGCTCAAGACTCCAGGCGAGATCGAGGCGATGCGCGCCGCCGGCCGCGTCGTCGCGCAGGCGCTGGCCGCGACGCGTGAGCAGGCGTCGGTGGGCGTTCGGCTGACCGAGCTGGACGAGGTGGCCCGCGAGGTCCTGCGCTCCGCGGGCGCCAGCTCGCCGTTCCTCGGCTACCAGCCGCGCTTCGCCCCGACGCCGTTCCCGGCGGTGATCTGTACCTCGGTCAACGACGCCGTGCTGCACGGCATCCCGACGCGGTACCAACTGGCGGACGGGGACCTGGTGAGCATCGACTGCGGCGCGACCCTGGACGGCTGGACGGGTGACTCCGCCATCTCATTCATCGTCGGACGCGAGGACGCGGACGACAGGCGTCTGATCGACACGGCGTACGCCGCGTTGGAAGCCGGCATCGGCGCGGCCGTCGCCGGGGCGAAGATCGGGGACATCTCGGCGGCGATCGGCACGATCGGCCGCGCGGCGGGCTACGGGATCAACAACGACTTCGGCGGGCACGGCGTCGGGCACACGATGCACGAGGATCCGTCGGTGCCGAACGAGGGGCGCCCCGGGCGCGGCCTGCGGCTGCGTCCCGGGCTGGTCATCGCGATCGAGCCGTGGTTCCTGGGCGGCGGCAAGGACGACTACCGGGTCGGCGAGGACGGCTGGACCCTGCTCAGCGCGGACGGCAGCCGCGCCGCGCACGTGGAGCACACCGTCGCGATCACGGATCAGGGGCCGCTGATCCTCACCGCGCCCTGATCGAGCGCCCGCTATGGCTTGCGGATGCGCGGGTCGGCTTCCTCCGCCGCGCGCTCACGCCGTCTGGCGGCCTCGCGGCGGCGCGGATTCTGCGAACGCAGGATCGTGACGACGAGCGCGACGAACGCGATCGCCATGATCGTCGGCGCTACCAGGGATTCGAGATCCTTCAGCACGTCTCACCTCCGCCCTCACGCCCCGGGGCGCACGAGCGGGAAGAGGATGGTCTCGCGGATGTTCTTGCCGGTCAGCTTCATGATGAGCCGGTCCATGCCCATGCCCATGCCGCCGGTCGGCGGCATGCCGTACTCGAGGGCACGCAGGAAGTCCTCGTCAAGCTGCATCGCCTCCTCGTCGCCGGCGGCGGCCAGCAGCGACTGCGCGACCAGCCGCTCGCGCTGGTCCACCGGGTCGGTCAGCTCGGAGAACGCGGTGGCCAGCTCGGTGCCCAGGACCACCAGGTCCCACTTCTCCGAGACCCCGGCCTTGGTGCGGTGCCGGCGGGCCAGCGGGGAGACCTCGGTCGGGTAGTCCATCAGGAAGGTCGGGGCGACCGTGTCCTCTTCCAGCAGCCGCTCGATCATCTCCAGCACGATCTGCCCGCGGCCCCACTTCGGCTCGTACGGCACGTCCGCCTTGTCGGCCAGCTCGCGCAGCCGCTCCACCGAGGTCTCCGGGGTGACCTCCTCGCCGAGCCGCTCGGAGATGCCCTCGTACACCGAGAGCTCGCTCCACGGCTCGGCCAGGTCGATCTCGTGCTCGACGCCGTGCGCGTCCAGGCCGCGGATCACCGTGGTGCCGTTGACCGCCATCGCCGCGTTAAGCACCAGTTGACGCGTCAACGCGGCCTGCGTGCGGTAGTCGCCGTATGCCTCGTAGCACTCGATGGTGGTGAACTCCGGGTTGTGCGTGGCGTCCGCGCCCTCGTTGCGGAAGAGCCGCCCGATCTCGAAAACCCGCTCCGCACCGCCGACGATCAGCCGCTTGAGCGGCAGCTCCGTGGCGATGCGCAGGTACAGGTCCATGTCGTAGGCGTTGATGTGCGTCTGGAACGGACGCGCGCTGGCCCCGCCGTGCACGGTCTGCAACACCGGAGTCTCCACCTCGATGTAGCCCTCGCCGTGCATGGTGTCGCGGATCGAGCGGATCATCGCCGAGCGCTGACGCATCATCGAGCGCGCGTCCGCGTTGACGATCAGGTCCACGTAGCGCAGGCGTACCCGCGCCTCGGGGTCGGACAGGCCCTTGTGCTTGTCCGGCAGCGGCCGCAGGCACTTGCCGGTCAGCTGCCAGGAGTCCGCGAGGATCGACAGCTCGCCGCGCCGCGAGGTGATCACCTCGCCGGTCACGCCGATGTGGTCGCCGAGATCGACGTCGGCCTTCCAGTCGGCCAGCGACTGCTCGCCGGCCCGGTCGAGGGAGACCATCACCTGGATCTCCGCCTCGCCCTCGCGGATCGTGGCGAAGCACAGCTTGCCGCCGGTACGCGAGAGCAGCACCCGCCCGGCCACGGCGACGCTCTCACCGGTCGCGGTGTCCGGCGCCAGGCCCTCGAACCTCGCACGCACCTCGGCCACGGTCGCGGAGCGCGGATAACCGACCGGGAACGGCTCGACCCCCCGGGCCCTGATCCGCTCCAGTTTCTCCCGCCGCACCCGCATCTGCTCGGGCTCGTCGGTCGCGGGGCTGGTGGCGGTGCTCTCGGTGGGCTGGTCGCTCATGCGGCCAAGTTTAGAGGGCGGCGGTACTCAGCTCGTCCCGATATTGCGTTCGTAGACCAGGCGCAGCCCGATGAGGGTGAGCCAGGGCTCGTGCGCGTCGATGACCTCGGCCTCCTCCAGGACGAGCGGGGCGAGGCCACCGGTGGCCACCACGGTGACGTCGTTGGGATCCTCGGCCAGCTCGTCGGCCATCCGATTGACCACGCCGTCGATCTGCCCGGCGAAGCCGTAGAGGATGCCGGCCTGCATGCACTCGACGGTGTTCTTGCCGATCACCGAGCGGGGCCTGGCCAGCTCGATCTTGCGCAGCTGCGCGCCGCGCACGCCGAGCGCGTCCACCGAGATCTGGATCCCCGGGGCGATGGCGCCGCCGATCCACTCGCCGCGCGCGGAGACCGCGTCGAAGGAGGTGGCGGTGCCCAGGTCCACCACGATGCACGGCGCGCCGTAGAGGTGCACCGCGGCGAGCGCGTTGATGATCCGGTCGGTGCCCACCTCCTTCGGGTTGTCCACCAGCACCGGGATGCCGGTCTTCACCCCGGGCTCGACCACCAGCGACGGGATGTCGCCGTAGTAGCGGCGGATCATGTCGCGCATCTCCTGGAGCACGGACGGGACCGTGGAGCACAGCGCGATCCCGTCCACGCCGCCGTCGCCGACCAGGGGATGGTTGTTCATCAGCCCCTGGAGGAGCACGGCGTGCTCGTCGGCGGTGCGGTTGGGATCGGTGGAGACCCGCCAGTGCTCGACGATCTCCTCGCCCTCGAAGAGGCCGAGCACGGTGTGGGAGTTGCCGATGTCGATGGTGAGCAGCATGGCTGGGGCTCCGGTGGGGGAAGCGCCGGGTGGGTCTCGGCAGTCGCGGTTCGTCGGGGGCGGTGCGGGCGGTGCGCTGGTCTCGGTTGGATTCGGCGGCTCGGGCGGCTACTGCGGGCGGAAGTCGCAGCCCACGTCCAGGATCGGCGCGGAATGGGTGAGCGCGCCGACGGACAGGTAGTCCACCCCGGTCTCGGCGGCGGCCCGCGCCTGGTCGAGGGTCAGCCCGCCGCTCGCTTCGAGCCTGGTACGACCATACGGCTCGTTACGGCCGACGAGCAGCACCGCGGCCCGCATCCGTTCCGGGGTGAAGTTGTCGAGCAGCACCAGCTCGGCGCCGGCCTCGACCACCGGCAGCAGTTGGTCGAGCGTGTCCACCTCCACCTCGACCGGCAGGTCGGGGAAGCGCTTGCGGACCGCCTCGAAGGCCTCGACCACGCCTCCGGCCGCCACGACGTGGTTGTCCTTCACCATCGCCGCGTCGGACAGCGACATCCGGTGGTTGACGCCGCCGCCGCAGCGCACCGCGTACTTCTCCAGCCTGCGCAGGCCGGGAGTGGTCTTGCGGGTGTCCCGGATCCGCGCGCCGGTGCCTTCGATCGCGTCCACCCACCGGCGGGTGAGGGTCGCGACGCCGGACAGGTGGCAGAGCAGGTTGAGCGCGGGGCGTTCCGCGGTCAGCAGGTCGCGGACCCGGCCCGACGCGGTGAACAGCACGGTGCCGGGCTCGACGCGCGCGCCGTCCGCGACGTGGAACTCGATCGCGGCGTTTCCGCCGGAAACGACGTCGAGCACCGCCGCCGCAACCGGGATGCCCGCCACGACGCCCGGGGCGCGCGCGGTGAAGTCGGCGACGGCACGGGCCGTCTCGTCCACGGTCGCGGTCGTCGTGACATCGACGCCGCCGTCGAGGTCCTCGTCCACGGCGGTGCGCACGACCCGCTCGACGTGCTCGGGGTCGAGCCCCGCCTCGGCCAGCAGCCGTGCGGTCTCGGGGGTGATCACCGGGCGTCCTCCTTAGCGCTCATCGCGGACCTCGTCGGGCGGAAATCCACCGCCGCGGCGACGGGGCGGCGGGTGACACGCACGCCGTCCTCGGTGGCCTGCGCGATCTGCCGGGTACGCCAGTGCGCGTCGTCGGTGGTGGGGAAGTCCTCGCGCCAGTGCGAGCCGCGGGTCTCCTCGCGCTGCGCGGCCGCTTCGGCGAGCACGGCGGCGACCTGCTGCAGGTTGGTGGCCTCCCAGGCTTCGGCACGCGGCTGCGTGTCGGTGCGATCGAGCAGCTCCCGCAGCTCGGCGGCGGTGCGTTCGAGCGACTGCGCGCTGCGCAGCACCCCGGCGCCGGCGCTCATCGCCTGCTGGGCCGCGGAGCGCACCGAGGGCTCGAGCAGGAGCTGCGGGCGCCGGTCCGCGACCGGCTCGCCGGGCGCGTCGTCGCCGTCCGGGCCGAAGGCGCGGGCCAGGTCGCGGCCGATCCGGTCGGCGAACACCAGGCCTTCGAGCAGCGAGTTCGAGGCCAGCCGGTTCGCGCCGTGCACGCCGGTGCAGGCGGTCTCGCCGCAGGCGTACAGGCCCGGGATCGAGGTACGGCCCCAGTGGTCGGTGAGCACGCCGCCGGAGGCGTAGTGCGCGGCGGGCGCGACCGGGATCAGGTCGCGCACCGGGTCGATGCCGTGCAGGTGCAGCGACTCCCAGATGGTCGGGAAGCGGCCGCGCCACTTGTCCTCGCCGAAGTGCCGGGCGTCGAGCCACAGGTGGTCGAGCCCCGACTCGTTGGCCCGGCGCATGATCGCCTTGGCCACGATGTCGCGCGGCGCGAGGTCGGCCAGCTCGTGCACCTCGTCCATGAAGCGGCGGCCCTTGGCGTCCACCAGGAAGGCGCCCTCGCCGCGCACCGCCTCGGAGATGAGCTGCTGCTGGCCGCGGGCGCCGTCGCCGAGCCAGAGCACGGTCGGGTGGAACTGGACGAACTCGAGGTCCGCCACCTGCGCCCCGGCCCGCAGCGCGAGGGCGACGCCGTCGCCGGTGGCCACCGCGGGGTTGGTGGTCGCGGTGAAGACCTGGCCGAGGCCGCCGGTGGCCAGCACCACCGCCCGGGCGCGCACCGCGCCGACCCCGTCGCGGGCGCCCTCGCCGAGCACGTGCAGGGTCAGCCCGGCGGCGCGGCCCGAGGCGTCGGTGAGCAGGTCGAGGACCAGCGCGTGGTCGATGACCTCGATCTCGTCCACCAGCTGGTCGAGCCGGGCCAGCAGCGCGCGGGAGACCTCGGCCCCGGTCGCGTCGCCGCCGGCGTGCAGGATCCGGTCCGCGTGGTGGCCGCCCTCGCGGGTGAGCGCGATGCTGCCGTCCGAGCCGCGGTCGAACTCGGCGCCGCGGTCGATCAGCAGGCTGCGTACCGCCGGCGGGCCCTCGGTGACCAGGATGCGTACCGCCTCCGGGTCGCAGAGCCCGGCTCCGGCGGTGAGCGTGTCGGCCAGATGCGCCTGCGGGGAGTCGCCGAGGCCGAGCGCGGCCGCTATGCCGCCCTGCGCCCAGCGGGTCGAGCCGTCGGACGGCTGCGCCTTGGTCACCAGCAGCACCGATCCGCGGTGCCGGGCGGCCAGCGCGGCGGTGAGCCCGGCGATGCCGGAGCCGACCACCACGGTGTCGGCATACGTGCTCCACCCGGGCTCGGGCGCCAGCAGTCTCGATATACGGGTCATTTCGCCTCGCCGGTGATGGTCGGCCCCGTGATGGTCAGCGGAGTGTTGTCGATGAGCCGGGTCGTGCCGACCTTCGCGGCGAGCGCGAGGATGGCGTTACCGGTGTAGTCGTCGGCGACCTCGTGAAAGTTGCCGGGCTCGACCAGCGCGAGGTAGTCGAGCTCGAGCGGCGGCTCGGCACGCGCCGCCGCGTCGAGCACGGCGCGGGCGGCGGCGC
>JBKOWZ010000190.1:0-17361 GCA_046724665.1 Actinomycetota bacterium
ACCGCGGGTCTCGTGGGCTCGGAGATGTGTATAAGAGACAGAGTACTACCTGTACGGCTCCATCCCCAGCTGCGCCCAGAACCCGGTGGCCGACGTGGTCTTCGGCGCCCCCACCAGCACCGGGGTGAGCGGCCTGCTGGGCACCGTGACCAACCCGACCGAGTACAGCAGCTGCGTCGGCGTGTCCAACTTCGCCAGCCAGTCGCTTCTGGGCCTCAACGGCCAGCACGTCGTGCGCGGCTTCACCAGCACCAGCCCCTTCACCAGCGCAGCCTCCGGCCGCTGCCTGACCGCCCCCGCCTCCGCCGCCTACCAGGTCACCCAGATGATCATCCAGGACTGCGCCGCAGCCGGCAGCCAGCGCTGGACGTTCATTCCGGACTCCCCCGCCTCGGCCAGCGCCCCGGCGCCCACCACTCCGATCGGCGCCAACGGCGTGATCCAGGGCACGCTGCGCCTCGGCTTCAACACCACCTCGGGCGACCCTCTGTGCCTGGACAACGACAGCAACATCGCCCCCGGCACCCCGGCGATCGTCTACCCGTGTCAGCCGAACAACACCAACCAGCAGTGGTACCTGTACCCCGACGGTACCGTGCGCGCCCTGAACTCGGGCCTGTGCCTGGACGTGTACGGCGGCGCCACCACCAACGGCACCCCCGTGGACCAGTGGCCCTGCACCGGAAACAGCAACCAGCGCTGGATCCGCAAAGCCTCGGATACCAGGCTCTTACGACCGACCGCCCCGACATACGACCCCTGGCCGGCAGACGCCGCCCGGCGCTGTTCGGGCTTGAACCCGGGGCGAGCACGGTGAGTCCTTCCGCAGCCCGACGCAAGCGGTGGGTCGGGTTCGGATACTGATCGCACGACATAGCGAAGCTTCTGGCACACAGACTGTCCGCCCCCGGCGCGACAGTCGGCCAGGAGCTTCGCGCGCTTGTAGCCCGCAGCTTCGCCCACCGGGCTGCGCTTGGTCTAGTCTTGGTGCGTTCTCGAAGCGATTCGAACAGAGACTGTGGTAGCGCTCTGACACACGAGTCCTGAATTATCGTCTGGGCTGGGAGGCGTCGTGCCGGAGAGTCTGACCAAGCGTCGCGTCGACGCAGCTACCCTGGACGCGCTGATCGCACACGCGTTCGGAGTGCGGACCGGGATCGCGGACTGCCGGGAACTGAGTGACGGCTTCTTCAATGCCGCCTTCCGGCTGCAACTCACCGACGGGCGCGACGTCGTGCTCAAGATCTCGCCGCCGCCGGGCGCCGCGCTGCTGAGCTACGAGCGCGACATCATGCGCGCCGAAGTCGAGTTCTTCCGCGCGGCCGCCGCCACCGGCATACCGCAGCCGCAGCTGCTGCACGCCGGACTCGACCGCACCGTCATCGACGGCGATTACATCGTGTTGTCCGCGCTCGACGGCGCGACCTGGAGCTCTGTGCAGGAAGAGCTCGACGAGGCGCAGAACGCCGCGCTGCGGCGGCAACTGGGCGGCCACGTCGCGCGCCTGCACCAGGTGCGCAACCCCAAAGGGCTCTTCGGCTATCCGGCACTGCCGGAGTTGTCCGCTCCGACATGGCCCGACGCGTTCGCTGCCATGATCGGGGTGTTGATCGAGGACGCGCACCGGTACGGCGTCGCACTGCCCGCGTCGGACAGCGAGCTGTGGGAGGCGGTCAAGCGCGGCACGGACGCTCTCGCCGACATCCGCACGCCGAGCCTGGTGCACTTCGACCTGTGGCCGGGCAACGTCATGATCGCCAAGCCGGCGGCCGGGGGAGCGCCGCGCATCACCGGGCTGATCGACGGCGAGCGCGCGATCTGGGGCGACCCGCTCATGGAGTTCGTCGGCATCGACGTCTTCGGCCGCGCCGAGCGCGACCCGGCTCTGTGCGCCGGATACGCCGACGTCGGCGGCACGATCGCGGCCGACGACGCGGCACGCCGCCGACTCGCCCTGTACCACCTCTACATGCATCTGCTGCTGCTGGTAGAGATGACACCACGCGGCTACACCGACCCGGGCTACCTGGGCTATATGAACGCGCAATGCCCGCAACGCATCGAGGCGGCACTGGCCGAACTCGGTCAATGACCGGCGCAAGCCCCTGACGCCTGAAGGCATTCGCAGAGCCCGGCACCCGCCTGAACTACGCTGTCGAGGCCTGGGAGATGGATCCGCTCGTGATCAATGGCGAGTTCGGGGAACGATGAGCCGTTTGGGCGCAGACTCTCCAGCGCTCCGAGTGGACGAATGACTGTGCGCGTCCGGGTCGCCTGTCGGATACTCAACTCATTGAGCGTGGTCTCGTCAGTTGCCGTGATCGCATCCGGGGCGGTGGCACGGACGGCCACATGAATCAAGTGGGTGAGGGCGATCACAGAACGGATATTGACCGAGGTCAGCGCGGTTGTCGCGCCGGAACGCGAGGCTGACCTCGTCGCGGCCTATCGTGATTTGGTCGCGCATCCCGTGCCCGATGGGTTGCTGCGAACCGAGCTGCTGCGCGGGCAGAATGGACGATGGTGTATCCAAACGTTGTGGCGTGACCGCGCCGCGCTAGACGCCATGCGTGCGGACCCGGACGGCCCGGCGGCGCCCCGGCTCTTCCGCGATGTCGGCGCCGACCCTGAACTCGCACTGTTTAACGTCGAGGTCCATCGCCACATCACGACGGGCGAAACGAGCTGACATCCACGCGCCGGCCTGGTGCCCCGCTGTAAGGCGACGTAGTCGGCGAGGCGGCGCCGCCGTGTTCGGGCAATATGCTCATATGCTCATACGCTCACCCGATCGGCTGTCGGTTGTTGCAGGTGAGCTGGACATCGCCGAGGTTGGGCAAGGGACCGACCGACCTCTGGGAGAACCCGTGATAGCGATTCATCGGACCGGCTTCGTCCTTGCCGCGTCGCTGCTAGCCTCGGTCGGCGTGCTTGTCGGCAACGCGCACGCGAGCGACTTGCCCGGCCTCGAGGTGGCCGCCGTCAACTGTGTGGACTTCGATTCCTCCGGCAACATCGTCGGAGCGAACTTCATGGAACTCATCGGCGCCGGCTCGGTTGAACAGGAGCCGGTTCCGTTCAACGCGACCAGCGCGAAGTGCACCAGCGACCCGGGCAGCACTGGTCTCATGGTGGTGACGGCCACCTTCGGCAACGGGATCACTCAGACGGTGAACCTCCGGCCCGGCCGCAGCGGCACCATCCTTGCGGCCAGGCCGGCGCCGGGCACGTCCCTGAATGCCGGCGGCGGGCCGAAGGTGCCGGGGATGCTGCGCCTGACAGGGAAGCTCCAGGTGGGATCCGCTCTGCCGTGCGTCTTGCCGTTCTGGCGTGTGAGCGGATCACTGGTGCGAGTGACGGATGTCTGCCTGAATTGATCGCCGGGGGAGCCGGTCGGCCGTTGCTTACGACGGACGGCCTCGACGAGCACCTACGGCTCGCCGCCGTCTGCGGAGTGTCCGTCGCTGGTCGCCGACGCCGACCACGGGCCGCCGTGCGCCTGCCAGGGTAGGTCTCCTGTCCATGGCGGTCTGCATCCACACCACAGGAGGCCGGCACCCTGGTGCGGCGCTGATGCACCGGGTGTCGTGCGTGCATGGCGGGGACTTCTGCCGGAGCAGTAGATGGCGGACCAGTTCGCGATCTGGCATGGCGCGAGCAGCGAGACGCTCTGCGTCTGCCAGATCGCCGGAGTGCACTGCGCGCCGGGCTCCAGCCTCTCGCGGCAGAAGGGCGCGGGCGCGGTCTTCGGCGGCCGGGTCGCGAGAACCGTCACCCTTGCGACGTTCGAAGGCGCGCTGAGAGCGACACCGGTCCACGTGGCTGCCCGCACTCGCAGCAGGACCTTGGCATGGAGCGTCAATGACGGAGCGTCTACGCAGGTCCAGGTCGGGGCGTCGGGGCACGGGCGGTCGGTGAGCGCAGTGTTGGTGCCGGACCAGCGGCTTTCGTCAGCGCAACCGGACGCGTCGGCGTTGCAGCGCTCGATGAAGTACCAGAACATCCCGCCGGAGTCGCGCCAGCGTAGATGCACTCCGTGCCGGTCAGACGCGGCTGTGAGTCCCGTCGGCGGCGGCGCTGGCGACGCGTCGCATACGTCGGCCGCGCCATTGTCGTGCCAGGTCATGCCCTGCATGGGAACGCGGGCGTGGTGCGTGAGTTGAGCAGCGGCCGCAGGCGGCATCGCGACCGGGCTCGCGGCCGGGTCCGGATCGGCGGGCAGCGCGATGTCGTAGAAGCGCGGCTGATCAATGTAATCGTCGTACGTTGATTCCTCGCTCATGCAGGCGTTGTCGACGGCGGTGCTGTGAACGCTGTAGCCGAGGACCAGGTGGCCGCCGCTGTCGAGTGCTGGATGCAGCCGGTACTGATCGGTGTAGTGCCCGATCGAAGATGTTCCGGGGTCGCCGGGCACAGGCGCGGTGAACAGCGGTGTCTTGGATGCGGGCGAGAACGCGTAGGGGTGATCGGCGTAGTAGGCGACGACTTGGCCGGAGTGCTCGCTGTCCGCCTCCAGGGTGACCAGGACGTAGTGCCCGTGCCAGCGATCGACGCCGCCCGTGCTGATCCCGCCGATCAGGTCGGAAATCCCCGCTTCAGCCGCCGACCAGCCGTGGTCGGTCAGATATCGCCAGCTGCCGCGGTGCATGAGTTGACCGCGGGGTGCTACTGCGATCCGTAACGAACCCACGGCGGCTTCGGGTTGGTGGGGGTGCAGTCCATAGATGTAGGTGCACGGAGAGCTGACCGCTACGCAGTCGTCGGATTCGAGCAGCCCGTAGCCCCACGACGTGCATGCCGAACCATCCGGTGATTCGGCTTCGGCGCAGTCCGGCTGGCTGGCGAGCTCTGTCACGGTGTACGTCTGCGGGTCGGCGATGCTGGCCACCGGCATCGAGGCCACATCGGTGGCCACGGCGGTCAGCTGATCGCGTACCAGGCCGGGGCCGGGCAGCCGTACCGCATGCATGCGCGAGAACGTCGCGAGCACGGTCGCGCCCTCGGTCGTGATCGCCTCCGGCCGTAGGAAGTCGTGCTCGGATTCGTTCGCCCCGATAGGAGGTGGCGGGGTGAAGGGGGAGGTCGCGTCGAGTGAACTGCCGCGTTCACGCAATGGGCCGGTGATGGTGCTAGTGATCACGTTGCCTGTGGCCCGGCTCTGGATGAGCAACGATTGGTGGGGCGACGACGTCTCCCACCAGTTCTTGGTGCCGTCGGCGTTGACCGGTCCGAAGGAGGTGTCTCCGAACAGCCAGAGGACGCGGCCGTCCGGCAGGAGCGTTGACATGGATCGCTCCCCGCCGTTCCATGCGCCGCTGCTGTCGGCATATGTGCGGAACATGTTGGTGACGCGGCTGTTGAAAACGGCAGATTTGTAGAATTCCGCGGGGGTGACGAAGGCGCTGAGCACGAGACCGTCGAGGGCGTCCACAGCGTGGCCGGCAGCGGCCTGGTCCGCCGGAACGGTCAGCTCCACCACCGACGATCGACGGGCGAAGTCCGCCTCATGCGGCGAGCCGCCGCCTCCCCAGTCTCCGCTCACCGTGTCGAGCGATCCGTCGGCGCTTACGCCGACCACGAGAGCGACGTGCTCCGCTGTGCCGTCACCATGCCAGGCGTACACCGCCGCGTCGCCGACTCGCGGGCGATACGACGCCGAGGAGTGCAGGCTTCCGGGGTGGGTCAAACCGTAGGTGTAGAAACTTCCCGCGCCGGCACTTAACGATTGAGTGTCGATGCCCTGGTCGCCCGCGTGAGCCCAGACCCAGCGTACGAAGTCCGCGCACCAGTACTCAGGCTGCTCGTGATCTGCTCCGCAACTGCCGTCGAAGTCGGCTCCGCCGAGGCTGTTGAGTATCGGCTGCTCGGCGCAGACGCCTGCGCTATGACCGACGTTCGCGAGCGCCAAGCGGCTGATGGACTCGGCCGTGGTCGCCGCCGCCCGCGGCGCGGCGGCGACCACGAGGGCGACGAGGCAGGCCGCGAGGCAGGTCGCCGCCGAGATGCGCGATGCGCCCATCAGTACGCGAAAGCGCCGCGACAACCGCCGATCTCGAAGCCTCGGCGCACTGACGACGTCGTTCACGCTGACAGGGACGACCACGCCTCGATCAGGTCACGGCGGCGATCCCCGAATGGGCCATGCGCCGTGAATATACGCGGATTCGATATAGAACATCAGACATTGAGCTATCCGAGTGGAATACGGCGTGTCCTGCGCATGACGGCATTTCGGCTCGTGGTGGGCTACTGCCAGGATCCGTCCATGCGGGTCGCGGTCGGCTGCCACGGTACGAGGACCCGCGATCGGCGCCATCGTTCCGGGTGCGCTGTCAGCATCCCGGACCCGGTAGATCGCATGAGGAGACGAAGTTCAGTGACCGTGAAGAGGAACGCCTTGATCCGCGCCGGCGCGACGGCCGTGCTGGCTGCCGCGTTCGGAACCGGGTCGATGACCTCAGCGGCTGCGGCGAGCGGGCCGGGCTCGCCCGGCACGATGATCGAGGTGATGGGAACCGGATTCGCGAGTGCCGCGCCGAACGAGATGACGTTCACCGCTTGCGCCTCCACTCAAGCCTCGACTGTTTCCGCCGCGCTGGAGGCGAACAACGCCGTCTCCTCGAAGGTGAAGGCGACGCTGTCGAAGTCGGGGATCGCGGACGCCGATGTTCAAACCAGCAGCTTCTCGATCGGCCCCGATTACAACTACGGCGCACAGCAGAATAGTCAGCCCACGATCGTCGGCTACCGCATCCAGCACTGTGTGGTGTCCACTCTGCGCGATCTGAGCAAGGATGCAATGGTTCTGGATGCGGTCGCCGCTGCCGGCGGGAACGACATCCAGATCTCATCCGTGCAGTTCGACGTGTCGGATGCGTCGCAGCTGGAACAGCAAGCACGCGACGATGCCTATAACGATGCCTACGCCAAGGTCATGCAGGACTCCGCGAACGCGGGGCTGACCACCTGCATCCCCGACACCGTTGCCGACAATTCGGTTTCGTCCAAGATCCGACCGACGCTCGGGAGTGCGGATGCGCTGCAATCGGTCCCGCTGAGCGAGGGTCAGATTACCCGCCAGGTCACCATTTCTCTGGCTGAGCGCTGCTATTAGTCATGCGGTGTGAGCGATGCCGTGTGTAAGCCGAGTGGGTGGTTTCCGCAGTAGCAGGTGCTTTGAGCAGCATCGGTGACCGGTTGGCAGAGGAGAACTTGAGCATGCTCAAACGAGTGGGACGGCCGGCGGTGACGATTTGCGGCCTTGTCCTGCCCATGCTGGCCGTGTCGATGGCGCCCCCCTTTGCGGTGCCCGCACGTGCGGACGCGGCGGCTCCGACCGTGTGGTGCGATGACGGATATTACGTCCGCACCTTCAGTCCGGGTCTTACCGGCACCCCGCACGACTTCACCGAGACGGTTACCGGCGAGCTCGCCGATTGTTCGTCTCCGGCCTCCGCCGATCCGACGGTGAACGGCGTCGCCACGATTCGGGGCAGCGGTACGGGAACCGGAAGCTGCACCAATGACGGGACGATGACGGAGACCTGGCAGATCGAGTGGGCCAATGGCCGGATGACGACGATCACCGCTTCGACGGCGGTCGTGATCAGGGGGAACAAGACTTCGATTCTCAGTACCGGCACGGTCACCGCGGGGGAGTTTCTGGGCTCCAAGAGCGTCGTGATGCCGCAGGCGGTCACCGACGACATCGCCTGCGGCACGTCGCGGGGTATGGCTGCCGCTGTCGGCGGTGTCTCGACCTTGGTGCTCTTCTGAAGAAATTCGCCGCAGATCGTCACACGATCAGGCGAGGCGGCGTTGCCCGAAATGTGAGCACGTCGTTGATCGCACGTGCTGACAAGAACATTTCGGCTCGGGGACTCGAGTGCGAGCGCGGGTCGATGGGGAGCCGACCCGGTTGAAGAAGCACCGGCCTGCCCGGCCGGCGAGCCGATCTACGCCGAGACGGTGCGGATCTGGCGGCTGGCGGGGCGGATAGTGCCGGGTGAGTGCGATGCACTGTGGGATGAGCTTGTCCGCTTGGAACCCTGCGAGCCCTGTGCGGTCGAAGCGGCGGACGCGGAATAGGCCGTCGCCGCGCCGCGGCGTTCGCGTCACTGCGTGCTGATCTCGCTCAGCATATACCAGCCCTGTGATCCGCCGGGGAGTCCGACTCTGATCCCGGTCACCCGGGCGTAGTCCGGCAGCATGAGTCGCGCGTACGGGGAGCGCCCGCCTGTCGTGACCGGGGCGGCCGAGCCGCCGGTCTGCCAGTGGTTGTTCTGGTTGCGCCACTGGATGGAGACCTTTGGGGGGAGCACCACTCCGAAGTCCGGATTCACGTCGGTCATCCACACCGTTACGCAGGTCGCCCGATGCGCGCCTCGCCAGGTGATCTGCGCGCCGCCACCGGTGTCCGCGCCGACCGCCGTGAACATCTGGGAGAATTGGGGACTGAAGGCGGGGTTGACGGCGCCATCGACGAGCTTGCTGGAATCGTCCGCGTATGCCGTGCGTGCCCCTTGTGCCACCGACGGAGTCGGCGTGACCGTGTAGGGCCGGCCGTTCGACACGACGGCGCCGGTGGCGTCCTTGACCTCGATCTCGTCGAGCAGGACCCAGCCGGTGCCGGCGCCGTAGATCGTCATGTATCGTCCAGTCGCCTTGGCGACCGGCAACGAGAACGTCCCCGCGGTCTCGAGCGGCGAGCCGTCTACCCAGCGGGTGGTCAGGGCGGGTGGCCCGGCGGCACCGACGGCGGTGCACGTCTGGCCGACGATGCCGGTGTCGCGCGGCGCGCAGTCGGCGCCGACGAGGGCCGCGAGTCCGTACGGCCAGTTCACTGCCGCGGACTGGTCCAGGTGAGTGACTAGATCGATCGAGGAGATCGTCTGCGGGCTTCCTAGATCGACCGTCACGGTGAACCGGCCGTCGAACAGGTTCCACCCCACCGCGCCTTCCCAGTTCCAGGTGCCGCTTGGCGACGTGGCCGCGTCGGTGAGCCTTCCCGCGGCGTAGCCGAGATTCGACGCGGCCGAATCGGCGTGCGGGCCGGTCTGCACAGCGCGCGTCGCCGACGAGACCTCACCCTCGTTCCCGCTCGCCACCTCGTTCAATGCGTACTGCACGGCGACAAGGCGTTGAACGGTCGGCCATGTGCTACCGGTGTCGCGGCTCAGGTTGACGGTCAGCGAGGTGATGGCGTCGCCTCCGTCGCGCGCGACCGGGAGGGGCACCTGCACGCTGTCGTATCCGGGCACTTCTCCTGCGCCGACGCGCCGGGCGAAGGCAGTACGGGTGCCACCTGGCCCGTTCACCTGGACCGTCAGCTCACCCTGCCAGGGGTGCGAGCCGTCGGCGTCGGCGAAGTCGAGCCGGAGCGCGGTGGGATTCTGGCCGGCGGCGGGCATCCAGGCCTGCCGGAGCGAGCCGTCCGGCGCCGCGATCGGCGACCACGGCACGGTGATCTCCAGATTGCGGATGGTGCGGCCCGCGAGGTAGTCGGCGAGTTCGTCGTACGCGGCCCACCGGTCGCCGGCGGTGGAGAGCAGGCCGGTCATCTTGTCGAACATGTCGTCGGTGCTGCCGGTGAAGAAGACCTGCGGGTAGGCCGAGGCTCCGGTCTGCTGGGCGACGGCGAGGTACTGGTGTGCGATCCACTTCTCGTATGGCGACTCCCCGGCGGAGCTCACTTCGTACTCGTAGGCCTGGTGCCGCCGGGCCGACTCGATACCGGCCGCGTAGAGGCGGCCGCCGTCCACATTGCCCTCGTACTGCGCGTTGAGGAAGGCGTAGCCGGGCTGCACGTTGACCACGTCGAAACCCAGGTTGTGTCCGTTCAGAGCGTTGGGTGCGCTACAGCCGGGAACCCAGACCGTGGACAGTCCGCGCATGTGCGCGTCGATGTTGAACTGTTTGACGTACGTCGCGTCGCCGGTTACCTCAACGGCATCCTCATGGTGGTAGTACGCGCCGTAGAGGGTCAGGTTCCGCCAGCCGGCAGTAGCCGCACGGGAGTTCATCTGGTCCAGGTACCAGTCGGTGGCGGCGATTCTGTCCGTCAGCTTGCCCAGATCCAGCGTGGACGAAGATCCGGGCAGCTTGAGGCTGTGGTTGTGCGGATTGAACCACGGCACCGTGATGGAGATCTTGATGGGCGCGGGCGGCGCGGAGTACTTGGCGGCCAGTTCCCCGGCGGCGTGATCCAGCCGCGCCGCGTCGGCGAAGGTCTGGTCGAGCAGGGCCGCCAGGTCCCGCCCGGTGAGCTCGGCGTACATCAGGTCTTTGCCGTTGATGGACGACGCGGTGAGGATGGCCGCGTCGAACAGCCATTGACCGGTGAAGTGGCCGTTCTCGCCCAGCCGCATCAGATGCCTTTTCCATGCCGCGTCGTCTCGCGCCGCGTCGTGATAGACGAGCATGGAGCGCTGCCAAGAGGCGTTCTGTGTCGCGGCTGCCGACGCTCCCGCGCTGACGGCCGTGAAAAGGCCGATGCTCAGCGCGAGCGCGATGACGCGGCGCGCCGACGTCGGAGTTCGTCTCATCTATTTACCATAAAGTCGCGCTAGATGGATGCGCCTGGTCGCTTGGGCCATCTGCCCGCGGTTTTCTCTCGAATGGACGCAAGCAGTTCACCTGTGCCCGTGTCGTACGCGGGTGCGTCAAGTGGCTCGTTATTTTTCTTTAGGTACACCACTTGCTGTCTCTGCGGATTCGCGTTGACTTGGGAGAGGGCGGATGTCCGGCGTACTTCGACGTATCTTGACGCCGCTGCTCGCGGGCGTCTGTTGCGCAGTGGCGGTGTGGTTTACGGCTGCGCCTGCGGATTCACCGGCGCAGCGTGCTGTCCTCGCCGCCCCCTACCGCTTCACCGCGTACCCGCTCGATGCGCCTGGCGCTCCCGATGCAGCACCCCTGCGCGTAGTCGCGCTGGCGTACCGGCGAGTGTCCGCGCTCATTTCCGGCTTCGGCGCGAGCGTGGCCCTTTTCCCCGCGGACGGCGGCAGGGTCTCGCACGACGTCTGCCTTGTGGATCCGCGCAACGGGAGTGTCACAGTCGAGCCGGCACCGACGACCGGCCGGCGCTATCGGCCGTTCACGCTGGTCCCGCCGAAGGGGCCGAAGTATTTCGCGCCGATGGGCTGCATGCCGGCCGATCTGACCCGCAGCGGCTGGACCAGCCTCGTCGTGTACTACTGGGGACGCTCACCCGTGCTGTTCCTGCGCGTCCCGGGAGTTGCGCCGTCTCAGGCCGCCTTCGCAGCACGTGAGCTCGTCTCTCCTGCGGAGGTGTGGAACACGAGTACCGCGACTCTCGGGGACTTCGACGGGGACGGGCACCTCGACCTCGTCTTCGGCAACTACTATCCCGACGGCGCCCGGATCCTCGATCCGACGTCGCGTCAGGCCGGTCTCGAAATGCCCGAGTCGATGGCGAACGCCCACAACGGCGGCACCAACCGGCTCTACCGCTTCGTCTCCGCGACCCGCGGACCCGTCCCCGACGTCCGCTACGCCGAGGTTCCCGGCGTGTTCGACGCGCATGAGGCGACCGAGTGGACGCTCGCCCTCGGCGCTCAGGATCTGACCGGTTCCGGGCTGCCGGATCTCTACCTGGCCAATGACTTCGGCCCTGACCAGCTGCTGATCAACGAATCGACCCCGGGGCACTTCCGGTTCCGGCAGGCTCGCGGCGTGCGCCACTTCACCACGCCGAAGTCGCTGGTCCTCGGCGACGACTCGTTCAAGGGAATGGGTGTGGCGTTCGCCGATCTCGACGGCAGCGGGGTGCCCGCGATCCTGGTCAGCAACATCACCGAACCGTACGGCGGGATGGAGAACAACTTCGCGTTCCTCGCCGGCGCCGATCGCGGCACGTTCCGGCGCGACGCGGGCCAGGGCGTGGCGGACTACGACGACCACAGCGATGCCCTGGGCCTGGCGCGCACCGGCTGGAGTTGGGACATCGCCGCGGCGGACTTCGACAACAGCGGGCGGCCGGCGATCCTGGTCGCCACCGGATTCGGAGCCGGTCCGACCAACCGGTGGCCGCAGATGCAGGAGGCTCAGATTGGCTCGGACGTCTTCCTGCGTTATCCGGGGCTCTGGCCGAACTTCGCGGCCGGAGCCGACTTGTCGGGCCATGACGGCGACAAGTTCATGGTGCGCGACAGCCGCGGGCGTTACGTGGACATCGCGGACCTTCTCGGGGTGCAGGGAAGCACGCCCGGCCGTGGGATCGCCGTGGGCGATGTGGACGGCGACGGCCGTCTCGACTACCTCATGGCGAATCAGGCCGGGCAGTCGATCCTGTGGCACAACGACTCGCGCGCCGGAGCGTTCCTGGGCCTGCGGCTGCGGGAACCGGCGGGGAAGGGGCGCTGCGGCGCGGGTGATCCGGCCGGCCCGAGCAGTCCGGCGATCGGTGCCGAGGCCGACCTCACCCTGCCGGATGGCACCCGCCGTATGCAGCAGGTCTACCCGGCTAACGGCAACGGCGGATTCTCCGCGCCCGACCTGCACTTCGGCCTCGGCGCCGCGTCCGCGTCACCGGTACGTGCCGCTCTCGCCTGGCGCGACGGCTGCGGAATCCGGCACTCGGCGTCCGTCGCGCTACGTCCAGGGGAGCATGACTTGATCCTCCAGCCCGACGGCGCAGTCGCGGTCACGGCGTCATGAGCAAGGCACGCGATCCGCGCAGCGCCGCCCTGCGGAGATTCGGAGCGTCGATCACCATCGCGACGATCCTCGGCCACACCGTGCTCGGCTTCGAGCAGTCGTACGCCGCACCGATCCTCGCGGTGCTCGTCGCCTACGCCGCCGAGTTGGTGTTCGAGAGCATCGACGCCTGGGCGCTGCGTCGTCGTCCGCGTTACGCCGGCTCTGCCGGCCACGTCCTCGACTTCCTGCTGCCGGCGCACATCTCCGGACTGGCCTGCGCGATACTGCTGTACGCGGGGGACAGGCTGATGCCCGTCGTGTCGGCTGTCCTGATCGCCACAGCGAGCAAGTACATCGTGCGACTCCCGATCGGCGGCCGTCTCAGGCATGTGTTGAATCCGTCCAACACCGGCATCGTCGTAGTCCTGCTGCTGTTTCCCTGGGTCGGAGTGGCGTCCCAGTACCAGTTCACCGAGTGGGTGCCCGGCTGGTGGCGCGCCGCGGTACCGCTGGTCGTGCTGGTCGCCGGAACACTGCTCAACGCCAAGCTCACGAAGAAGACGCCACTGATCGCGGCCTGGGTCCTCGGCATCGCGGCTCAGGCGCTGCTGCGGTCGGCGCTCACGGACGTCGCGCTTCCCAGCGCTCTGCTGGTGATGACCGGCGCGGCGTTCGTGCTCTTCACCAACTACATGATCACGGACCCGGGAACGACGCCGGTGCGGCCGCGCAACCAGGCGATGTTCGGCCTCGCCGCGGCCGCGGCGTACGGCCTGCTGATGGGCTTGCACCTCGGCTTCGCGTTGTTCTTCGCCCTCGCGATCGTCTGTGTCGGGCGTGGCCTGATTCTCGCGGCCGTCGCCTTGCGCTCCGTGCTGCCGGGCAGCCGCGCCGTGACCGTGCCGCCCGTGCTCGTGTCGGCTGGTCCGCCGGTCGTGTCGGACTCGACCCTGCGTTGACGAAAAAGCCGTTAAACGACAACAAGATAAGCCGCCGAGTCCGGCGTAAACCATTCCTCACTCATTCGGACTAGGCCTCGTAACCGCCTCATAATGCCGCCGTTGAGAGGGCGTCCTCAATCTGGATCTGCACCGTGTTACGCGGTGGATTCGGAGCGAATGTGCAGCGGCACGTATGTGGCAGCGTGTGCCGCTCATGCCCGATGGAACCCGCCCGGCAATTGCGCCAGCGTGATGGAGAGAAGAATGACACGTATTCCTCAACAACACGGCCGCGGTACGCGCGCCCGCCCGGTATCGCCCGCCACCGCGCGGGCCCAAGGCGCGGCCTGGAAGCGGTCCGCTCAGGCGGCCGTCGCCTCCGGCGTCGTGCTGAGCGCTGGCCTCGGCAACGCTGCCGCCTTCGCGGCGGTGGGCGCGCCGTCGCTGCTGCCGAGCGTCGATGCCGCTCCCGGCCCGACCGCGACTGCGAGCACGCCCGCCGGCTCGGCGAACGCCGGCCTGACGCTGCCTCTGATGGGTTCGGGATTCCCTCCGCTCAGCATGGGAGGCCCGGCTCAGCCCGGCGGCAGTGTGTCGCTCGGCGGGAACCTGCCTCTGGTCGGCGGGCTGCTCGGCCCCGCGACGTCAACCCCCGACGACCCTGACGTGAACGGCCCGGTCATCGACCCGCCCGCGACCCCCATCAACGTGTCGTCCAACGCCACGTACACGATGACCGGCCCCGGGACCTCCGGGCAGGAGCCGAGCGTGACGTGCAACGTCGAAGGCGCGACCTGCACCCACTGGCACGGCATTTACAACCCCACCGGCGGCCCTGACGGCGGACCGTTCTACCGCATGGACGCGAACAGCATCTCCGTCGCCCCGTGCACCCCGCAGACCGCTTGCTACGTGTGGGACTCCCAGCTGTTCACCTACGACGCCCCGAACGCGAAGAACTGGACGTACACCGATAACACTCGCAGCACCTTCCTGCTCGGCGGGGACGGTCACGCGGCGAAGTTCGTCCAGATCATCGACAAGAACGGCAACGTGGTGACGACCGTCGCCCACCCGCTGCTGTTGCTGCCGGTCAACCGGTGGATCTCCCGCACCGAGTCCTTCGACGGGACCAGGCTGGTTCCGGGCGAGCAGTACCGGATCAGGATCATCTACTGCACCCTGCACGCCGAGTCCGCGGCGAGCACGGGCCACGTGGACATCGCGGCTCCCACGATCACCGTGAGCGACAAGCCCGGACTTCCGCCTCAGGACGCATGCCGGGCGAACACCCCGCTCGACGCGCCTCCGGCGATGCAGCCGAGCGCCGGCCTCGACCTGTGCCCGACCACGTTCACCGTCGGCCAGACCGTCAAGCCGCTGACCAGCGCCCTGCTGAACATCCTGCAAAGCGGCGGGGTCGTGACGTTGCAGAACAAGCTCAGCGGCGCCTTCCTGGTGCTTCGACTCGAGGGCCAGCAGATGACCGGCTGGCTGGTCGGCAGGGAGGCCATTCCGTCGCTCTACCTGAGCGACCTGGTCGGCTACGTCCAGGGCGGCGGCGCGGGCCAGATCGCGAACGACCTCGTCGCATCGGTCCTGCGCATCCCGCAGAACGCCCTCGACGAGCTGCTGGGCGGTCCGGGCCTGGTCGTCAACATCCAGACCCTGCTCCAGGGCAAGCTGGGCGACCTCGGCGACCTGCTGAACCTGAACCGCCTGCTCGACATCCCGGTGGGCGAGTCGCTGACCAAGTTCACCTACCTGCTCAACGTCATCCTGACGCCGCTGCTGTCGAACACGGTGCCCTCCACCCAGCTGGGCGGCACGGTCTGGTGCGACACGAACCACAACGGCATCCTCGACCAGGGCGAGCAGGCCGTCGCCGGCATGACCGTCCGCCTCAAGGACACCTCGGGCGCGACGATCACCGAGACCAAGACCGATGCGACCGGCAGGTACGAGTTCCCGAACGTCCTCCAGGACGCGGCGCCGACGTTCTACTACATCGAGTTCGACCGCTCGATCCTCGCGCCGGGGGCCCAGTTCACCGTCAAGTACGCGCCGGGCTCGACGCGCGAGAACACTTCGAGCGCCGACCAGCAGACCGGCTTGACCCAGCCGATCGAGACGTGGCGCCAGGACTCGCAGGAGCACTGGAACGCGGGCGTCGACTGCGGGGCGGACGGCATTCCGTGCCCGCCGGCCAAGCCGTCTGCCGGCATCGACTGCCCGTCGAACTGCGACCCGGAGACCGGCGCGGCCGTCAGCACCGGCACGTCGGGCGCGACGCCGGATGCGTCCGCGAAGCCGCAGTCCTCGTCGTCCCCGGCGGCCGGCGGCACTGATCTCACCGGCGGCCTGCTCTCGTCCGTCACGGGCGGCTCGGGCGGTTCCCCGCTGAGCTCTGTCACAGGGCTGCTGAGCGGCGTGCTGTAACCCGCATCGACAGTGTTCTGGCCCCGGCGCACGGTGCGTCGGGGCCAGAACACTGTTCGCGCCGTTGCGAATCGAGAGGGAGATCGGCTCCGCCATGGACGACCCCGTCGGCCTGCCTGCTCAGCGAGACCGGTCGGCTCGAGTGAAGCTGAGAGACGACGAGGTCCTGGCTCTCGTCGTGCGTGCCCAGAACAACGACCGTCAGGCGTTCGGCGAGCTGTATCGCGCGTACTCGAGGCCTGTGTTCAGGTACATCCGCAATCGACTCGGCGACGAGGACCTCGCCGAGGACTTGACGAGCGAGGCGTTCCTGCGAGCGCTGCGCGGGATCCGCGGATTCAAGTGGCAGGGCCACGGCATCCACGCGTGGCTGCTCACCATCGCCCGGAACCTGGTCACCGACCACCTGGAGTCCGCACCGCACCTACGTGAGGTACTCACTGCACAGCTGCCCGGCGCGGGCTGCGGGGAACTCGACCTGGACGACCTCGCGACCGCGCTCACGGCGGAACTACCGCAGGACTGCGCGCCGGGGGATCGGCAGCACGCGAGCTCGGGGGGAATCGACCTCGCGTTCGTCCAGGACTGCGATCCCGGGGAACTCGCGGCTCAGCTGGGGATCGCCACGGTCGGCGGCTACGTCCGGCGAAGGAGCGAGACCGACCTGCTCGTCGATAGAGCGGTGGAACACACGCTCACCGAACTCGGTGCCGACGTCGTCGTCACGGCCGAACAGTTCACCCGAGAGCTCGACGACGCGGTGCTGCGACTTGCGCCCCGGCAGCAGGAGTGTCTGATCCTGCGCTCGTTCCACGGCTGGTCCACCGCGCAGACCGCATGGATCATGGGCGTCAGCGAGGGCTCGGTGAAGATGCTACAGCTGCGCGCGGTGCGCAGCCTGGCAGCGATGCTGCGTCGGCATCGGGACGGCAGCGACACCCCCCGATCCACCCGTGAGGGGGTTGGAGTGTCGCGCCGCGCGAAGTCGGCGATCTTCAGCGCGTCACCCGTGACGCCTGGAACGATCGCCGAGTCTCAAGCCCGAGCCGATGGGTCACTAGCCGAGCTTCAGGCCGCCGAGCAGGCCGTTGACCAGGCCGGTGACCGTATTGACCAGGCTGTTGACCAGCTTGAGCACCGGTCCGAGCAGGCCGCCCGAGTCGCCGCTTGACCCGCTGCCCGAGCCGCCGCCGGTCAGGCCGCCGAGGGAGCCCGTCACGCCGCCGAGCAGGCCGCCGCCTTGGCCGCCGGTCAGCCCGCCGAGCAGTCCGCCTCCGCCTGAGCCGCTGCCCGAGCCGCCGCCGGTCAGGCCGCCCAGGGC
>JBKOWZ010000065.1:0-32978 GCA_046724665.1 Actinomycetota bacterium
GTCGTCCTCGGCCCCCGCCGCGACCGGCGAGGCCGGCACCGCGCAGCCCTCGCGCCGCGAGCGCAACCGGGACCGCGGCAACAACCGCAACCGCGACCGGCAGCAGCACCAGGGCGGCGGCCAGGGCCAGGGACAGAGCCAGGGCGGCGAGCGCCCCGCCGGCAACCGCGACGGCCAGGGCGGCGGTGGCGGCGACGACGACTTCGACGGCCGCGGCCGGCGCAGCCGCTACCGCGACCGGGACCGCGGCAACCGCAACCGGCGCGGCCGGGACGGCTACGAGGGCGGCGGCGCGCCCGATTCCACGCTCACCGAGGACGACGTCCTGATCCCGGTCGCCGGCATCCTGGACGTGCTCGACAGCTACGCCTTCGTGCGCACCTCCGGGTACCTGCCCGGCCCGAACGACGTGTACGTCTCGCTGGCCCAGGTGCGCAAGTACAACCTGCGCAAGGGCGACGCGGTGGTCGGCGCGGTGCGCCAGCCGCGCGAGGGCGAGCGCCGGGAGAAGTTCAACGCGCTGGTCAAGCTGGACAGCGTCAACGGCGTCACCCCCGAGGAGACCCGCGAGTCGCGCGACCCGCGCAGCTCGAACCACCGGGCCGAGTTCTCCAAGCTGACCCCGCTCTACCCGCAGGAGCGGCTGCGCCTGGAGACCGAGGCCAGCCAGCTGACCACCCGGATCATCGATCTGGTCGCCCCGATCGGCAAGGGCCAGCGCGGGCTGATCGTCTCCCCGCCGAAGGCGGGCAAGACGCTGGTCCTCCAGGCCATCGCCAACGCGATCACCATCAACAACCCCGAGGTCCACCTCATGGTCGTGCTCGTGGACGAGCGGCCGGAAGAGGTGACCGACATGCAGCGCTCGGTCAAGGGCGAGGTCATCGCCTCCACCTTCGACCGCCCGGCCGAGGACCACACCACCGTCGCCGAGCTCGCCATCGAGCGGGCCAAGCGGCTGGTGGAGCTGGGCCACGACGTGGTCGTGCTGCTCGACTCGATGACCCGGCTCGGCCGCGCGTACAACCTGTCCGCGCCGGCCTCCGGCCGCATCATGTCCGGCGGTGTCGATTCGACCGCGCTCTACCCGCCGAAGCGCTTCTTCGGCGCCGCGCGCAACATCGAGAACGGCGGCTCGCTGACCATCCTGGCCACCGCGCTGGTGGAGACCGGCTCGAAGGCCGACGAGGTCATCTTCGAGGAGTTCAAGGGCACCGGAAACCTCGAGCTCAAGCTGGACCGGCGGCTGGCCGACAAGCGCATCTTCCCGGCCGTGGACATCGACCAGTCCGGCACCCGGCGCGAGGAGATCCTGCTCGGCGCCGAGGAGCTGGCGGTCATGTGGCGCCTGCGCCGGCTGCTGCACAACATGGAGCAGCAGCAGGCCATCGAGCTGCTGATCACGCAGATGCGCAAGACGAAGTCGAACGTCGAGCTGCTGATGCAGATCCAGAAGAACACCCCGGCGCGGGACGGCGAGTAGCAGCGGGGCGGCGGCCGGCGGGAATAGCGCACGGCCCGCCGCCGTTGCCGCAGCGAAGCCGGGCGGGGCCGCCGTTTTGGAGTCGGCGGCCCGCCCCTGGCAGACTGGTACGTCGGTCCCGGTTCACGCCCGCTCGCGGGCGACCCGGCGACCACATCGACCATGAGGAGCACATCGTGAAGTCCGGGATCCACCCCGAATACGTCGTCACGCAGGTGACGTGTACCTGCGGCAACACCTTCACCACGCGGTCCACCGCGACCAGCGGCACGATCCACGCCGACGTCTGCTCGCAGTGCCACCCCTTCTACACCGGCAAGCAGAAGATCCTGGACACCGGCGGCCGGGTGGCCAAGTTCGAGGCACGGTTCGGCGGCAAGAACAAGAAGCAGTCCGGCAACTAGCGCTTACGGCGGCGTCGGCGCCCGGGGCACCCCGGCGTCGGCGCCGTTTCGCGTCGGTGGTCGGATCATCTGCTCAGCGGATCAGACGAAGACAGAAGTCAGCGGTCAGGGCAGCGACAACGCAGTACAGGCGAGAGGAAGCGGCACCGTGTTCGAGGCGATCGACGACCTGCTGGTCGAGCACGCCGAGCTGGAGCGGCGCCTCGCCGACCCCGAGGTGCACGCCGACCAGGCGCTGGCCCGCAAGCTGGGCAAGCGCTACGCCGAGCTGACCCCGATCGCGGACACCTACCGCGCGTACCAGGCGAACGCCGGGGACATCGACACCGCGCAGGAGCTGGCCCGCGAGGACCCCGCCTTCGCCGACGAGATCGACGCGCTGGTGCTGCGGCGCGGCGAGCTGGAGACCCGGTTGCAGCATCTGCTGGTGCCGCGCGACCCGAACGACGACAAGGACGTCATCGTCGAGGTCAAGGCCGGCGAGGGCGGCCAGGAGTCGATGCTGTTCGCCGGCGACCTGCTGCGCATGTATCTGCGCTACGCCGAGCGCCAGGGCTGGAGGACGGAGATCCTGGAGGCGACCGACTCCGACCTCGGCGGCTACAAGGACGTCTCGCTCGCGGTCAAGACCCGCGGCACCCCGCAGCCCGGCGAGGGCGTCTGGGCGCGGCTGAAGTACGAGGGCGGCGTGCACCGGGTGCAGCGCGTGCCGGTCACCGAGTCGCAGGGCCGCATCCACACCTCGGCCGCCGGCGTGCTGGTCATGCCGGAGGCGGAGGAGGTCGAGGTCGAGATCAACCCGAACGACCTGCGCATCGACGTCTTCCGCTCGTCCGGTCCCGGCGGCCAGTCGGTCAACACCACCGACTCCGCGGTGCGCATCACGCACCTGCCGACCGGCATCGTCGTCTCCTGCCAGAACGAGAAGTCGCAGCTCCAGAACAAGGAGTCGGCGATGCGCATCCTGCGCGCCCGGCTGCTGGCCGTCGCGCAGGAGGAGGCGGACAAGGAGGCCTCCGACGCGCGCCGCAGCCAGGTGCGCACGGTGGACCGCTCCGAGCGCATCCGCACCTACAACTTCCCGGAGAACCGGATCTCGGACCACCGCACCGGGTTCAAGGCGTACAACCTGGACCAGGTGCTCGACGGCGAACTCGACCCGGTGATCCAGTCCTGTGTGGACGCCGACCTGGCCGCCAAGCTCTCCGGCCAGGAGGACTGAGGCCGTGAGCGACCCGGAGCCGGAGCCGGCGGCGAACGCCACCGCCGCCACCGCCACGACCAGGCCGCTCAACCTGCTGCTTGCCGAGGTGGCGCTCGCGGCGGTGCGGCTGGCGGAGGCCGGGGTCGGCTCGCCGCGTGCCGACGCCGAGGAGCTGGCCGCCTGGGTGCACGGCGTGCGCCGCGGCGAACTGCACACGGTGCGCGACGGCGACTTCGACGCGCGCTTCTGGGAGGCGGTCGCCCGCCGGGAGAGCCGCGAGCCGCTCCAGCACATCACCGGCCGCGCGTACTTCCGCTACCTCGAGCTTGAGGTCGGCCCCGGGGTGTTCGTGCCGCGCCCGGAGACCGAGGTCATGGTCGGCTGGGCCATCGACCGGCTGCGCGACCTGGACATCGCCGAGCCGGTGATCGTGGACCTGTGCAGCGGTTCTGGAGCCATCGCGCTGGCCATAGCGCAGGAGGTGCCGCGCTCGCAGGTGCACGCGGTCGAGCTGTCCGAACTCGCCCTCGCCTGGGCGCAGCGCAACGTCGGGAAGGTGGCCGAGGGCCGCCGGGTCACGCTGCACCGCGCCGACGCGCGCACCGCGCTGCCGGAACTCGACGGCGCCGTGGACCTGGTCATCTCGAACCCGCCGTATGTGCCGCTGCTGGAGCGCGACAACGTCGCGACCGAGGCGCGGGACTACGATCCGCAGCTGGCCCTGTTCTCCGGGTTCGACGGCCTCGACATGATCCGCGCGCTCGAGCGCACGGCGTTCCGGCTGCTGCGCCCGGGCAGCTGGGCGGCTGTGGAACACTCGGACAAGCAGGGCGGGGCGATGCAGCGGATCTTCCTGGAGGAACTCGGCTGGGCCGAGGCCGCGGACCACCGCGACCTGACCGGCCGCCCGCGCTTCGTGACGGCCCGCAAGGAGGGACGCCGCGCGTGATAGCGCGGTGTTCCCGACGAGCCGTCAGTCGTTGATGGTGAGAAGCAGTAAGCATGAGGAGGACTGAACGCCGATGAGCCGCCGCTACGACTGCTCCGATCCGGACCAGCGCGCCGCCGGGCTGCGCGAGGCCGCCGGCTCGCTGCGCCGCGGGGAACTGGTCGTGTTGCCCACCGACACGGTGTACGGCATCGGCGCGGACGCGTTCTCCACCGGCGGGGTCGCCTCGCTGCTGGCCGCGAAGGGCCGCGGCCGGGACATGCCGGTGCCGGTGCTGGTCGGCTCGCCGACCACGCTGCACGGCCTGGTCGCGCAGTTCCCGGAGAGCGGCTGGGACCTGGTGGACGCGTACTGGCCCGGGGCGCTGACCATCGTCACCCGGCACCAGCCCTCGCTCCAGTGGGACCTCGGCGACGCGCGCGGCACCGTGGCGCTGCGGATGCCGCTGCATCCGGTCGCGCTCGAGCTGCTGACCGAGGTCGGCCCGATGGGCGTCTCCTCGGCCAACCGTACCGGCCAGCCCCCGGCGACCACGGCCTCTGACGCGCAGGACCAGCTCGGTACGGCCGTGGAGATCTACCTGGACGGCGGACCGACCGCCGACAACGTGCCGTCGTCGATCGTCGATCTGACCGGTGACGCACCGAAGCTGCTGCGTGAGGGCGCGCTGACCTTCGATCAGATCGCCAAGGTGGCGCCGAACCTCACCCGCTAACGTCTCGTGATGGCGCGTTAGAGCGCACCGGCGTCAATACGCGTGTGCCGCGCCCGGATCCCCTCGACGAGGATCCGGGCGCGGCACACGCGCATCCGAGGTCGGGGTCAGCGCCCTCAGAAGTGCAGAACCTGGCCCGGGAAGATCAGGTTCGGGTTCGAGCCGACGGTCTGCTGGTTCTCGCGGTACAGGGTCTGCCAGCCCGACAGGCCCTCCTTCTGCGCGATGCCGGACAGCGTGTCGCCGGAGACGACGGTGTAGCTGTGGCGGCCGGTGGCCGGAGCGGAGCTGCTCGAGCCGGAACCCGAGTGAGACCTCGAGTACGACGGGGTCGAGGAGCTGTGGCTCGACTTGCTCGACTTGCTCGAGCTGTGCGAGCCGCTGGAGCCGGAGCCCGAGCCGTTCGCGTGGGTGGTGGTGTAGGTGCCGCCCGAGGTGTAGCCGCGCGGGCCGCAGACCGGCCAGGCGCCGATGCCCTGCCCGGCGAGCACCTTCTCGGCGATCGCGATCTGCGCGCTGCGGCTCGCCTGGTTGGCGTACTGCGCGTAGGCGCCGCCGCCGTAGCCGAGCCAGGTCTGCTCAGTGAACTGAAGGCCGCCGTAGAAGCCGTTGCCGGTGTTGATCGACCAGTCGCCGCCGGACTCGCACTGCGCGACCGCGTCCCAGTTCACTGAGGAGGCGTGCGCCGCGCCGGAGACGGCCAGCGGGATGGCGACGCCGGCGCCCACGGCGGCGGCGGTGGCGATGACCCGGCGGGCGTGGGACGGCCTGCGATGGCGTCCGCCCGGCTTGGGCATGGTGGAAGCACGACGAATGGCCATGGAAAAAGTGATTCCTCTCCCACGCCTGCGAAGTGAGCTGTCGGATTCGGACCGGAGATGTGGCCCTACCGCGCGCTGCGCGGATTCACCCCGAGCCGGAGCCCTGCGGCCGCCCCCCAGTGGGATGCCGCCCGCTCCGGCGGAAAAGTGGTTCCTCCGCTCCTGCCCGTCGGGATCGGGTACGGCGTGGTCGGCGGGCAGGATTCGGCGTGCCGGCCACGGTGTCCGCGTTGGCGAACGGGATTGAACCTAGGCAGAGCCGCGGCGAAAACTCAACTTGGCGCAGCTGTGGCGGATCTCACATGGACAGTCAGTCCCTGATTCGCGACTTTCCGTTGACTGGCAAGGGGTTTGTCCGCACGGCACGCAGCGGTGGCAGGACTCTCCGTCACCGGCATGGCCCAGCGTCACGGCCACGCTACCGTCCGCGCGGACGCCGCGAAGGCCGATCGCGCGCGGATTGGTCGCGCGGCGGCGATGCCGGACGGCGCCGCTCGGCCTAATGTGTGAGGGAAGGTCCGCAACCGCCGCAAACCGCGCGATCTTCCCCGCGCGGCACCACACTTGGAGCGTGGTCATGTCCCCTGTCGCCGCTCCCCGGTACTCCGCCGCCGACCCCGTCGCCCCGTACTACGGACCCGACTACGGCGCGCTGGTGCGCACCGATCCGCAGATCGCGGGAATCGTGCTGGACGAGCTCGAACGCCAGCGCGGCACGCTCCAGCTGATCGCCAGCGAGAACCCGGCCTCGCCGGCGGTGCTGGCCGCGCTCGGCTCGGTGCTGTCGAACAAGTACGCCGAGGGCTATCCGGGCCGCCGCTACTACGGCGGCTGCGCCCAGGTGGACGCGGCCGAACGGCTGGCCGTCGAGCGCGCGCGCACCCTCTTCGGCGCGGACCACGCGAACGTGCAGCCGCACACCGGCGCCGCCGCGAACCTCGCCGTCTACGCCGCGCTGCTCTCGCCCGGCGAGAAGGTGCTGGCCATGGCGCTGCCGCACGGCGGCCACCTCACCCACGGCGCGCAGGGCAACTTCTCCGGCACCTGGTTCGAGACGATCGGCTACCCGGTCAGCGAGGACACCGAGCTGATCGACTACGACCGGGTGCGCGACCTGGCCCGCGAGCACCGGCCCAAGCTGATCATCTGCGGGGCCACCGCCTACTCCCGGCTGATCGACTTCGCCGCGTTCCGCTCGATCGCCGACGAGGTCGGCGCGTACCTGCTGGTGGACGCCGCGCACTTCGCCGGCCTGGTCGCCGGCGGCGCGGTCCCGTCACCGGTTCCGCACGCCGACGTGGTCACCCTCACGACGCACAAGACGCTGCGCGGCCCGCGCGGCGGCGCGATCCTCTGCCGCGCCGAACTGGCCTCCGCGATCGACCGCGCGGTCTTCCCGTTCGCGCAGGGCGGCCCGCTGATGCACGCGGTCGCGGCGAAGGCGGTCGCCCTCGCCGAGGCGGCCACGCCCGAGTTTCGCGAGTACGCCGCGCAGGTCGTGGCGAACGCGCGCGAACTGGCCGCGGCCCTCGAACAGGAGGGCATGCGCCCGGTCGCCGGCGGCACCGACACCCATCTGGCGGTACTGGACCTGCGCGGCTCCGACGGCGTCGGCGTGCGCACGGCCGACGGCGCGAAGGTCAGCGGCCGCGAGGCGGAACTGCGCTGCGAGCGGGCCGGCATCACGCTCAACCGCAGCTGCGTGCCCTACGACTCGGCCAAGCCGATGGTCACCTCGGGCCTGCGGGTCGGCACCGCCACCGTGACCACCCAGCGGATGAAGGAGCCTGAGATGCGCCGGATCGCGGCGCTGATCGGCCGCGCGGTCCGGGACGCCGACGGCACGGCCGCGCCCGGCGTGGAGAAGGAGGTCGCCGAACTGGTCGGCGAGTTCCCGCTGTACCAGTCCGTGTGATGAGATCCGCCAGCCGAATGTCGTAACGGCGGCGCGCTACGGGCAACCGCGGCGCGCTGCCGGGCGTCTTCAAGAGCAGCGCCGTGGGGCGGGGGTTCGGTTCCGCGGCGTACCCTGATCACCGACGAGAGAGCAGTACGGGGTCGGAAGGCGGCGAGCGGAGCTAGATGCGCGAGTATCTGGTCGTCATGGCGGTCGCCTGGGTGGTCACCTATCTGACCACCGGGCCGATCCGCGTGGCGGCGGTCCGCTTCGGCGCGGTGACCGCGCTGCGCGCCCGCGACGTGCACACCACCCCCACGCCACGCCTCGGCGGCACGGGGATGTACCTCGGTTTCCTGGCCGCGCTGCTGTTCGCCGGCCACATGCCGATGCTCCACCAGTGGGTGTACACGCAGTCGCTCGCCATCCCCGGGCTGCTGTGGGGCTCCGGGCTGCTGTTCGTGCTCGGCGTCGTGGACGACCGCTGGGGCGTGGACGCGCTGATCAAGCTGGCCGGGCAGGTCTTCGCCGCCTCGGTGATGGTGCTCAGCGGCGTGCAGATCAACTGGCTGCCGATCCCCGGATACGGCACCGTCGGGCTCGACCCCGCCAGCGCCGCGGTGCTGTCCATCCTCATCGTGGTCGTCATGATCAACGCGGTGAACTTCGTGGACGGGCTCGACGGCCTGGCCGGCGGCATGTGCGCCATCGCCGCGCTCGCGTTCTTCGCCTACGCCTACCGCCTGCAAGTGGGCTACTTCATCACCGCCGCGGCGCCCGCCGTGATGATCGCCGCGATCGTGGCCGGGATGTGCTTCGGCTTCCTGTGCCACAACTGGTCCCCGGCGCGCATCTTCATGGGCGACTCCGGCTCGATGCTGCTCGGGCTGCTGCTGGCCGCGACCACCATCCTGGCCATCGGCCAGGTGGACCCGGACCAGGTCGTCGCGGCCGCGCACTCGCAGACCGCGGCGACGCACAAGAGCCTCGCGGTCTACATCCCGCTGGTGCTGCCGTTCTCCTGCCTGGCCCTGCCGATGGCCGACATGATCATGGCGGTCGTCCGGCGCACCAAGGCCGGGCGCTCGCCGTTCTCCGCCGACAAGCAGCACCTGCACCACCGGCTGCTCCAGATCGGTCATTCGAAGGAACGCGCGGTCCTGATCATGTACCTGTGGGCCGCGCTGATCTCCGCCGCGGTCATCCTGGTGACCGTCACCCCGCCGCACCGCCCGCCGATCCTGGTCGCGATGGGCGCATTCGCCGTCGCGCTCGCGGTACTGCTCGTGCCGCGCGCCCGCAAGCACATCGACGACCGCGCAGTGCGGCGCACGGCCCGGCACGCGGCGGTCCGTGCGCGCGGGGTCGGCGCGGTCGCCCCCGCGGCAGCCGCGGCGTCCGTCACGGATGCGGCTTCTGCCCCGTCACCTCCGCAAACCGAGCCCGGCGTGTCGCACGTGATCGAAGCCACCCCTACCCGGTAAAGACGCGCTCTGGCGTTTGTGATAGGTTTCACGAGCAAGGAGCCCATCGAGAAATCGCCCGCAGCCGATGGCCCGTGCCCCGCGATCCCGTGACCCCACGAGCAATTCCGGAGCCACCCATGCAGGCCGACGACGTCCGCGCGCTACGGCGGTCCGCCGTGCCCACGGCGGCGCTCGGCGCGCTGTGCGCGCTCGTCGCGGGACTGGCCGCCGGCGGCCGCGGTGCACTCGGAGCCGTGCTCGCGCTCCTCATCGTCTCGCTGTTCTTCGCCGCCGACTTCGTGGTCCTCGGCCGCGCGGCGCGTATCAGCCCGCAGACGCTGATGGCCGCCGCGGTGGGCAGCTACCTCGTCAAGATCCTGCTTCTCGCGGTGCTGTCCGCGAAGTTCCGGGACACCACCCTGTTCAACGGCAGGGCCTTCGGCTTCACCGCGATCGTGTGCGTGCTCTGCTGGAGCATGACCCAGGTGTACACGTGGATGAAGGCGAAGACCTTCTACGTCGAGCCCGGGAAGCTGTGATCCGCGATGACCGCCATGCCCCGACGAGCCGTCGCCCGGATCAGCCATCGCGCGCGTCCCGGCCACTCGTTGCGGCGCCGCCGCGGAGCCGAACTGTGCCGGGAGCACGCGGGAGCGCGCACCGGGGCGGGCGATGAGCCCGACGACCCGGCCACCCGCTGAGCCGCCCGCCGGGGACGACGAACGCGCGCAGGCCAGGACGACCGACTCCACGATGTGGACGATCGTCGGACACATGGTCGCGTCGATGGCGGTCTACGGCGGACTCGGCTACCTGCTGGGCCGGTGGACCGGACACCCGATCCTGCTGTTGTTCGGGGTGCTGTTCGGGGTCGCGCTCTCGCTCTGGTACACGATCCGCGTGGTGAGCAAGACCCCGCCGCGGTGACCGGCGCGGGTGGTCGCGCACGGCCGGATTCCAGCAGACCTCAGACCCCAGATCCCAGCTCAGATCCGTGAGACGACGATCCCGATGCGTCAAGCCGAAGGAGTGAAGCGGTGAGTACCACGGCAACCGCGAGCACGCTGCTCGCCGACGGCTGCCACCTGGGCTCCGGGTGCGGTTTCCCCGCGCCGTCGCTGGAGAACTTCAACTTCACCCCGATCTTCTCGATCGGGGCGTTCCACTTCACCAAGCCGATGCTGCTCGCGCTGATCAGCTCGGCGATCGTGTGCGGGTTCTTCTACTACGCCTTCCGCCGGCCGAAGCTGGTGCCGCGCGGGGCGCAGAACGTCGGCGAGCTCGGATACCTGTTCGTGCGCGACCAGATCGCCCGCCCGATGATCGGCAAGTCCGGGGACGACTACGTGCCGTTCCTGTTCTCGCTGTTCTTCTTCATCTGGGTGATGAACCTGATGTCCATCATCCCGATCGCCTCGTTCCCGGTGATGTCGAAGATCGGCTTCCCGGCCTCGATCGTGCTGATGGTGTACCTGACCTACTGGTTCCAGGCGATCAAGCACCAGGGCTTCGCCGGCTTCCTGAAGAACGTGATCCCGACCGGCGTCCCGCTGCCGGTCATGCTGATCCTGATCCCGGTCGAGTGGGCCAGGGTCCTGATCATCCAGCCGTTCACCCTGGCCGTGCGGCTGTTCGCGAACATGTTCGCCGGACACATGCTGCTGGCCACGTTCATGGCGGCGACCTGGTACCTGACCAGCGCTTCGATGGGCGCGCTGTTCGCGGCGGGCTCCGCGGTGATGACCGTGGTGCTCACCGCCTTCGAGATGCTGATCCAGGCGCTCCAGGCCTACATCTTCACCATCCTGACCGCGCAGTACATCGGCGAGTCCTACAGCGCCGGCCACTGAGCTGCACCGCAAGCCCCCAGAAGCCAACCGGTCGGAGAGCCCGCCGGTTCGACCCGAAGGAAACGCAACCCATGTCCGCTGTTGATGTCCTCGCCGCCAGCACCGGTGTCACCGGCTCCCTGGGGGCCGTCGCCTACGGCCTGGCCGCCATCGGCCCGGGTGTCGGCATCGGCCTGATCTTCGGCCACGGAGTCGAGGCGATGGCCCGCCAGCCCGAGGCGGCCGGCATGATCCGCACCAACATGTTCATCGGCTTCGCGCTGACCGAGGCGCTCGCGCTCCTCGGCATCGTCATGCCGTTCGTCTTCGGCAAGTAACCTCCACGCGGTACCCCGGAAGGAGGCGCACCGTGGCACACCCCATGACCATCCTGGCCGAAGAGAACCCGGTCCTGCCCGACAACACCGAGCTGATCCTCGGCGCGATCTCGTTCGCGATCGTCTTCTTCTTCCTGTACACCCGGGTGCTGCCCGGCATCAAGAAGCTGCTTGACGAGCGCACCGAGGCGATCGAGGGCGGCTTGCAGAAGGCGGAGGCCGCGCAGGCCGAGGCCGAGCGGATCAAGGCCGACTTCACCGCGAGGCTGGCCGAGTCCCGGCACGAGGCGGCCGAGGTGCGGGCCAAGGCCCAGGCCGAGGGCGCCGCGCTGGTGGACAAGGCCCGCGAGGAGGCGGTCAGGCAGCGCGAGTCCATCGTGGCCGCCGGGCACGCGCAGCTGGCCGCGGACCGCAACTCCGCGGTCTCGGTGCTCAAGGCCGACCTCGGCAAGCTGGCCGTCGAGCTGGCCGACAAGATCATCGGCGAGCGGGCCACCGACGCCGCGCTTCAGGAGCGGATCATCGACCGGTTCCTCGACGAGCTCGACGGCCGCCTCGGCGCCGAGGCGGGGACCGCGGCGGAGCAGGTGGGCTGATGCACGGCGCGAGTCGCGATTCGCTCAGGCAGGCCGAGGAGGCACTGGCCGCGCTGACCGCCATCGCCTCGACGGATGTCACGGCGCTGTCCGACGACCTCGCCGCGGTCGGCGCGCTGCTGGACGGCGACGTGTCGCTGCGCCGGCTGCTGACCGACCCGTCGCGGGAGTCGCAGCAGCGCGCGCAGCTGGTCACCGCGCTGCTGGCCGGCAAGGTCGGCGAGCCGGCGGTCGAGCTGGTCGCGGGCACCGTGCGCGGCCGCTGGTCGCGGCCGCGGGACCTGGCCGACGCGGTGAACGTGCTGGCCACGCAGGCGGAGCTGGCGCTGGCCGAGCGGGACGGCTCGCTCGACGCGGTCGAGGACGACCTGTTCCGCTTCGGCCGGATCCTGGCGGCCGAGCCCGAGCTGGCCGCGGGCCTGTCCGAGCGCATCCCGGCCGCGCAGCGCACCGCGCTGGTGGACTCGCTGCTCGCCGGCCGGGCGAATCCGTCCGCGCTGCGGCTGATCCGCCGGCTGGTGGCCGCCCCGCGCGGGCGGTCCGTGGTGGCCGGGGTCGAGGAGCTCAGCCGCGTCGCGGCGCAGCGCCGGGAGCGGATCACCGCGCTGGTGACCGCCGCCGTCCCGCTGACCGAGGCGCAGCGCGAGCGGCTGACCGGCATCCTGGCGCGGGCCTACGGCCGGGACATCCGGCTGAACGTGGAGCTCGACCAGGAGCTGATCGGCGGCATGACCATCCGGATCGGCGACGACATCATCGACGGCTCGATCGCGGGACGCCTGGCCGAGGCCTCGCGCCACGTCTCACACTGACAGGACGTCACCCTCCGCGTGGAGGGCGGGCTGCACCGAACGCGCGGGCGAAGGCCCGGAGAAGACTAGGGAGTAGGAAGACTCATGACGGAGCTCACGATCCGTCCCGAGGAGATCCGGGACGCGCTGGAGCGCTTCGTCTCGTCGTACGAGCCTTCGGCCGCGAACGTCGACGAGATCGGCAAGGTCACCGAGGTCGGTGACGGTATCGCCAAGGTCGAGGGCCTGCCCTCGGCCATGACCAACGAGCTGCTCAAGTTCGAGGACGGCACGCTCGGCATCGCGCTGAACCTGGACGTGCGCGAGATCGGCGTGGTCGTCATGGGCGACTACACCGGCATCGAGGAGGGTCAGACGGTCCGCCGCACCGGGGACATCCTGTCCGCGCCGGTCGGCGACAACTTCCTCGGCCGGGTGGTGGACCCGCTCGGCAACCCGATCGACGGCCTCGGCCCGATCGAGGCGGAGGCCCGCCGCGTGCTGGAGCTCCAGGCCCCCTCGGTCATGCAGCGCCAGTCGGTCAGCGAGCCGCTCCAGACCGGTATCAAGGCCATCGACTCGATGACCCCGATCGGCCGCGGCCAGCGCCAGCTGATCATCGGCGACCGGCAGACCGGCAAGACCGCGGTCTGCATCGACACCATCCTGAACCAGAAGGCGAACTGGGCCACCGGCGACCCCAAGCTCCAGGTGCGCTGCATCTACGTCGCGGTCGGCCAGAAGGGCTCGACGATCGCGGCGGTGCGCCAGGCGCTCGAGGACAACGGCGCGCTGGAGTACACCACCATCGTCGCCGCCCCGGCCTCCGACCCGGCGGGCTTCAAGTACCTGGCCCCGTACACCGGCTCGGCCATCGGCCAGCACTGGATGTACGCCGGCAAGCACGTCCTGATCATCTTCGACGACCTGTCGAAGCAGGCCGAGGCGTACCGCGCGATGTCGCTGCTGCTGCGCCGCCCGCCGGGCCGCGAGGCGTACCCGGGCGACGTGTTCTACTTGCACTCCCGGCTGCTCGAGCGCTGCGCGAAGCTGTCCGACGACATGGGCGCCGGCTCGATGACCGGTCTGCCGATCGTGGAGACCAAGGCGAACGACATCTCCGCGTTCATCCCGACCAACGTCATCTCCATCACCGACGGCCAGTGCTTCCTGGAGACCGACCTGTTCAACTCGGGCGTGCGTCCCGCGGTGAACGTCGGTACCTCGGTCTCCCGGGTCGGCGGCGCGGCGCAGGTCAAGGCGATGCGCCAGGTCTCCGGCTCACTGCGCGTCGACCTCGCCCAGTTCCGCGACCTGGAGGCGTTCGCCGCCTTCGCGTCCGACCTCGACGACGCGTCCAAGGCGCAGCTGGCCCGCGGCCAGCGCATCGTCGAGCTGCTCAAGCAGCCGCAGTACAGCCCGTTCCCGGTCGAAGAGCAGGTCGTCTCGATCTGGTCCGGCACCTCGGGCGAGCTGGACGAGGTCCCGGTCGAGGACGTCCGCCGCTTCGAGGCCGAATTCCTCGACTACCTCAAGTCCGCGCACTCCGCGATCCTGCCGAGCATCGCCGCGAAGAACGCGAAGCTCTCCGACGACGACCTGGGGCTGCTGCGGTCCGCGATCGACTCCTTCAAGAACACCTTCGAGAAGAGCGACGGGCAGTTGCTGCGCGGCGACGTGCCGGTCTCCGCCCTGGACCCCGCCGAGGTGGGCCAGGAGAAGATCGTCCGGCACACGAGGGGCTGACCCGCCATGACCACCAGCTACCACGACATCCACTGGTCAGGAAGGGAGGACTGAGGCTGTGGCCGGCCAACTCCGGGTCTACCGGCGGCGCATCGCGTCCGTCTCCGCGACCAAGAAGATCACCAGGGCGCAGGAGCTGATCGCCACCGCGCGCATCGTCAAGGCGCAGCAGCGGGTCGCGCAGTCCACCCCGTACGCGCGGGAGATCACCCGCGCGGTCTCCGCGGTGGCCTCGCACTCCAACGCCAAGCACCCGCTGATCGGCGAGCGCCCGCAGCTGCGGCGCGCGGCCGTCGTCCTGGTCACCGCGGACCGCGGCTTCGCCGGGGCGTACAACACCGCGGCGATCAAGCAGGCCGAGCAGCTCATCCAGCTGCTGCGCGAACAGGGCAAGGAGATCGACCGGTACGTGATCGGCCGCAAGGGCGTCACGTACTACTCGTTCCGCGGCGTCACGCTGGCCGGGACGTGGACCGGGTTCTCCGACAACCCGCAGTACGGCGACGCGGCCGAGATCGGCGACGCGCTGATCGAGTCCTTCCTCAAGGGCGGCGAGGACGGCGGGGTGGACGAGCTGCACGTGGTGTCCACCGAGTTCGTCACGATGCTGAGCCAGAACCCGACGGCGGACCGCTTCCTGCCGCTCGAGATCGAGGAGAGCACCGCGGCCCCGGCCGGCGGGTTCTTCCCGCTCTACGAGTTCGAACCCTCACCGGCAGAGGTGCTCGACGAGCTGCTGCCGGACTACATCAAGGCAAGGCTGTACAACGCGCTGTTGCAGTCGGCGGCCTCGGAGCACGCCGCCCGCCGCCGGGCGATGAAGTCGGCGACGGACAACGCCACCGATCTGGTCCGCCAGCTCACCCGGTTGGCGAACGCGGCCCGCCAGGCCGACATCACCCAGGAGATCAGCGAGATCGTGGGCGGCGCGAACGCGCTGGCCGACGCGTCCGCGGGAAGCGAATAGGAACCATGACGACCACTGACCAGACGACCACGACCGGCGTCGGCCGCGTCTCGCGGATCATCGGTCCCGTCGTCGACGTGGAATTCCCCGTCGACGCGATGCCGGAGCTGAACAACGCGCTGACGATCGACTACGACTTCCAGGGCGAGACCCGCACGCTGACCCTCGAGGTCGCCCAGCACATCGGCGACAACATGGTCCGCGCCATCGCGATGAAGCCCACCGACGGCCTCGTGCGCGGCTCGGAGGTGAAGGACAGCGGCGGCCCGATCTCGGTGCCGGTCGGCAACGTCACCCTCGGCCATGTGTTCAACGTGACCGGCGACGTGCTCAACCTCAAGGAGGGCGAGGACTTCGAGGTCGGCGAGCGCTGGGGCATCCACCGCAAGGCGCCGAGCTTCGACCAGCTGGACTCGAAGACCGAGATGTTCACCACCGGCATCAAGGTCATCGACCTGCTCACCCCGTACGTCAACGGCGGCAAGATCGGCCTGTTCGGCGGTGCCGGCGTGGGCAAGACGGTGCTGATCCAGGAGCTGATCTACCGCGTCGCGGAGAACTTCGGCGGCGTGTCCGTGTTCGCCGGCGTCGGCGAGCGCACCCGCGAGGGCAACGACCTGATCGCGGAGATGACCGAGACCGGCGTCATCGAGAAGACCGCGCTGGTCTACGGCCAGATGGACGAGCCGCCGGGCACCCGTCTGCGCGTCGCGCTCTCGGCGCTGACCATGGCCGAGTACTTCCGCGACGTGCAGAAGCAGGACGTGCTGCTGTTCATCGACAACATCTTCCGCTTCACCCAGGCCGGCTCCGAGGTCTCGACCCTGCTCGGCCGCATGCCGTCCGCGGTGGGCTACCAGCCGACCCTGGCCGACGAGATGGGCGAGCTCCAGGAGCGCATCACCTCGACCCGCGGCCACTCCATCACCTCGGTCCAGGCGATCTACGTCCCCGCGGACGACATCACCGACCCGGCGCCGCACACCACCTTCGCCCACCTGGACGCGACCACGGTGCTCTCCCGGCCGATCACCCAGAAGGGCATCTACCCGGCGGTGGACCCGCTGGACTCCACCTCCCGGATCCTGGACCCGCGGTACATCACCAAGGAGCACTACGAGTGCGCCAGCCGGGTCAAGGCGATCCTGCAAAAGTACAAGGACCTCCAGGACATCATCGCGATCCTCGGCGTGGACGAACTGTCGGAAGAGGACAAGATCACCGTGCAGCGCGCCCGGCGGATCGAGCGCTTCCTGTCCCAGAACACGTTCGTGGCCAAGACCTTCACCGGCCTCGACGGCTCGTTCGTGCCGCTGGAGGAGACCATCGCCGCGTTCACGGCGATCGCCGACGGCAAGTACGACCACGTGCCGGAGCAGGCGTTCTTCATGTGCGGCGGGCTCGAGGACCTCGAGCGCAAGGCCAAGGAACTGACCAAGTAGCCAACCGCGGACCCGCCGCACGCACCGGGCCGGTCGGCCCGAGCCGAGCCCAAGGGCAGGCACCAACCGGCCAACCGGCCCGGCGGCGAACCCCGACCGCCCGCCGCACCCCGGCGGGTCCGCTAGGCTTTCCCGCACGAGGAGTGGAGGACCCGCACCGTGGCTGAACTCGATGTGGCGCTGGTCGCGGCCGACCGCCAGGTCTGGTCCGGCAAGGCGTCCATGGTGATCGCCAAGACCGTCGTCGGCGACGTCGGCATCCTGCCCGGACACCAGCCGATCCTGTCCGTGATGCAGCCGTCGGTGGCCACGATCAAGACGCTGGTGGACGGCGCGCCGGGCGAGACCCTGAAGGTGGCGCTGCACGGCGGCTTCATCGCGGTGGACGGCAACCGGGTCTCGCTGCTGAGCGAGGCGGCCGAACTGTCCACCGAGATCGACGTGGCAAGGGCCGAGGAGGCGCTGACCCGAGCGAGGGCCGGCGAGTTCGACCGTGACTCGGAGGCCGCAGCGCTACGTGCCGAGGTACGCCTGCGCGCCGCAGGCCGCACCGTGCAGTAGCGGTGCGGTAGCGGCAAGCGGCGGGGGGCATCCGTGCACGCGACAGCGAGCAGCGGCAACGGCGATAGCACCGGCAACGGCAACGCCCGAACGATGACGGCCAGCGCCAGCACCAACACCAGTACCAAAGCCACGGTCACAGTCACGGTCACGGCGACAGCTAGACGCATCGGCCACGCAAGGCACCCCGCCCAATTGCGTCCGCACCCCTGTCCGCCTCGCTCAGCCAACCCAGCCTCCTGCTGTCCAGGCAGCCATAGGCGGTGCCGATGATGATCGTCACCGGCCTGCTGGAAAGCCTCGCCGCAGCAGCACTCCTGCTGCTGCTCGCCATAGGCGCCCTGTTCACCCGGCGGGTGGTGATCCGCCGCCGCGGCGGCACATTCGATTGCAGCCTGCGCCTGACCTCCGGGTCGGCGTGGGCTGCGGTGCATTTCGGCCCCCCCGGCGCCGACCGCGAAGCCGGCGCGGGCGCGACCGCCGACACGTTCGTACCCCCCGCAAGCCGAAACCGCCCCCACGCCTACCCCGACCAACCAGACCGCGACCGCGGCACCCGCGTCCCCTTCACCGCCTCCGCGGTTCGCGCCGGACGCAGCTGGGCCTACGGCATAGCCCAGTACGAAAACGACCGGATCGACTGGTTCCGCATCTTCTCCTACGCCTACCGCCCCGCCGTCGTCCTCACCCGCCGCGACCTCGAAGTGATCGGCCGCCGCGACGCAGAGGACCACGAGGAACTGGCGCTCTTCCCCGGCTGGACCATCGTCGAGTGCAAATTCGGCACCGGCCTGGTCGAACTGGCCATGTCCCCCGACGCCCTGACCGGCTTCCTCTCCTGGCTCGAGGGCGCGCCCCCGGGCCAAAACGTCAGCAGAGTCTCCTGACAGACAGCTACCATCTGGCCATGAACACGGCCAACGAGGATGCGAACAGGCGCTCCGAGGCGCTGGACCGTGTCGTGCGGATCAGCGAAGGCCTTAACAAGCAGCTCGCTCAGAACCCCACCTGGCTGTTCCTCGAACTGAATGACCGCCAATCCCAGATGAGGGCACGGTTCCACAATGCCTCGATTGTGGCGAGGACTGAGGAACTGATGGAAGGCTTCGGCGAATAAGGCTGGTCGCTGACACTGGCGGCATCGTGGCCGCCATGAACAGCGCCGAGCCCGATCATGAGTTGTACCGCTCAACCCTCGAGTCGGCTTCGATGGCGGTGATCTCACCGCTTGTGGTCGCGGAGGTTCACTATTTGCTCAGTACCAGCGGCGATCATGAAGCCGCCGGTGACTTCTTGGGGGACCTCGCGGGAGGTTTCTACGAGCCTGCCGCGATTGCACCGGACGATTACCGCGCTGCTGCCGTCCTCATCGAGCGTTACGAGGGTCGGATGGAGCGTAAAAGGCGCAAACCCGGTTCGCTTGACCTCGCAGACGCCATGAACATTGTCCTAGCGCAGCGTTACGCGACGAACATGATCCTCGCGACGGACCAGGACTATCGTGTCACGGCCCCGCTGAGCGGCCACCGCTACTTCGTTCTCCTGCCGATGGACGCGGAGTAGTTGTTTGGCCGACAGGGCCGCTGGTCTCCCTACTTGACCGCTACTCCTGGCACAAGAGCGACCAACGCTGAGACGATGCTGCTGATCCCGACGCGCGTGGGGGCGGAGCGCAGCGGAGCCCTAACCAGCGCAGCGTTCAGCGCGAAGCGCGTGCGCGGCAGCGCGTAAAGTCAGCGGAGCGCAGCGGAGCGGGGGCGGTGGGCCGGGATAGGCACGCAGCGCGAAGCGCGTTCGGTGGAGCCGCGCGGTAGCCGGGCGTCTCAGGAGGTGTCGGCGGCTCGGGAGGCGCCGGGCTGCCAGAGGACGTCGCCGGCGGCCTCGTCGGTAGCGGCGCTGTGGTTTGCGGCGCGGGCGAGGATGAAAAGCAGGTCGGACAGCCGGTTGAGGTACTTCGCGGTCAGCGCGTTCATCGAGTCGCCGTGCACGTCGAGGGCCGCCCACGCGGAGCGCTCGGCGCGGCGGGCGACGGTGCGGGCGACGTGGAGGAGCGCCGAGCCGGGGGTGCCGCCGGGCAGGATGAACGAGCGTAGTGCGGGCAGGTGCTCATTGAAGCGGTCGCAGTCACGCTCTAGACGGTCGATGTCGCGCTGCTCGATGCGTAGCGGCGGGACCTCGGGATGTGCGTCTTTGACCACCGGGTTGCACAGGTCGGCGCCTACGTCGAAGAGCTCGTTCTGGATCCGGGTCAGCACGGCGGCCACCTGCTCGGGCAGGCCGCCCAGGGCGATGGCGGCGCCGATCGCCGAGTTGGCCTCGTCCACGTCGGCGTAGGCGATCAGGCGCGGGTCGTTCTTGGTCGTCTTGCTCATGTCGCCGAGCCGCGTTGAGCCGTCGTCGCCGGTGCGTGTGTAGATCCGGGTCAGGTTCACCATGGTCGCAGCGTACCCGGGCGGGGCGAGTAGGCTGCCAGAGCGGTTACCACCGGGTATGGATTTGAGACTAGGGAGCGTGGCAGGGTGGCCAAGCAGCTCGCCGTGATCGGCGCGGGGCTGATGGGGTCGGGGATCGCCCAGGTGTCGGCGGCGGCCGGGTACGACGTGGTCCTGCGCGACATGACGCCGCAGGCGCTGGCACGCGGCATGGCCGCGATCGAGGCCTCGCTCGGCAAGTTCGCGGCCAAGGGGAAGATCTCCCGCTCGGACGCCGACGCCGCGCTCGGGCGGATCACCACGACCACCGACCTCGGCGCGGCCGCCGAGGTGGACATCGTGGTCGAGGCGGTTTTCGAGGACATCGACGTCAAGCACGCGGTCTTCCGCGAGCTCGACAAGATCTGCAAGGACGACGCGGTGCTCGCCACCAACACCTCGGCGCTGCCGATCACGCTGGTCGCCTCGGCGACCGAGCGGCCGGAGTCGGTGGTCGGGACGCACTTCTTCTCGCCGGTGCCGATGATGGCGCTGTGCGAACTGGTACGCGGGTACAAGACGTCTGACGAGACGCTGGCGGCGGCGCGTGAGTTCGCCGAAGGCGTCGGCAAGACGTGCATCGTGGTGAACCGGGACGTCGCCGGGTTCGTCACGACCCGGCTCATCAGCGCGCTGATCGTGGAGGCCGCGCACCTCGTGGAGACCGGCGTGGCAAGCGCCGAGGACATCGACCTCGCGTGCCGGCTCGGCTTCGGGCACGCCATGGGGCCGCTGGCCACCGCCGACCTGACCGGCGTGGACATCATCCGCAACGCGGCGCGCAACATCTACACCGAGACGCACGACCCGAAGTTCGCGGTGCCGGAACTGCTGAACCGGATGGTGACGGCGGGGGCGTTGGGGCGCAAGAGCGGGAAGGGATTCTACGAGTACGAGGCATGATGTAGCGGTACTCGTGGTGGGGCGGTGGGGACTGGCCTTGTTCGGTCAGTCCCCACCGCCCCATCGGCGCTTGTTTGTTGTGTGGGTCAGCCGCGGCCGGTGGCGTCTAGGGCCTGGCCGCGCAGGGTACGCAGCGTGCCGTCCCGCTGCTCAAGCAGCAGGCGCCGCAGCGGCGCCGGCACCCTCGCCTCGTCCTCGGCGAGAACCGCGTCCACGGCCTCGACGATGCGCTGCTCGACGATCAGCAGCGGGTACAGGCCGTTGACCAGCAGCTGCGCCATGTGCGGGGTGCGGGCCGCCCACAGGTCCGCCACCTTCGCGAAGAAGCGGTCCGCGTACGGCGCCAGCAGCTCGCGCTGGTCGGGCTGCCGGAAGCCCATGATCACCGCCATCAGCGTCTCGTTCGGCAGCTCGTCCGAGTCCACGATCGACGCCCACGCGGCGGCCTTCGCCTCCACGGTCGGAATCGCGGCGCGCGCGGAGGCCGCGTGGCGCTTGCCCGCCGCGGTCGCGTCGCGCTCCTCCTCGGCGGCGATCTGGCTCTCCGGCGCGCGGCCGGTCGCCGCCAGCCGGTGCAGCAGCGCCCAGCGCAGGTCCGTGTCCACCTCAAGGCCGTCGATCGACTCGGTGTCCGCCAACAGGCCGGAGAGCAGGTCGAGGTGCTCGGTCGAACGGGCGACCGCCGCGAGGGCCCGGGCCCAGGCGAGCTGGATGTCGCTGCCCGGCGCCGCGGCGAGCAGCTGCGCGTGCGTGAACGAGGCCCACTTCGCCGAGCCCTCCTCGCGCCATGACGGGGCCGCGTACAGGTCGATCGCCAGCTTCGCCTGCCGCTGGAGCGACTGGAGCACGCCGATGTCCGTCTCGCGCGGCGCGCCCGAGATGACCAGCGCGACGTAGTCACGCGCGGGCAGCTCGGCGTTGCGCACCATGTCCCAGGCGGCGACCCAGCTCAGCGCGCGCGGCAGCGACTCGGTGAACTCGCTGATCGACTCGACGAGGGTCGAGACCGAGCGGTCGTCGAAACGGATCTTCGTGTACGACAGGTCGTCGTCGTTGAGCAGCACCAGGTCCGGCTGGGCTACGCCGACCAGGTCGGGCACCTCGGTCAGGGCGCCGTCAACGTCGAGTTCGATGCGACGGGTGCGCACGAGACCAGTCGGCGTGCGGTCGTAGAGGCCGACCGCGATGCGGTGCGGGCGCAGGGTGGGGTAGTCGGCCGGGGCTTCCTGGGAGATGGCGAAGCTCGCGTAGGTGCCGTTCTCGGTCAGGGTGAAGACGGGACGCAGCGTGTTGGGGCCGGCGGTCTCCAGCCAGGCCTTCGACCAGGCGCCGAGGTCGCGGCCCGACGCCTCCTCGAGCGCGCCGAGCAGGTCGGACAGCCGGGTGTTGCGCCACGCGTGCCGCCGGAAGTACGTACGCAGGCCGTTGACGAACGCCTCGTCGCCGACGTACGCCACCAGCTGCTTGAGCACCGAGGCGCCCTTCGCGTACGTGATGCCGTCGAAGTTGACGTACACGTCTTCCAGGTCGCGGATCTCGGCCACGATCGGGTGCGTCGAGGGCAGCTGGTCCTGCGCGTACGCCCACGTCTTCTCGACGTTCGCGAACGTCGTCCAGGCGCCGGTCCAGCGCGTCGCCTCGGCCTGGCAGCGCACCGAGGCGTAGGTGGCGAAGGACTCGTTCAGCCACAGGTCGTTCCACCACTCCATGGTGACCAGGTCGCCGAACCACATGTGCGCCAGCTCGTGCAGGATCGTCTCGGCGCGCCGCTCGTAGGCCGCGTCGGTCACCTTCGAACGGAAGACGTAGTCCTCGCGGAAGGTGATGCAGCCGGCGTTCTCCATCGCGCCCGCGTTGTACTCGGGCACGAACAGCTGGTCGTACTTGGAGAACGGGTACGGCAGGTCGAACAGCGTCTGGTAGTAGTCGAAGCCGCGCTTGGTCACGTCGAGGATCTCCTCGGCGTCGAGGTACTCCGCCAGCGACTTGCGGCAGGCCACCGCCATCGGCACGGTCGTGCCGTCCGGCGAGGTGTACGTGTCGCGCACCACGTGGTAGTCGCCGGCGACCAGCGCCGTGATGTACGTGGACATCCGTTCGGTGGGCTCGAACCGCCACACCGCGCGTCCGTCGCCGAGTGCCTCGGGGGCCGGGGTCGGCGCGTTCGAGAACAGCTCCCAGCCCTCCTGCGCGGTGACCGTGAAACGGAAGGTCGCCTTCAGGTCCGGCTGCTCGAAGTTGGCGAAGACTCGCCGTGCGTCAGGCACCTCGAACTGTGTGTAGAGCGATACGCCGCCATCGACAGGGTCCACCATCCGGTGCAGGCCCTCGCCGGTGTGGCTGTACACGCAGACCGCCCGGACCTTGAGCTCGTTGTCGCTCTCCAGTCCGTCCAGGGCGATGCGCGAGTCGGCGAACACCGCCGCCGGGTCGAGCGGCCGGCCGTTCAGGACGATCTCCTCGACTTCGGCGGCGACCAGGTCGGCGAAGGTGGTGGAACCCGGCTCGGCGGAGAAGCGCACGATGCTCGTGGACGCGAAGGTCTCAGGTCCGGTGGTCAGGTCGAGCTCGACTTCGTAGGACGAGACCGACACGAGGCGGGCGCGTTCGGCCGCCTCCTCGCGGGTGAGATTGGTACCGGGCACTTTGTCGCACGGCTCCTTACGCATAGGCGCTGACGGTGTGGATCGATCCTCGCATGAGCGGAATCTGACGACGAAGCCATTCGCGATTAAGCCTAGATGCTGACTCCTGCTGTCGCGGGACGGGAATGAGGGAGACTGTAGTGACTGAACGTGATGACGCAAGGGTTTTAACCGAACAGATGTGCGGCTGTGCGGGTCGGGTGCCGAACGGGGGAAAAAGAAGAACCCTGACCGGGCCGGGCCGGTCAGGGTTCTTCGGTGGTTGCTTCGGTCAGCCGACTCGGGTGTGTTCGGGTTCGGTCGCGGTGGAGTCGTCACCCGCGGTGTCGGAGGACGTGGCGGTGATGGCGGGCACCAGTTCGCCCCCGGCCGGTTCGGGCAGCGCGGGGGAGGGCTCGACGCGCAGGATCCGCGCCGCCCACGTCGGCATCCACCAGTTCCACCGGCCGAACAGCGAGACCAGCGCCGGGACCAGCAGCGCGCGCACCACGGTGGCGTCCAGCAGGATGCCGATGCCGAGCGCGGTGGCGAAGATCTTCACGTCCGTGTTCGGCGCCGAGCCGAGCGCGGCCATCGCCAGGAACAGGATCAGCGCCGCCGAGGTGACCAGCCGCCCGGTGCGGCCGATGCCGGTGACCACGGCCCGGCTGGTCGAGCCGGTCGCGTCGTACTCCTCGCGCATCCGGGAGAGGATGAAGACCTCGTAGTCCATGGACAGGCCGTAGAGGAACGCGAAGACCATCAGCGGGATCCAGCCGGTGATCGCGCCGGTCGCCGGGATGCCCCAGATCGCGTTCGAGCCGTAGCCCTTCTGCCAGACCAGCACCAGCGAGCCGTAGACGGCGGCCAGCGAGAGCAGGTTGAGGATCACCGCCTTCAGCGGCAGGATGATCGACCGGAAGGCGCGGGCCAGCAGCACGAAGGTGAGCAGGCCGAGGATGCCGAGCATCAGCGGGAAGCTGCCGTAGACCGCGTGGATCATGTCGATCTCGACCACGCCCATGCCGCCGAGCTGCGCGCCGGGGACGGCGTCGAGCGCGCCGCGCACGGCGCGGGTGGTGGCCTCGCCGGTGGTGTTCGTGCTCTCGTCGGTCGGGATCGCCACCAGCACCGAGGAATCCGGCCGGCTCCAGGCCGCGCCGGTCGGCGCGGCGGCGAAGTCGATGCCCGGGACGCCCGACACCGCGGACAGTGCCGACGAGGTGGAGGCGCTCTTCGGCAGGTAGACCTCGAGAGGAGTGATCACACCGGTCGGGATGTGCGCGTCACGCAGCATGACCACGCCTTCGTGCGCCGTGCCGCTCTGGGAGAGCGCGTCGGAGGACGCGTCGCCGATCTTCAGGCCGAAGGTGTTGACGGCCAGCGCGCCGAGCACGACCAGCGCGCCGAACGTGGCGATCCAGCGCCGCCGGACCATCAGCCTGGCCCAGGCCGTCCAGCCGCGGGAGGCCTTGTCCTCGTGCCGGATGCGCGGCCAGTCGAGCCGGCGGCCGATCCCGGACAGCAGCGCCGGGACCAGGGTGAGCGTCACGCAGACCGACACCAGCGGGATGATCATGCCGCCGTAGCCGATCGAGCGCAGGAACGGCACCGGCAGGACCACCAGCGCGAGCAGGCCGAGCGCGACGGTCACGCCGGAGAACACCACGGCGCGTCCGGCGGAGGCCATCGAGCGGTGGATCGCCGTGTCGTTGTCGTACCCGTGCGCCAGTTCCTCGCGCCAGCGGGTGACCAGCAGCAGCGAGTAGTCGATCGCCACGCCGAGGCCGATCAGGCCGACCAGGAACTGCACGATCAGGGAGACCGGGGTGATCTGGGTGATGCCGAGGATCGCCAGGAACGCGGTGAGCACCGAGACCGCCGCGACCAGCAGCGGCACCAGGGCCAGCAGCGAGGCGAAGACGAACAGCAGCACCGCCAGCGCGCCGATGCCGCCGATGAGGATCTCGTTGAGGATGCTCATGCCCTTGCCCGAGCCCGTGCCGTTGTCCTGGAGCGGCTGCTCGCCGGTGATGCGCACGGTCGAGCCGGCCGGCAGCGCGGCGGTCAGCCGCTGCTTCGCCTGCTCCGCGATGGCGTTCGAGGCCTCCTGCGGGCCCATGCCCCCGCCGCCCGGGGTGTAGATGACCGCGAAGGTGGTGCGGCCGTCCGAGCCGACGAACTTCGGGTTGTGGGTGTTCGCGTAGTCGGCGACCCGGGCCTGCGGGATCGTCTCGAGCGAGGCGAAGGCCGCCGTCACCCGCGGGTCGGTGGCCGACATGCCCTGCGGCACCTGCACGACGGGCACCAGCGGCGGTGCCATGCCGCCGTTGCCGTACTCGGCGACGATCGCCTGGTTGGCCACGTAGCCGGGCTGGCCGGGCATCGAGAACGTCTTGTCCAGATGGTTCGCCAGCGTGGACGACGCGGCGATCCCCGTGATGAACGCGACCAGCCACAAGCCGTAGATCCACTTGCGGTGGGTGGTCACGAATGCCGAGAGCCGTTCCATCGCGTCCGACCCCCTCCTACTCTCGTGATCACGCGCCGGCTCGGATCGCGGCGCATTACCGGAGAGAGAACCAGGCGCGGCTGGCGCGACACTGTGCGCTTCCTGTGAGAGCACTGTGAGAGTGGGAACGGAATCGTTGACAGACTTCTCATCCGAATCGTCGGCGTCGGTCGCCGACGCGGCGTCCGCGACCGGTTCGATCGGCAGCCGCACGGTGAACACGGTGCCGTAGCCGGGCGTCGAACGGACCTCGGCCGTGCCGCCGTGCGCGGCGGCGACCGAGGCGACGATGGACAGGCCGAGCCCCGAGCCGCCCGGCCCGTCGGCGCGCCTGCGGGACGAGTCCGCGCGGTAGAAGCGTTCGAAGACCTTCGCCTGCTGCTCCCTGGTCAGGCCGGGCCCGGCGTCGGCGACCTCGATGACCGCCGTGTCGAAGACCCGCCGGACCATCACGGACGCGGCCGTGCCCGGCGGCGTGTGCGCGCGCACGTTCGCCAGCAGGTTCGCCAGCAGCTGGCGCAGCCGGTCCGCGTCGCCGCGCACCTCGACCCGCTGCCCGGCCGCGTCCGCGTCCTGTTCGCCCGCGCCGACCGTCACGTCGATCGGCCAGCGCGGATCGGCCGCCTGCGAGTCGCGTGCCGCGTCCCGGGCCAGCGCGCCGAGGTCCACCGGACCGCGCCCGAGCGGGCGGCCCGAGTCCAGCCGGGCCAGCAGCAGCAGCTCGTCCACCAGCACGCCCATCCGCGCCGACTCCGACTCGATCCGCCGCATCGCCAGCGCCAGGTCCTCCGGCCGCGACGCGGCGCCGCGCCGGAACAGCTCGGCGTAGCCGCGGATCGAGGCCAGCGGCGTGCGCAGTTCGTGCGAGGCGTCCGCGATGAAGCGGCGAAGCCGCTCCTCCGAGGCGCGCTGGTGCCGGAACGAGCGCTCGAGCCTGGCCAGCATCGCGTTCACCGACGAGCCGACCCGGCCGACCTCGGTGACCGTGTTCGCCGGCTCGACCCGCTGGTCGAGCTCGCCCGCGCCGATCGCCACGATCTGCTGGCCCATCCGCTCGAACGGTTCGAGGTCCCGCTTGATCCGGCGGTTGGCCAGTCCGCCGACCAGCCCGAACGCGACCAGCCAGGCGGCCATCTCGATTTTGCCGACGGCGGCCATGGTCGAGGTCATGTCCCGCTCGGAGCTGGCCAGCACGAGATAGCCACGGCCGCCGGGCAGCCGTGAGACGCGCACCCGGTACGAGGGCAGGCCGTGCACATCGACCGTGGGGTTCGCGCTGAAGATCGTCGCGCCGTCGTGCTGCGGGCCCGAGCCGACCGGCCCGACGTTGAGCACCTTCGGGATGGCCGGGGCCGGCGAGCCCGTGGTGAACACCGGCTGGTTCTGCGCGTTGCGCAGCTGCACGTAGACCGGGATCAGCCCGTTGTGCGCGAGCAGGTGCCAGGTGGAGTTGTCGCCGGAGTCGGCCGCGAAGTTCGGGATGACGCCCGGAGGCTGCGTCTCGGTGTAGGCGTTGATCAGCGCGGCGGTGCCGTTCAGCTGGTTGTCCAGCCGGTTCTCGAGCACCGTGTGCACGGCGATGAACGTGCCGACCGCCGCGATGGTCAGGCCCACCGCGAGCCGGCTGATCAGCGTGAACAGCAGTCGGCGGCGCAGCGTGCGCGGGCGGCGGATGTGGAGCTTGATGCGCGGAAGCGGCGACCGCATCGGCTAATCCTTCGGCAGGCGCAGCGAGTATCCGACGCCGCGGACCGTGTGGATCAGCGCCGGACGGTCGCGGTCCACCTTCTTGCGCAGATAGGAGATGTACGTCTCCACCACGTTGTCGCCGCCGCCGAAGTCGTACTGCCAGACGTGGTCGAGGATCTGCGCCTTCGACATCACCCGGCCGGCGTTGAGCAGCAGGTAGCGCAGCAGCTTGAACTCGGTGGGCGTCAGGTCGAGCAGGGTGCCGGCCCGGCGCGCCTCGTGCGCGTCCTCATCGACGATCAGGTCGGCGAACTCCAGCCGGGAGTCCTCGAGCTCGGGGCGGGTGCGCCGCAGCACCGCGCGCACCCGGGCGATCAGCTCGTCGAGCGAGAAGGGCTTGGTGACGTAGTCGTCCCCGCCGACCGTCAGGCCGTTGATCTTGTCCTCGGTGGCGTCGCGCGCGGTCAGGAAGACCACCGGCAGCCTGACGCCCTGCGCGCGCAGCCGGCCGCACACCTCGATGCCGGTGTAGTCCGGCAGCATCACGTCGAGGATCGCCAGGTCGGGGGCGAACTCGGCGGCCTTGGCCAGCGCGTCGCGGCCGGTGGCGGCGGTGGCCACCTCGAAGCCCTCGTAGCGCAGCGCGAGGCCGACCAGGTCGGTGATCGCGGCCTCGTCGTCCACGACCAGGATCCGGGCCTCCGGCCTGCCGGCCGGGCCAGTGCGCTCGGTCATCCCGCTCGGCCCCATCTCCACGTCTCTGCCGCCCCGGCACGGCTTCGCTGAATTTACGCAGTCCCACTGTGCCTTACCTGGGTGATTCCTGGGAGTCGCCTGTGGGGGTGGCGTTGGGCTCCTGTTCAGCCGCGCATGGGAAACTGTGGCCATGCGGATCTACCTCGGCTCGGACCACGCCGGCTACGAACTGAAGACGCGCCTGCTCGGCCGGCTCGCCGAACTGGGCCACGAACCGGTTGACTGCGGCCCCGAGACGTACGTGCCCACCGACGACTACCCGCCGTACGTCCTGCGCGCGGCCAAGCGCGCGGCGGACGAGCCAGGTTCGCTCGGCATCGTGATCGGCGGCTCAGGCAACGGCGAGGTCATCGCGGCGAACAAGGTGCCCGGCGTGCGCGCCGCGCTGGTCTGGAGCGAGGACACGGCGTCCCTGGCCCGCCAGCACAACGACGCGAACGTGCTGAGCATCGGCGGCCGGATGCACCCGATCGACGAGGCGGTGCGCTTTGTGGAGATCTTCGTCTCGACGCAGTTCAGCCAGGACCCGCGGCATGTGCGCCGGATCGGCATGCTCGCCGAGTACGAGAAGACCGGCGAACTGCCCCCGCTGCCTTAAAGGGGTACGCGGCCGACATTTTACCGTCCGCCGCGCTGAGCAGCGGCGTATCACTCGATCGGGTGATGGGCAGTTGGCAGAGGACCGCCGAGCGGCGCCCCGCCGGTGACGGTGGAGGCACGGTGTCGATATCGTCCCAGCATGGTGGCGACGGCGTCGGTTGACCGCAGGGCGACCGACCGTCCGCGCGGTCGGCCGCGGCGCGCCGCGCTGGCCTTCTGGATCCGGCACACCGCGGTGCAGTCCGAGGCCTTCCTGCTGCCCGCGCTCATCGCGCTGGCGGTCGTCCTCGGCGTGCTCGCCTCCTTCCGCACCGTGTGGGTGCAGCCGTCGATGGTCGTGCTGCCGCTGCTGATCGGCGGCTTCCTGCTGCGGTTCACCGCGCAGCTGGTGCTGCTGGTGGTCTCGGCGCTCGTCGTCATCGTCGAAGCGTTCGCGACTCATCCGTCGCGCCCGACGCCGGGCACGATCCTGCTCATCGGCGCGACCGCGCTGATCGTCCTGGTGATGTCGCGCGAGCGGGTACGGCTCGGCGTGCGCGGCACCAGGGGCGAGTCGATGCTCTTCGACCTGCGCGAGCGGCTGCGGGCGCAGGGCCGGGTGCCGAAGCTGCCACCGGACTGGCATCTCGATCTGGCGGTGAAGTCGGCCGGCGGCCAGTCCTTCGCCGGCGACTTTCTCATCGCCGCGCGGACCGACGCCGGGCCGGACGATGACGAGAAGGCGCCGGGGCTGTTGCAGCTGGGTCTGGTGGACGTGTCCGGCAAGGGGCTTCAGGCGGGCACGCGCGCGCTGCTGCTGTCCGGCGCGTTCGGCGGACTGCTCGGCTCGGTCCCCGCGCCGCAGTTCCTCGCCGCCGCCAACCGGTATCTGCTGCGCCAGGGTTGGGAGGAGGGCTTCGCGACGGCCGTGCACGTCGTGATCGACCTCGCGACCGGCGAGTACGAGTGCTACAGCGCCGGTCACCCGCCGATCGCGCAGCTCGCCGCGGGCTCCGGCAGGTGGACTCTGGCCGAGACGCCGGGGCCGGTGCTCGGCGTGCTCCCGGACGTCGAATACCGGCCGACCCGCGGCCGTCTCGACTACGGCGACGGCCTGATGATGTTCACCGACGGCCTGATCGAGCTGCCCGGCCAAGACCTGTCGGTCGGCCTCGACCGGCTGCTCGGTGTCGCGCAGACCCTCCAGACCAAGGGCTTCGCCGGTGGCGCGGCGCGCATCGTGGACGCGGTCGCGCGCAAGACCAACGACGACCGCGCCCTCGTACTCGTCTGGCGCACCCGCCCCACGGCCTGACCCCGGACCGACGCGTGGCGCGCCGGCCCTGCTACCTCGCCGTGTTCTTGTACCGCTATTGCACCGCGTTCAGCAGCGCCTTGACCTGCGGTCCCGCCGTCGAGGCGCCGAACCCGCCGCCGATCGCGAGCGCGGCGACCGCGTAGTCGCCCTGGAACGCGATGGTCCAGCTGTTCGGCTCCTTGCCCTGCACCTCGGCCGTGCCGGTCTTGGCGTACAGCCCGGACCTGCCGTGGAACAGGTCGGCCAGGGTGCCGCTGACCACGACCTCGTGCATCAGCGTCTTGAGCTTCTGGGCGGTCGCAGCGGGCAGCGGCGTGCCCGTGACCTGCTTCGTGCCGGGCACCAGGATCGGCTGCTTGAACGAGCCGTCCGCCACGGTCGCCGCGACGGACGCCATCGTCAGCGGCGAGGCGGTGATCTGGTCCTGCCCGACCAGTTCCTCGGCGAGGCTGTTCGCCGAGGTGTCCGGGACGTTGCCGTAGGTCGTCGGCTCGCCGAGGCCCACATCCCACTTCTGGTTGAATCCGAAGTAGTCGTGCGCGGTGGACGCCAGCTCGGTCCGGCTGACCTTGCCGCCGAAGCGGCTGAAGGCGTTGTTGCAGGACTGCGCGAAGTCCCACAGGAACGACTTGCCGACGCCCTCCTCCTGCTCGCTGTTGTGCAGGGTGATGCCGTCGGCGTTGAGCGTCTTCGGGCAGTCCCAGGTCTGGCCGAGGCTGGTGATGACGCCCTTGTTCAGCGCCAGCGCGGTGGTGACGGTCTTGAACGTCGAGCCCGGCGCGTAGTGGCCGACCATCGCGGTGTCCAGGCCGTTCGCCGGATTGTTCGCCACCGCGAGGATGTTGCCGGTGGACGGCTGGAGGACCACCATCGAGCTGTTCGGGGCCTGGTTCACCGCTGCCTGGGCCGCCGCCTGCACGTGCAGGTCGATCGTGGTCTTGACGGCGCTGGTGGCGACCGGGTCGGAGACCTTGACCACCTTCGCGGCGACCGAGCCGTCGGCGTTCCTGATCTGCACCTCCTGGCCGGGGGTGCCGTCCGTCGGCGGCGCGGACTTCTTCAGCGCGCTGACGATGCCCTTCAGGCTGGGCGCGTTCGCGCCGGTGATCTCGGCGCCGCTGCTGTCCACCACCTTGTCGGCGGTCGGCGGGATCGTGCCGAGAGCCAGCTTCTGGCCGCTCTTGAGCGAGGTGAACAGCAGGTTGGGCTGCCACTTGACGAACCAGCGGGTGTAGCCGTCCACGTCGGCCGAGTACGCGGCCAGGCCCGAGCTGTAGGACCAGGCGCTGGACGGCGAGCCGACCTGCGCCGTGACGCTGAACGTCATCCAGCCCTGCGCGGAGGCGGTGCCCGGCATCAGCGTCAGGCCGCTGACCTTCAGGTCGTGCTTGTACGCGGTCAGCGCCGCCAACGCGGCGGACTGGTTGTCGGTGATGTTCGCCGCGGCCTTGAGGTCGCCGTTCTGCCAGGCGGTCAGGAACGCGCTGCCGGTCTGTGTCGCGTACGACCCGGCGTCCGAGCCGCTGGGGGAGAAGCCGACCGTCGGCACCGGCTTGGCGCCGATGCCGAGCACCTTGACCTTGCCGCTGAAGGCCAGCGCGGCGACCACCGCGAGGGCGAGCACGGCGACGCCCGCGGTCGTCAGCAGTGCCCGGCGGGCCCGGCCGCGCGGCCGGGACTCTTCGGGTGCGACGTAGCTGTAGTTGTCGAAGTCGTCGTACTCGTCGTTGTAGCCGCGCACCGGGAGAATCGACGCTCGGCCGCCCGGCGCCTCGTATGGCCGCGTCTGCTGATGGCCCGGCTGCTGAAACGGTGGCTGCTGGAACGTCGGCTGCTGAAACGGCTGCGCCTGGTACGGCCGTGGCGGCGTCTGGTCCAACCGGGGCGGCACGGGCTGCTGCTGGATTCGCTCGGTCGGCTGCTGAGCCTGCTGCGGCGCCGGCTGCGGACGCCACGTCGATCCGTCGCCGCCGCTCGGCTCTCGGTGGATCACCTGAGTCGCCGCCGCTTCGACGACGACTACAGGCATCACCTGCGTGAGGTCGTCCGGCGGTGCGGGGGGATCGTCCTGATCGTCTGCCTCCGCACTCGGCTCTTCTGAAGCCTCCGCGGGCTCGGCAGCCTCCGTCGGCTCGGCAGCCTCCGCAGGCTCAGCAGACCCGGCGTTCTCGGCGTTCTCGGCCGACCGCGCAGCTCCTGGCGCCTCCGGAGCCTCAGCTACCGACTCGGCCTCGGCCTCGACTTCGGCCTCGGACTTGACCTCGGCGTCTACCGCAGCCTCGGTCCCTGCCTCCGGCACCTCAGCCTCGGCTCCAGCCTCGCCAGTCTCGGCGTCTGGCGCCTCGGCCTCGTCAGTCCCAGCCTTCTCGGCGGGAGCCTCGGGAGCGGGAGCAGGCTGCTCCTGCTGCCGCTCCTGCTTCTGCGCTCGAGGACGGAACCACGAGTCCAGGGCGTCGTCCTGCTCGCGCGGTGCGGAGCCTCCGTCCGGCGCCGGTGGTTTGGTCTCGTCGCTCACTGAGGCGTCCCTCCCGTCCCCGATTGTCAAGACGTTGCTCCGACGTTACCCGCCGCGCCTCATCCGGTACTTTTCCGACCTTACAGGCGGGAAAGGACGTATGCGGCCTCGGGTCCCGCGTACGTCGCGCCGAAGCCCGAGTCCTGCACGACGACGCCGATGGCGACGTCTTCGTGCGGGTCGTAGACGACCATCCACGCGTTCGGCTTCCCGTCCTTGTTGGCGTCCGTCTCCGCCGTACCCGTCTTCGCGTAGATCGGCCCGGACACCCCGGAGAAGACCCCGGCGGCGGTACCGTACGTGACCACCGCATGCATCAGCGTCTTGAGGTTGGCGGCGGTGCTCGCGGACAGTGGCGTGGCTGTGGCCTTCGTCACCCCGTCCACCAGGTACGGCTGGTGG
>JBKOWZ010000040.1:0-9452 GCA_046724665.1 Actinomycetota bacterium
AGAGACAGGGCACGCAGGGCGCGTTCGGCCGTCCCGGCGGACGCGGCCCGGCGCGCGGCCGCAAGTCGAAGAAGCAGCGGCGTCAAGAGTTCGACAACATGCAGGCCCCGTCGATGGGCGGCGCGCTGCTGCCCCGCGGCAACGGGCAGGTCGTCCGGCTCACCCGCGGCTCGTCCCTGATGGACCTCGCGGAGAAGATCGGCGCCAACCCGGCCGCGCTGGTGCAGGCGGCCTTCGCCATCGGCGAGATGGTCACCGCGACCCAGTCGGTCAACGAGGAGATCCTCCAGCTGATCGGCTCCGAGATCGGCTTCGAGATCCAGATCGTCTCGCCCGAGGAGGAGGACCGCGAGCTGCTCGAGTCCTTCGACATCGAGTTCGGCGAGGACGAGGGCGGCGACGAGGACCTCGAGGCGCGCCCGCCGGTGGTCACCGTGATGGGTCACGTGGACCACGGCAAGACCCGCCTGCTCGACGCGATCCGCAAGTCCAACGTGGTCGCCGGCGAGGCCGGCGGCATCACCCAGCACATCGGCGCCTACCAGGTCGCGGCCGAGATCGGCGACACCGAGCGGCGGATCACCTTCATCGACACCCCCGGCCACGAGGCGTTCACCGCCATGCGTGCCCGCGGCGCGAAGGTGACCGACATCGCGGTGCTCGTCGTGGCCGCGGACGACGGCGTGAAGCCGCAGACCATCGAGGCGCTCAACCACGCCAAGGCGGCCGAGGTGCCGATCGTGGTCGCGGTCAACAAGATCGACAAGGAGGGCGCCGACCCGGCCAAGGTGCGCGGTCAGCTGACCGAGTACGGCCTGGTCGCCGAGGAGTACGGCGGCGACACCATGTTCGTCGACATCTCCGCGCGCGAGAACATCGGCATCCAGGACCTGCTCGAGGCGATCGTGCTGACCGCCGACGCGGCGCTGGACCTGCGGGCCAACCCGAACCAGAACGCCGAGGGCGTGGCGATCGAGGCGCACCTCGACCGCGGCCGGGGCGCCGTGGCCACCGTGCTGGTGCAGCGCGGAACGCTGAAGGTCGGCGACACCATCGTGGTCGGCGACGCGCACGGCCGGGTCCGGGCGATGCTGGACGAGAACGGCGCCAACGTCGAGGCGGCCGACCCGTCCCGTCCGGTGCAGGTGCTCGGCATGACCTCGGTGCCCGGCGCGGGCGACACCTTCCTGGTGGTCGAGGAGGACCGGGTCGCCCGGCAGATCGCCGAGCGGCGGGCCGCCCGCGACCGCAACGCGCTGCTGTCCAAGCGGCGGGTGCGCGTCTCCATGGAGGACATCGGCACCGCGTTCGCGGCCGGCGACATCCAGCAGCTCAACCTCATCATCAAGGGCGACGTCTCCGGTTCGGTGGAGGCCCTGGAGGACGCGCTGCTCAAGCTGGACGTCGGCGCGGAGGTCGATCTGCGGATCATCCACCGCGGCGTCGGCGCGATCACCGAGTCCGACGTGGACCTGGCGCTGACCAGCGACACCATCATCATCGGCTTCAACGTGCGGGCGGACGGCCGGGCCAAGGCCAAGGCCGACCGCGAGGGCGTGGAGATCCGGTACTACTCGGTCATCTACCAGGCGATCGAGGAGATGGAGGCCGCGCTCAAGGGCATGCTCAAGCCGGAGTTCGAGGAGGTGCAGCTGGGCACCGCGCAGATCCGCGAGGTCTTCCGCTCCTCCAAGTTCGGCAACATCGCCGGCTGCCTGGTCCGCTCCGGCCTCATCCGCCGCAACGCCAAGGCCCGGCTCGTCCGGGACGGCGCGGTCGTCGCGGACAACCTGTCGATCGAGTCGCTGCGCCGGTTCAAGGACGACGCCACCGAGGTCCGCGAGGGCTTCGAGTGCGGTATCGGCCTCGGCTCGTTCAACAACATCGCGGTCGACGACGTCATCGAGACGTACGAGATGCGCGAGAAGCCCCGCGTCTGACGGGAGCTCAGCCACACCCGGCCGGGTGCCCTGACCTCGCATCACGCGACAGGGCGCCCGGTCGGTGACTACCGCGCGTACGGCGCGCGGCGACAACCTCACACTCACATCCCCTGGGCCGGGCTGGCCCCGATGCCTGGTGTTCACCGGAACGCTGACCCTCGACCTGCTGCTCGGCGACGTGCACTCGCTGAAGGAGAAGCGCGGCCTGATCCGGCCGCTGCTGGCCGACCTGAACCGCCGGGCCGCGGTGGCCGCGGCCGAGGTGGACGGACAGGAACTGCACCGCCGCGCGATTCTGGGCGTCGCCGTGGTGGCGGGCTCGCATCGGCGGGTGGTGGAGCTGTTGGATGACTGCGAGGGGGCGGTGGCCTGGCGGCCCGAGTTCGAGCTGCTCTCCGTGCGCCGCCGCATCCACAACGACGAAGACGACGACTGAACCGAACCGACAGGAGCGGGACCATGGCGAACAACACCGCGCGCGCGGCCAAGCTGGCCGACCGGATCAAGGTGGTGGTGGCCGAGACGCTCAAGACGCGGATCAAGGACCCGAGGCTCGGCTTCGTGACCATCACCGACGCCCGGATCACCGGCGACCTGCGCGAGGCCACGGTCTTCTACACGGTCTACGGGGACGAGGCCGAGCGCACCGGTTCTGCCGCGGCGCTGGAGTCGGCCAAGGGCATCCTGCGCAGCGAGGTCGGCCGGCAGACCGGCGTGAAGTTCACTCCGACCCTCGCCTTCGTGGCCGACGCGATCCCGGAGGGCGCCAAGCAGATCGACGAACTGCTGGCCCGCGCCGCGGAGGCGGACGCCAAGGTGCTCGAGGTCGCCAAGGACGCCAAGTACGCCGGTGAGCCCGATCCGTACCGCGCGCCGCGCGTCGCCGAGGACGAAGACGAGGACGCCGAGACCGACGGGGACGAGTGAGTCCGCCGACCGATGGGGAACCGTGACACAGCGGGCCGTGCGAGTGCGCCGGACGGCCTGGTGATCGTGGACAAGCCGGCCGGCTGGACGTCGCACGACGTGGTCGGCCGGATGCGGCGGCTGGCCGGGACCCGCCGGGTCGGCCACGCCGGCACGCTGGACCCGATGGCCACCGGCGTGCTGGTGCTCGGCGTCGAGAAGGCCACCCGGCTGCTCGGCCATCTCGCGCTCAGCCGCAAGGTCTACGACGCGACGATCCGGCTCGGCCAGGCGACCGTCACCGACGACGCCGAGGGCGAGGTGACGTCGGCGACCCCCGCCGGGCACCTGGAGGACGCGGCGATCCACGCCGCGATCGGCCCGCTGACCGGCGAGATCATGCAGGTGCCGTCATCGGTCTCGGCCATCAAGATCAACGGGGTGCGCTCGTACGCGCGGGTGCGCTCCGGCGACGAGGTGAAGCTGGCCGCGCGTCCGGTGACCGTGTACCGCTTCGTGGTGCACGAGATCCGGCGCGGGAGCGGCGGCGTCGAGCCGGCCGTGCCCGGCGTCATCGACCTCGACGTCTCCGTGGAGTGCTCCAGCGGAACTTACATCCGCGCACTGGCGCGGGACCTCGGCGCGACGCTGGGCGTAGGCGGCCACCTGACGGCGTTGCGGCGCACCTCGGTCGGTCCGTATACCCTCGCCCACGCGCACACGCTGGACGAGCTCGCACAGACCGTCGAGCGCGGCGAGGCGCTGCCCGTGCTCTCGCTCGCGGCAGCCGCCGCGGCGGCGTTCCCGCGCTACGACGTGGACGGCGTCCAGGCGAAGGCGATCGCGCACGGCGGCTATCTGCCGTCTCCCGGCCTAGGCGGCGGCCCGATCGGCGTCTTCGGGCCGGACGGCGCGTTCCTCGCCCTGGTGGAGGAGCGCGGCGGCCGAGCCAAGCCCATCGCCGTCTTCGTGTGACCAACGGTTGATCAGCATTCCAGCCGATCAACCGTCAGTTACCCGACAAAACGACTACTGCTGGGGCGGATTCGGATTCGACCACGGATCCGACGGCTGCTGCTGCGGCGGCGCGCCGTACGGCGGCTGCTGGCCGGGCGCCTGATACGGATTCGGATACGGGTACTGCGGATATCCGCCGCCGGGGCCGAACTGCTGCGGCTTGAAGTACGGGCTCGACTGCTTGTGCCACAGCAGGATCACGGTCGCCAGGCCGGCGGCCCAGACCAGGATGCCGAGGACCGTGCCGAGACCCGAGGCGTCGGTGGTGTTCACCGTGCTGCCGCCGCCCTTTGCGGCGAGGCCGATGACCAGGAACAGCGAATCGATGCCGAAGAACACGGTCCCGGTGATCCGCGCCCAGTTCTTGCCGGCCCGGTTGGCGAACGCCATCCAGATCCACAGGGCCATCCCGAGCAGCACGCCGATGATCGCGACCGCCACACCGATGCGCACCGCGTTGTCCACCTGGGTGCTGGTGAAGGAGGGGTTCTGGTCCCTGACGGTGTCGCGGATCTTCGAGGTCGAGCTGAGCACCGTGATCCCGGAGAGCAGTTGCAGCCCCGCCCCGGCCAGCATGAGGTAGAAGGCGTACTGCACGGTCTGCGGCATGGGCGGTTTGGCGGGCAACCCGCCCTGCCCGGGATACTGGGGGTAGGCCGGATACTGTCCGGGTTGCGGATAGGCCATGACGACGGGGTCCCCTCCTGTGATGGGCGTGCGACCGAACATGCTAGAGCCCTCGGTCCGGCGGGGGACAGGGGCGGCCGGTATGGATCACGGGCAGTGATCTGGCAAGGTTGGTTGTGACTGAAGACCGACTGGAGGAGTGACGGTTCATGGAGCGCTGGCACGGCTTGGCCGAGATGCCCCCCGGCTGGGGCGCGCCCGGCGGCTGCGTCGTCACCGTCGGCTTCTTCGACGGCGTCCACCAGGGCCATCAGGCCGTCGTGCGCCGCGCGGTCGCCCTGGCCAGGGAGCGGGGAGCGTCAGCAGTAGTCCTCACCTTCGATCCACACCCGAGTGAGGTTGTACGGCCGGGTACCCACCCCCCGCTGCTCTCAACCCTCGCGCACCGCGTTGACCTGATGGCGAAGCTGGGCGTTGACGCCGTGCTGGTCCTGCCGTTCACCGCGGAGCTCTCCCGGCTGACGCCCGACGAGTTCGTCCGTCAGGTGCTGGTCGAGCGGCTCCACGCGGTCGCCGTGGTGGTCGGCCAGAACTTCCGGTTCGGCCACCGGGCCGCCGGGACGGTCGAGACCCTGACCGAACTCGGCGAGAAGTACGGCTTCACCGCCGTCGGCCTGCCACTGGCCGCCCCCGAAGACGGCGAGAACGGCGGCGATGAGAGCGGCACGGAGCACCGCTTCTCCTCCACCGACGTACGCCGCATGGTCCTGGACGGCGACGTCGAGACCGCCGCGCGCCGACTCGGCCGCCCACACCGCGTCGAGGGCGTCATCGTGCGCGGCGCACAGCGGGGCCGCGAGATGGGCTTCCCGACGGCGAACGTCGATACGCCCCCGCACACGGCGATCCCCGCCGACGGCGTCTACGTGGGCTGGCTCGTCGTGGACGGCGATCCGCTGCCGGCGGCCATCTCGATCGGCACCAACCCGACCTTCGACGGCACCGCGCGCACGGTCGAGGCCTACGCGATCGGGCGTACGGACCTTGAGCTGTACGACAAGTACGTCGCAGTGGACTTCCTCGCCCGCTTGCGCGGCCAGGAGCGCTTCGACTCGATGGAGTCGCTGGTGAAACGGATGAACCAGGACGTCGAGGAGGCCCTGGCACTGCTGGCCGCCGCCCCCCACGACTACAGCTAGCAATCCGAACCAGCACCCCGCCCACCCCACGCGTCCCGCTTCACGCGTCCCGCTTCACGCGTCCCGCTTCACGCGTCCCGCTTCACGCGTCCCGCTTCACGCGTCCCGCTTCACGCGTCCCATCACCGCTGCCACACCGCTCACCCGATCCCTGGCAGCGGCTACACTCCCACCTCCCGCTTCACGCAATCGCCAGAAAGCGGTCAAGCACCCGGCACCCGAAGTCCAGCGCTGAGATCGGCACCCGCTCGTCCACACCGTGGAACATCGCGGCGAAATCAAGGTCCGGAGTCAGCCGCAGCGGAACGAAGCCGTAGCCGCGCATGCCGCCCTTTCCGGAGACGTCGAGCGAGGCGAAGGTCTTGTTGTCGGTGCCGGCGGACAGGCAGTAGGGCACGGTGCGCGCGGCCGGATCCTCGGCACGCAGCGAGGCGAGCATGGCCTCGACGATCGGGGCGTCGAAGGGTGCTTCGACCGAGCGGTCGTGGTGGATGCTTTCGCGGGTGACGCCCGGCCCGGCCAGTTCGTCGATCGCGTTCAGGAACTCCTGCTCGCCGCCGGGCAGGAAGCGTCCGTCGATCACCGCGGACGCCCGCTCCGGGATCACGTTCGACTTGTATCCGCCCTCGAGCATGGTCGGATTGGCGGTGTGCCGCAGCGTGGCGCCGATGAACCGTGCCAGCGGGCCGAGCCGTTCGACCGCCGCTTCGGGATCGGCCGGATCGAACGGCACGCCGAGTGCGTCGCAGACCTCGCTCAGGAAGTCGCGGACGGTCGGGATCAGGGTCGTGGGAAAGCGGTGCGCGCCGATCCGTGCTACGGCCGCGGCCAGAGTGGTGACCGCGTTGTCGTCGTTGAGCATCGAGCCGTGCCCAGCCCGGCCGCGCGCGTTCAGCCGCATCCAGGACAGGCCCTTCTGCGCGGTCTCGATCAGGTACAGCCGCAGGTCGGGCGAGACCTCGTAGGAATAGCCGCCGACCTCGCTGATCGCCTCGGTGCAGCCGGCGAAGAGCTCCGGATGCTTCTCGGCGAGGAACTTCGCCCCCAGACTCCCCCCGGCCTCCTCGTCGGCGAGGAAGGCAAGCACGACGTCGCGGCGCGGCCGTCGCCCCTCCCGCACCATCCGACGCACGACGGCGAGCGTCATGGCGTCCATGTCCTTCATGTCCACCGCCCCGCGCCCCCAGACCAGGCCGTCCCTGACCACGCCGCCGAAGGGATGCACGGACCAGTCGGCGGGCTCGGCCGGCACGACGTCGAGATGACCGTGCAACAGCAAGGCGTCGGCGCTCGGATCGCTGCCCTCGAAGCGCGCCACAACGGACGCGCGGCCCGGCTCAGACTCGAAGATCCGCGGCTCGAACCCGGCCTCGGCCAGCCGCTCGGCGACATACTCGGCCGCGGGCCGCTCCGGTTTGACCGGATTCGACGTATCGATGCGGATCAGGTCGGTCAGCAGGCCGACCACCTCACCGTAGTCCGCCTCGTCGGGGTGGATGTCCATGCCTCCACCGTACCCAGATCGATCACCCCCCACCGACCCGATTACCAGCCGGCTGCCGATCCGACGAGCAGCCGACTACCGATCCGAGAGCCAGCCAGCCACCGATCCGATTGCCAGCCAGCTAACGACCCGACTGCCGCCCAGCCCCGGCCCGACCCCATTACCGCTACCAGCCGACTATCGATCCGACTGCTGCCCAGCTACTGATCCGATTGTCAGCTGGCTACCGCTCCGACTACCGCGCAGCTACTGGCCCGGTTGCCAGCTGCCTACCGCTCCGATTGCCGCCCAGCCCTGACCCGATTACTGCTACCAGTCGTCTACCGATCCGCCTACCGTCCGGCCCCGACCCGTTTGCCGCTGCCAGTCGGCTACCGATCCGACTATCGCCCAGCAACTGATCCGATCGCCAGCTGCCTACCGCTCCGACTGCCGTCCAGCTCACGATCCGATTGCTGACGTGATGACCGTCTACCGGCCAGCGATCATCCGGTTTCAAATCCGACTGGCATATGACCTGATTATCCGATTATCACTCGAATCGCTTGTTCGGCCGTCACTCGTCTTGGTGGGTTAGGGGAGTGCTCGTCGGACCGAGGAGACGACTCCCAGGTGGTCTCAGAGTGCTCGCTCGCCGAAGCCCTCCGCCACGTGCGCCGCAAGCTCCAGGTAGGCATCGGCGGTGCCGGGACGCAACTGCTCCAGGTCTATCTCCGCCCCCGTGCCCAGGTGCGGGTCGAACGGGATCGGCACGACTGCACGGCAGCGTGCGGCGAAGTGGGTGATCAGCTGGCTCAGGTCGAATTCCTTCGCCGAGGGGCGTACACCAGAGATCACCGTTATGGCGCGGGAGACCAGGTCCTGATAGCCGTGCGCGATCAGCCAGTCGAGCGTCGTCGAGGCGGAGTTGCCGCCGTCCACACTGGCGGTGGACACGACGATCAGCTGGTCGGCCATCTGAAGGACGCCGCGCATCGCGGAGTACAGCAGGCCGGTGCCCGAGTCGGTGAGGATGATCGAGTACTGCTTTTGCAGCGCGTCGATGATCTTCCGGTAGTCCTCGTCGTTGAAGGTGGTGGACACGGCCGGGTCAACGTCGTTGGCCAGGATCTCCAGACGACTGGGGGCCTGTGAAGTGAAGCGGCGCATATCGACGTAGCTCTGGATCGAGGGCAGTGCCTGGAGCATGTCGCGGATCGTGGCACCGGTCTCCCGGCGCACCCGGCGGCCGAGCGTCCCGGCGTCCGGGTTGGCGTCCACGGCGATGACCCGGTCGCCCCGATTCCACGCGAGCGTGGCGCCGAGTGCCGTGGTGGTCGTGGTCTTGCCGACGCCACCCTTGAGCGAGATCACCGCGATGCGATGGCAGCCGAGCAGCGGTGTACGAACCCGGTCGAGCAGGGCCATGCGATGTGCCTCGGACTTGCCCGGCGCGGGCTTGATCAACCCGCCGGACGCGGTGCGGATCGTCTTGCGCCAGCCGGTGCGTGCAACGGGCTCTGGCTTACGGACGAGGCGGTCGGAGGTAAGGTCCTGCGACGCCTGGAAGCCGAGCGGGGTCGCGTTCCCCGGTAGTGGAGCCTGCGGTTGCGCCGGATAGCCGGTCGGCCGGGCCGGGGGCTGGTAAGGCTGCTGGCCGGGCTGTTGCGGCGGTTGCCCGTGCGGCTGAGGGTGCGGTTGCTGCTGGGGAGTTTGGGGCTGCGGTGGCGGCGGCTGGTACATGCTGTACTGCGGCGGTGGCTGAAGCGACGGCTGTGAGGGCAGCGGTGTCTGTGAAGGCTGCTGCTGCGGAGACTGTTGTTGTGGAGGCTGCTGCTGTGGTGGATGTAGCTGCTGTGGTGGAGGTGGCTGCTGTTGTGAAGATTGTTCTTGCTGTGACCGAAGCTGCTGCAAAGGCGGTTGTTGTGGCGGTGCTTGTTGTGGCGGCGCCTGTGATGCCTGCGGTGTCTGTGGAGCGTTGGGTACACGCGGCATGAGTTGAGTAGGCGGTGGCGGCACGTTGATTGGCGCGCGTGCGATTGGTGCGATCGGTGCAGGGGCGACCGGTGCGGACGTGGTTGGCGCTGGGGTGGTCGGCGTTGGCGTGGCCGGTGCGGCTTGCCAGGTGTCGGCGGCAGGCGGTGCCACGTTCCAGCTCCCGGAGCGCTCGACCGGAGCCGCAATCGCCGGTGGTGCGGGGGGATGCGGCGTCGGTGGGGGCGCTTGTGGTGGCGGGGCGTGCGGTGACGGGGGAGTCGGCAGTGCAGGGGCGTGCGG
>JBKOWZ010000291.1:0-8947 GCA_046724665.1 Actinomycetota bacterium
CCGCGGTACTCACCCGGGCCGCGATCGACCCGGCGCTGGTCGCGGGCCGTGGCGCGGACCTCGGCATCGCCGAGCAGAACGCCTTCAACGCGGCGACGAACGGCACGGTCGTCGGCCCGGGCAGGGACGCGTACACACTGCCCGCCGAGGCGACCGGCCGCGAGGCGGTGCAGTTGCACCCGGGTCAGTACGTCGAGTTCACGCTGCCGAGCGCCGCCAACGCATTCACGGTGCGGTACAGCATCCCGGACGCGCCGACCGGCGGCGGCATCACCTCGCCGCTGGACGTGAGCGTGAACGGCCGCGACCACCGCACGATGACGCTGACCTCGCAGTACGCCTGGCTGTACAACGAATATCCGTTCACCAACGACCCGAACGCCAGCGTGCTGCACCCCGACTGGTGGGCTACGGAGTGCGGCTGCGTTCCCAGCCAGACGACGCCGACGCCGGTGTTCCCGACGCCGTTCCGGCCGAACCACTTCTACAACGAACAGCGGCTTCTGCTCGGCCGTACCTATCAGGCGGGGGCGAAGATCCGGCTCGCCGTGCCGGCGGTCGCCGCGGTCACCACGATCGACGTGCTGGACTCGCAGCTGGTCGCCGCGCCGAAGATCGACCTGATCGCCGCGAACGTGCTGGCCTTCGGCGCCGACCCGAGCGGGCACCGCGACAGCGCCGCCGCCATCGACCGGGCGATCGCGTTCGCGAGGAAGCACGGCCTGAAGGTGTACGTCCCGCCGGGCACCTACCAGGTGAACCGGCACATCATCGTCGATGGCGTGACGATCGAGGGCGCCGGCAGCTGGTACACGATCATCAGGGGCCACCAGGTCACCCTGAGTACCCCGGCCCCCGACGGCTCGATCCACACCGGAGTCGGCTTCTACGGCAAGGACGCCTCGGCGGGCGGCAGCCACGACGTGCACCTGTCCGGCTTCGCCATCGAGGGCGACGTGCGCGAGCGGATCGACACCGACCAGGTCAACGGGATCGGCGGCGCGCTGAGCGACTCGACCGTGGACGGGCTCTACATCCACCACACCAAGGTCGGCGTCTGGCTCGACGGCCCGATGCACAACCTGGAGATCACGAACAACGTGATCGCCGACCAGATCGCCGACGGCGTCAACTTCCACACCGGCGTGACCGACTCGGTGGTGCGCAACAACCTCATCCGCAACACCGGCGACGACGGGCTGGCGATGTGGTCGGAGAAGACGGCGGACGCCCGCGACACCTTCGACCACAACACCGTGCAGACCCCGGTGCTCGCCAACGGCATCGCGATCTACGGCGGCACCGACAACACGGTCTCCGGCAACCTGGTCGCGGACCCGGTCCGCGAAGGCAGCGCACTCCAGGTCGGTTCCCGGTTCGGCGCCGTGCCGTTCGCCGGCTACCTGCGCATCGCCGACAACACCACGGTGCGCGCGGGCACCTTCGAACTGAACTGGCGGATCGGCCTCGGCGCGATCTGGATCTACGCGCTCGAAGGCGGCATCGCCAACGACGTCGAGGTGACCGGGGACGACTTCCTGGACAACACCTACAACGCGATCATGCTGGTCGCCGACTTCGGCGTGAAGGACCTGTACTCGATCTCGAACGTCCACTTCGCGGACATCAGGGTGGACGGCACCGGGACCTCGGTGGTCAGCGCCCGGGCCGCCGGCTCCGCCTCGTTCCGGAACGTGGCGGCCCGCAACGTCGGCGCGGTCGGCGTGAACAACTGCGGCTCGTTCCACTTCACCGCGGCCGGCTCGGAGTTCTCGCTGACCGACCTCGGCGGGAACACCGGCGGCGGCACCACCGGGCCGTGGCTGGCCCCGTGGGAGCTGCCGAACACGATCACCTGCGACGACCGGCCGCCGGTCGTTCCGCCGCCCCCGCCCTCTGCGTGGTCGTGAGTGCAGCTTGGTCGTGAGTGCGGAAAGCGGTGAGCTACGGCCGTCAGCTGTCGTAATCGACGGTGAGTGACGCGGATACGGGGTACGTCTGGCAGGTCAGGACGTACCCCGCCGCCACTTCCGCCGGTTCGAGGGCGAAGTTGCGGCGCATGTGCGCCTCGCCGCCGCGCACGCGGGCACGGCAGGTGCCGCAGACGCCGCCCTTGCAGGCGAAGGGCAGGTCGGGGCGGGTGCGCTGGGCGGCGTCGAGGATGGTGCGGTCGCGGGGAAGTGCGGCCTCGGTGGCGCGTCCGTCCAGGATCAGGGTGACGTTGCTGACCGGTCCGTGCGCGGCCGCGTCCTCATGACGCGTTTCGCGGATCGGCTCGTCGCCGGCGAAGAACAGTTCGCGGTGCACGTGCGCGGCCGGGACGCCGAGGCTCGCGAGCAGTTGCCGGGCGCCGTTGACCAGCCCCTGCGGACCGCAAAGCCACCAGTCATCGACCCCTGAGACATCGACCAGCGCGGCGATGAGGGTGGCGAGCCGGTCGGCGTCGAGGCGGCCGGAGAGCACGTCGGCTTCGCGCGGCTCGCGCGAGAGCACGTGGACGAGTTGGGCGCGGGTCGGGTACTGGTCCTTGAGGTCCGCTAGCTCGTCGGCGAACATCACGGTGCCGCTGCGCCGGTTGCCGTAGAAGAGGGTGACGCGGGAGTCGGGGTGGCCGGCCAGCACCGAGGCCGCGATCGACATCATCGGCGTGATGCCCGAGCCCGCCGCGATCAGCACGTGGTGCGCGGCGACGGCCGGGTCGGGGGTGAACGCGCCGGTGGGCGTCATCACGTCGAGCATGTCGCCGGGGCGTACGTCGCGCACGAGCCAGGCCGAGAACAGTCCGTCGGCGACCTCGCGCACGCCGATGCGGGGCGGGGCGCCCGCGGGCGAGCAGATGGAGTACGAGCGCCGCTCGTCGCGGCCGTCGATCTCGCGGCGCAGCGTCAGCGACTGGCCGGGGCGGAACGCGAACTGCTCGGCGAGGTGCTCGGGGATCTCGAAGCCGATCGCGACGGCGTCCTCGCACAGCCGCTCGACGGTGGCGACGCGCAGCGCGTGGAACTGCGGGCGCGTACGGCGTGGACGCCGTACCACCGCCGAGGGCACCGCAGAGGTCGTCTCCATCAGAGCTCTTTGACGTACTCGAACGGTTCAAGGCAGGCGAGGCAGCGGTGCAGTGCCCGGCACGCCGTCGCGCCGAAGCGGGAGACCTCCTCGGTCTTCGGCGAGCCGCAGCGCGGACACGGCACGGTGGACGCCGTCGCGGGCCTGGTCGGGGAGAGCACCAGCGGCACCGGGCCGGATCGCCCGCGGGACACCGGCGCCGAGCCGGGCGCGGGAGGGGCGATGCCGTGCTCGGTCAGCTTGCCGCGGCCCTGGGGGGTGATCCAGTCGCTGGTCCACGCCGGGTCGAGCTGCGTACGCGTGCGCGCGTGTGCGAAGCCTGCGTCACGCAGCCGCCGGACCACTTCGGCGTGCATCTCGGCGATGGCCGGACAACCGGAGTAGGTCGGCGTGAGGATCGCCGTGACCGTGCCCTCGCCGTCGATCTCGATGCCGCGCAGCACGCCGAGGTCGGCGAGCGTCAGCATCGGCAGCTCCGGGTCCGGGACCTGCTCGGCGATCTTCAGGGCCCTGCGCAATTCGCCGTTCACCAGGTCGCCTCCGGATCCGCGCGGGCCACGCTCTGCAACTGCGCGAGCAGCGGGGCCAGGTGTTCCGTGTGCCGTCCATCCCGTCCGAAGCGTGCCGGACCCGAGCCGTCCGCGGCGGCGAGCGGCCGCAAGGTGAGGCCGGCCTCCTGTGCGACCTGGCGCAGGACAGTCACGACCTCGTCGCGCACTTCATGCACGTCAGAACCGCCATGGCCGCAGCTCTCGAACAGCTCAGGCAGATAAGGCGCGACCTCGTCGAGGCCCCGCTGCATCCTGCGATGCGACTCGTCGGTGCCGTCGCCGAGCCGAACGGTCCACTCGGCCGCGTACTGCCGGTGGTAGGCCAGCTCCTTGACTCCCTTCGCGGCGACCGCGGCCAGCACCGGATCCGGCGAGCCGGTCAGCCGGCCGAACAGCGCGAGCCGCCACGCCGAGAACGCGAGCAGGCGCGCGATGGAGAACGCGAAGTCGCCGTTCGGCAGCTCGGCCAGTCGGACGTTGCGGAACTCGCCGGCGTCGCGGAAGTACGCGTACGCGTCCTCGCCGCGGCCGGTGCCGTCCACCTGGCCGGCGCGGGAGTAGAGCAGCCGCGCCTGGCCGAGCAGGTCGAGCCCGATGTTGGCCAGCGCGAGTTCCTCTTCCAGCTCCGGCGCCCGCGTGCACCATTCGCCGAGCCGCTGCGCGCTGACCAGGGCGTCGTCCGCCAACTCCAGGCAGTTCGCGGCCAGGGCGGGGCGGTCCATCCCGGGCGGCGGCTCGGTGGACACCCCGTGCAGCGGATCCTCGAACCCGGTGCCGAAGGCCCAGCGCGTATCGCCGTCGTCGTATCCCTCGACGAGGGACAGATAGACGTGGTCGCCGTCGCGGTCGCTCTCGTCGCTCATCTCGCCTGAACCTGTCTAGTGTCGTGACACTAAATGTGCGGCACATCGTCGGGGATGTCGTAGAAGGTCGGGTGCCGGTACACCTTGTCGCCGCTCGGCGCGAAGAACGGGTCCTTCTCGCTCGGTGTGGAGGCGCAGATGTGCGACGAACGCACGACCCAGATGCTCACGCCCTCGTTGCGCCGCGTGTAGAGATCCCGGGCGTGGGTGAGCGCCATGCGCTCGTCGGCGGCGTGCAGCGAGCCGACGTGCACGTGGTTCAGCCCGCGCTTGCTGCGCACGAAGACCTCGAACAGCGGCCACGCGTCCCTGATCTCGCTCATCTCGCTCATGCCCCGGCCCCTGCTCCCGACGGCACCTTCTCCCGCTCCGGTGCTTCCTGCCGCTGCTCGTGCGCTGTCCGCCTGGCCGCCTGCTTGGCCGCGTACGCGCTCGCCGCCTCGCGCACCCACGCGCCTTCCTCGTGGGCGGCGCGCCGGCGGGCGATCCGCTGCGCATTGCACGGGCCGTCACCCGCGATCACCCGCTGGAGCTCGGACCAGTCGGGGGTGCCGAAGTCGTGCCGCCCGCGCTCCTCGTTCCAGCGCAGTTCCGGGTCGGGCAGGGTGACGCCGAGGCGCCGCGCCTGCGGGACGGTCATGTCCACGAAGCGCTGGCGCAGTTCGTCGTTCGAGTGCCGCTTGATCTTCCACGCCATCGACCGGGCCGAGTTCGGCGAGTCGGTGTCCGGCGGGCCGAACATCATCAGCGACGGCCACCACCAGCGGTCCACCGCGTCCTGCACCATCCGCCGCTGCGCCGCGGTGCCGCGCATCATGGTCAGCAGCAGCTCGTAGCCCTGGCGCTGGTGGAAGGACTCCTCCTTGCAGATGCGCACCATCGCCCGCGCGTACGGCCCGTAGGAGCAGCGGCACAGCGGAACCTGGTTGCAGATGGCCGCGCCGTCCACGAACCAGCCGATCACGCCGACGTCGGCGAAGGTGGGCGTCGGGTAGTTGAAGATCGACGAGTACTTCTGCCGCCCCTCGATCAGCTTGTGCGTGAGGTCGGCGCGGTCCGCGCCGAGCGTCTCGGCGGCCGAGTAGAGGTACAGCCCGTGGCCGGCCTCGTCCTGCACCTTCGCGTACAGGATCGCCTTGCGCCGCAGCGAGGGCGCGCGGGTGATCCACTCGCCCTCGGGCTGCATGCCGATGATCTCCGAGTGCGCGTGCTGGGCGATCTGCCGGACCAGCGTCGAGCGGTAGCCGTCCGGCATCCAGTCGCGCGGCTCGATCCGCTGGTCGCGCGCGATCGTCTGGTCGAAGCGCGCCTGCAACTGCCGTTCCGAATGCATCGACACCAAGTCACCTACCGACCGTTCGTTCGGCTCCACCCCCAGTGTGGCTCACCGAACGGCCGGGGACAAGCGGCGGCGATCTGCCGGCGCCGCCTGCCCGGCGACGTCGTGCGGAACCTCAGTCGGCCGAGAACTGGAACACGGTCGTCTGCTCGTACTCCTCGCCCGGGCGCAGGACGGTGGACGGGAAGTTGGCGTGGTTCGGCGAGTCGGGGTAGTGCTGCGTCTCCAGCGCGAAGCCGTAGCTCTGCCGGTAGGCGGTGTCGCCGGTGCCGACGAGGGCGCCGGTCAGGAAGTTGCCGCTGTAGAACTGGATGGCCGGCTGCGTCGTCCAGACCGTCATGCTCCGGCCGCTGTGCTCGTCCACGGCGCGCGCCGCGAGCGCGAGTTCCCCGCCGTGACCGTCGCCCTGCCCGTTCAGCGCCCAGTTCTGGTCGTATCCCTGGCCGATCAGCAACTGCGGGTCGTCCTGCGCGATCCGCGCGCCGATCGCGGTCGGCTGGGTGAAGTCGAGCGGGGTGCCTGCCACGGGCAGGACCGCGCCGGTCGGGATCTGCGTGCTGTCCACCGGCGTGTAGTGGTTCGCGTTCAGGTACAGCTGGTGGCCGTAGACGTTCCCCGCGGACTCTCCGGCCAGGTTCCAGTAGGTGTGGTTGGTCAGGTTGACCACGGTCGGCTTGTCCGTGGTCGCGTAGAACGCCAGGGTCAGGCTCCCGGCGTTGTCCAGGGTGTACGTCGCGTCCGTGGTCAGCGTGCCGGGGAAGCCCATCTCGCCGTCGGGGCTGACGTACCGCAGCCGCAGGCTGACCGAATCGGCGCCGGTCTCGACCGACGGCGTCCAGAGCTTCTTGTCGAAGCCGTCCGTTCCGCCATGCAGCGCGTTGCCGTTGTTGTTGAGCGGGACGTGGTACTCGACCCCGTCCAGCGTGAAGGTCCCCTTCGCGATCCGGTTGGCGTAGCGGCCGACCAGCGCGCCGAAGTAGACGCCGCCGCCCGCGTGCGGGCTGTTGTGCGCGACGTAGTCGGCGAGGGTCGGGAAGCCGAGCACGATATCGACCGAATGGCCGCGTCCGTCCGGGAGGTGCACCGACTGCACGATCCCGCCGTAGGTCAAGATCCGCACCGTCAGTCCGGCGGCGTTCGCCAGGGTGTAGCGGAACACCGGCGCGCCGTCCACATGGCCGAACAGCTCGTCCGTGATCGTGGGCCGGCCGTTGTGCGAGGCGGTACCTGCTTTGACCTGGGCCGTACCGGCACCGGTGACGGCCGTCGTCGCGGCGGCCGCGGCCGCGCTGAGGGTCTGGCTGCTGGAGACGGAGCTCATCGTTCGAAGTCCTCTGCTGGGCTGGTCATGCTTCGATGCGGTACTCAGCGTGCACCAGTTCCAGCAACTCGGCCACCGAGGTGTCGGCCGAGCGCCGGTCGAAGGTGATCTCGCCGTGCTGCAACAGGTTGACCCGGTCGCACACGTCCACGATCTGGCTGTAATTGTGCGCGATCAGGATGATCGCCAGGTCGCCGCGCTCCTTGAGCCGGCGCAGCAGCCGCAGGATCTGGGTGCCCTCGCGGGCGCCCATCGCGGCCAGCGGCTCGTCGAGCAGCAGCAGCCGCGCGTCGGAGTGCACCGAGCGGGCCACCGCGATCGCCTGCCGCTGACCGCCGGACAGCTGCCCGACCTCGGCGGTCACCGAGGGGATCTCGATGCCGACCGAGTCCAGCGCCTCGCGGGCCAGCCGGCGCATCTCCCGCCGCCGCAGCAGCGGCAGCGGCCGGTACGTCAGCTCCTTGTTGAGGTGCAGGTTCAGGTAGACCGGCAGGCCGTCTACCAGCGCGAGGTCCTGGTAGACCGTCTCGACGCCGAGGGAGCGGGCGTGCGCGACCGAGCGCAGCCGCACCTCCTGGCCCTCGATCAGGATCCGGCCGGAGTCCGGGCGGTGGAAGCCGGAGAGGATCTTGATCAGGGTGGACTTGCCCGCGCCGTTGTCGCCGATCAGGCCGAGCACCTCGCCGCGGCGCACGTACAGGTTGATGTCGCGCAGCGCGGTCACCGGGCCGAAGCGCTTGGCGACGTGCTCGACCCGGACGACCTCGGTCCCCGCGTCGGTCCCACTGCCCGTCACCGTCATCGCAACGCCTTCTTCCGCAGAGACGCCAGGTACACGTTCAGCAGCATCGCCACGACCACCGCGATGCCGATCACGACGTCGAACGCGTACGCGTTGACGCCGATCAGGTTGAATCCGTCGTTGATGACGCCGAGCAGCAGCGCGCCGAACATCGCGCCGACCACGGTGCCGGAGCCGCCGAGCAGCGCCGTGCCGCCGATGACCGCCGAGGCCACCGCCATGAACATGGTGGTGTTGCCGCCGCTGGTGGGGTCGAAGGAGCCGACCCGCACCTGGTCGAGGATGCCGGTGAAGCCGGCCAGCAGGCTGGTGACCACGAAGGTGGCCACCTTCACCCGGCCGACCTTGATGCCGGACTCCGCGGCGCTGAGCGGATTGCCGCCGGCGGCCTGGGCGTAGACGCCGTACCGGGTCGCCGACAGCGCGGTCTGGAGGATCAGCACGATGGCCAGCGCCCAGACCAGTTCCGACCAGCGCCAGCCGCCGATCAGCTGCTGGAGCCCGCCGCCGATCGGCGGCTTGACCGGCTCGCCGCGGGACTGGATGTAGGCCATGCCCTCGAGGAAGAAGCCCATGCCGAGGGTGGTGATGAAGGAGGACAGGTTGAACAGCACCCTGATCAGGCCGTTGACGACCCCGACCCCGGCCGCGACGGCGAGCGCGCCGACCAGCGCGACCGGCACGGTGGCGCCCTCGTCGTAGAAGGAGGTGAGGACGAAGGGCGTGAAGGTGTACACGAAGCCCGCGGACAGGTCGATCTCGCCGCAGATCAGCAGCAGCGCCTCGGCCCCGCCGATGATCGCCCACGGCGCGAAGTACTGCATGATGATGTGGTAGTTGTTCGTGGTGTTGAACCCATGGCTGCCGGCCACGCTGAAGTAGGCCACGGCGGCGATGGTCACCAGCACGATGCTCAGTTCCCTGCGGCGCACCAGGACGCCGAGCACCGTGCCGCCGAGGCCGCGCGCGGGCGGCGCCTGCCGCGGGGCTGACGCGCCGGCGGGC
>JBKOWZ010000263.1:0-11697 GCA_046724665.1 Actinomycetota bacterium
TAAATGTTACAGTTATTGTACCAGGGCGGGCAACACCCCCCCGGCAAACCTATCCGCGGGGGGGTGCGCCCCGGGGCCCGGGACCCACGCCACCGGAGCGCGGAAACAATCAGCAGGCGGCGGAACCCGCCGACTCGGCGAACGTCTAAGAGGTATGATGGGATTGTTCCGACTGAGCCTCGTGCTCGGCATCCTGTTCGCTGTCACCGCATGTGCTTCACAGCGCTCTGATTCCATTGGCGGCTCTGGCGCGGCGAACGGCGGCGCGGCCGGTTCCGGTTCCGCGGCCTCCTCGTCGTTCCTGCCCAGGCCGACCGGCGGCGCGCCGAACCAGGACAACCAGGCCGCTGCGGACAGCCGGGCCGTCAACCTGCGGCCGGTGAAGTGGACGCGGGCCGAAGCCGGAGCGGAAAGACAGCTCGTGGTCCGCTACACCGCGACCGGCCGCGCTGAGTGCAACCTGCTCGGCCGGGTCGACGTGGCCGAGACCGCCAACGCGGTCACCGTCACCGTGCTGCTGGGGCAGGCGCCGGGAGCGGACTGCGGCGGCGCACAGCCGATGCTCGCGGCGCAGTTCGTGACGACCGTGACGCTGCGCGAACGCCTCGGCACACGCGCCGTTGTGGACGGAGCGAGCTGAGCGGACGCGCGGCGCACGGCTGTTCCGCGCACTCGTAAGGCGCAGCGCATCCTCGTCCCACGGCACATCCGCGCCGTCCTCGGGCGCGGCGGAAACCTCGGCGCGCCGACCGATGGTGAACTGCTCCGCATCCGGCACCGGGAACAACCGGTTGAAGGAGACCACCAACTGATGCGACGCGAGTCTGGTCGGCCCTCAGAGCCCGGTGATGGTGAGCGTCAGGGCGAGGTCGAGGCTGGGCAGGCCGGCCGGGCTGCTGCAGGCGGCGAAGGCGGTGTTCAGGGCGGTGTAGGTTTGAACCACGGAGTCTCCTGAGAACTCCCCGGAGCTGACTGTGCCGGTGAGGGTGATGACGGTGGTGGAGTTCCCGCGCGCGATGGTTGCGGTGTAGGGGATCGTTGAGGACTGGCCGTCGTTCCAGGCGATCGTGTGCGTGCCGGTCAGGCTGATGATCTGCGTGCAGCTGACGGGCGCGACGACTGCCACGTCCAGCTCACCGGCTGTCGCGGCGGAGCCGACGGCCAGACAGCTGCCGGTCGGGCTGAAAGCGTCGATGACGTTCAGGTCCTCGTCGTTGGTCACGGTGGTGGAGCGCAGTGTGTTGGTCAGGCCGGGGCTGAAAGTGGCGTGGTCCCAGCCGGTGCAGGAGATGGCGGTGACAGCGGAGTGGGCGGGTGTCGCCGCTACCAGTACCGACGTGCCCACGGCCATTGCCGGCACGGTGATCCATGACACGAGCCGTTTCCTGCCCATGGGTTCCTCCCAGGCTACAGAATAAGGATTCTGGTTCAGTGCGAGACCCTAGTCCGTGCACCTGGCCGGAGCAACGCCCGGAAAACTACCGCGGCCCTACTTGCGGCCAGAAGCCGAGAGCCGCCGCTCTTATCACCAGGCTCCCCATCGGAAACGCCCGACGCGCCATCAGCGCAGTCCGCTCGGGAACTTCCGGCCATGGCATCGGCCGCATCGACAGCGAATCCGCCCCAACCCGGCCGCGACTCCCCCGACACCAGCCCACCGCCTCCCGCAACGCCAGGACCGGGACTGTACGGTGGTTTTCGGCTCTGTCGCATATTCGGGATGACGTTGGTGATTTTCCGAGGCCTGTCATGTCACAAGCTATTGGCATAGCTGCTGCGGGTGGCTGACACGTCGCACCGGGCGGCGAGCTGATCGGGTGGGTCGCAGGCGAACAGTCGGAGGATGTTGGTGCCAGCGGCGGTCAGGACGTGTCGCACGTGTGTCTTCGCCAGGCCTTTGTAGCGGCCGTGGCACAGGCCGTGGGCGTGGACCGTTTCCGAGATCGTGGCCTCGCATCCGGCGCGGATCGCGTCGCGCTTCCTCCATTCGGCGGTTTCCTGCTCGGTGCGTACCCGTGTCTGGATCTCATGGAGCGGTTGGGGCAGCAGTGTCAAGTGCCTGCGTCTGCCGTCGGTGTTGCCGGTGCACTCCAGGCGGTGCTGGCAGGCGCTGCACCCCGTGCGGGAATGTGCGCCCGGTGCGCCGCGAACGGTTCTGCAGCGGGTGTTGTGTTGCTATCGCAAGGTGGCCAGGGGGATGTCGATGTAGGACTCCGAGCCTTGCGGGGAGGAGATCGTGAGCGTGGAGTGCGTTGCGTTGGCGTCGGAGAAGAACCGGTCGTGGGTGTCGATGATCAGCTGGAGCTGGCGGCCCGTGCGCAGTACGTAGTGGGCGGGCTGTATGGCGAAGGTGATCGTGGCGGCCTGACCGGGCTGCTGGCCTTCGAGCGTGTAGGCCGCGTGGGTGATGATGTAGGCGTTGCCGGTGGCCGGGTCGGCGTCCATCAGGTAGGCCACGATCGTGGCGCTCTGCCCGGTCGAGGCGACGGTCACCTGGACCTGGAGTTCGCCCTGCACGCGCATCGGCGCGTCCAGCGGCTCCGAGGCCCAGATCAGGGCGAGGTCGCGGTTGATGGCGGCGGTCTTGTAGAGGTGCGGCCTGCCCGCGCGCTCGGCCATGCCGGTCTGGACCAGCTGCGGGGCCACCACGGCTTCGGTGCTCTGGCCGGTGGCCTCCATCGAGCGGGTCCATCCCGCTTGCGCCGGTCCCTCCAGCATCTGCGCGTCGCGCTGCCCGGAGTTCTCGCCCGCCAGATGGAACCTGCGCGGGGGCAGCAGATAGTCCTGCCAGGTCTCGTTGCGCAGTTCGGACAGCAGGTTGTGCATGTATTCCGAGCGCACACCGAACTCGGGTGCCACCCCGTTGCCAGCTTGGCCGCCGAGGTGGTGGTCCATCCAGCGGTAGGCCATCTCCGTCGGCTTGCCGATCAGGCCAAGCAACCCGGGTAGCTCGCCGCTGCCGTGGTCGCCGATTTGGACCAGCAGCGATTTGGCAGAGCGCAGGCTGTTGAAGAACTCGACCACGGCAGGCACCGAGAAGATCGTCTCGTGCCAGTACGTGGTCAGCAGGATCGGCAGACCGTTGTCGTTGTACGCCTGCAGGTACTCCTGCGGCGAGCGCGCCAGGGCGAACGCCTTGACCTGCTCGTCGATCTCGCCGCGACGGATCTTCTCGATGACCTCGACGAACTCCGGCGAGCACCGTTCCTCCCTGAATAGCAAGACGAGCTGCTCGAAGGCTTGGACGTGCCGGGTGGCGTTCTCGTAGAGCGAAGTGAGCAGGTCGCCCCAGGCGCTCGCGCCCGCCACCGCCTTGACCCGCGGGTCCTTCGCGGCCAGCAGGAGGCTCGTCCCGGCGCCGTAGGAGGCGCCGAAGCAGCCGATCCGGTTCGCGTCAACGCCCTCCAGCTCGGTGAGCCAGTTGATGATCTCGATGCCGTCGGCCACGTCCTGCGGCCCGGCGACCTGGATCTCGCCGCCGGAGTCGGCCAGGCCACGCTGGCTGTAGGCCAGCACGGCATAGCCGCCGAGCGCCCATCGCGGGAACATCCCGAGGTAGGAGTTGCGCCCGAGCGGGCTGAGCGGGGCCGGCATGAGGACCACCGGGCACGGCTGCTCGGGGGTGAGGTTGCGTGGCGTGCTCAGCGCCGCGTCGATCCGCGTCCCGTCCGTCATCACGATCGGGATCTCGCGGTACTGTGCGATCTCGGCGTAGGTCTCGAACTCGTCCGCGCGGCCCCACGCGCCGAGTCGGCCGATGCGGTCCGGGGAGGGATCTATCAGCGCCTCGCGTACCGCGGCGAGCAGGGCTCTGGTGTCGTCGTCGGGCGCGAACGCGGCGGCGGAATAACCGTCGGCGGGCATGGGGATGCCACCTTCCATGACAAAGGTCTAAATCATCCGGAAGCCGGGGAGCGAAGCCGCGATCGTCATCGGCGAGGCGAGAGAAACAGCCTTCTTACTCGTCTGTGCCCGCGCCCACCAGCGTGAGCCCCTGATCGAACCGCACTCGGGAGAGCGGCCGGGAAACGTGCGAAACCCGGCGAAGACACACCACCCATTCCACCCCCCACCCCTCCCCGCTTCGATCACCAGGTTCGCAGACTGCTGATGGAAAACAACACGATCCATCGCCAAACCACACGATCGGGTGACATTGGACGCCGATGACGAAACGACGACTCCAACCGCACCGCAATTCCCAGCTATTAGAGCCCTGATACCTCACACCGCACCCGGCCAGCCGCACCCGGGCGTCATGAGAGAACCACCTACCTCCATGGTCCGATGTGCGCTGACGTCCGATCCGACCGCTGGAGGCGCGCCGCAGCGAAAAGGGCGTCCGCTGGGGCGGGCGTCCTCTCCCGCCGGCGGCTTGAGCAGCGACCTACCGAATGGAAGCAAGTATGGCAGTCGAGATTGTGTGTGAGACCCATTCGCTCGCCGAGGACACGAGAAGGGCATCGCAGCGTGTACCCGCCCGGAAGGCTGGCATGTCCACGGCACCACCAGTGGCAACTCGATCACGACATCCGTGGGGTCATACCAGAACACTGGCCAGCACGCGAAGGGCGTGCGGATGCGCGGTGAGGGCGGCCGCGAGCACGACCGAGCCCGTTGACCTCGGGACGCTGAGCCACGAGAGTTCACCTCGTCGCGTGTTTGCGGCGCCGAGGGGAGGGGGCCACGGCATGCCGTGGACGTTGGAGATTCACGTCTTCGACGTGGGGGTGGGCGAATCAGCGCTGGTCGTCGCCCAGAACAAGGAAGTGGGCGCCTTCAGGTCGATCCTGATCGACGGAGGGCTGCCGGCCGCGGCGAGGACCGTGCACGAGAACGTCAGACGCCTGACAGGCGACCGGGGACCGGATGTCGTGCTGGTGACCCATGTCGACACCGACCACTCCGGCGGCGTGGCAGGCCTCTTCTTCGCCGACAACCTGACCGCGGTCTGCCTGGAGATCGCGAGAGTCGCGGCTCCCTATGCCGACCGGCAGCAGATAGCCGCGACCAACAACGGTGACGAAGGCGACTCCACGCTGGTCGCAAGGCGGGTGGCGTGCGCCGTGTACGGGGCGATACACGGCTCGTGGGGCGACGCCGAGTTCGACATCTACAACACCGCGGTCAAGCTGAAGTCGGGCGGGGTGTCGATCGCGGCGGCGGCGGAAGACGGTCTCAAGGCCGCCATCGAGAAACTGGGAAAACGCAAATTCGGCAACCCGACGCTGTTCACCACGCCGATAAAGTCGAAGAACGCGGCCAGAGCGGCCGCGGCCGCCGCAGCCGAGGCGTACGTCGACCGGGCCGACGCCGAGGAGGCCATCGCCGAAGCGGTCTTCCAGCAGTTCCGCAACCAGGTTCCGGGAGGCGCGGAGTTCTGGACCTACGGCATGTACAACGACACGACCGTGGTGGACATCGGGGACGTGGCCTCGGCGAAGGACGTGTACTACGCGGCGGTCAAAGGCCGACTGCAAAACGGGTCCCCGGCCGGCCTGGCCATGCCGGGCGTCAGACGGCAGCGAACCGCCCTGAAGCCACCGCTCGGCACCGAACTGTTCTGGGGTGGCGCTGCCCCGCCGGCGGCCAACGCTCCCTACGCCGTCGTGGTCTCCGGTCCGTACGGCAAGACGGAAGGCGCGGTATGGCAAGGTGCGGGAAATCCGCTGCCGTACAGCGGCGGCGGCGATGTCTCCAACTGCATGAGCATCGGCTTGATGATCCGGTTCAACGACTTCCTCTACTTCACCGGTGGGGACATGCCGTCTCAGGGCGAGGATCCGCTCAGCGCCGCGCTGCTGAACTGGCCGCTGCCTGACGGCGCCGGCGGGACGCTGCCCGCTCCCGCCCCTCCGCCGCCGGTGATCGCCTTCAAGGCCGGGCACCACGGCGCGAGCACATCGACCTCCGATCACATGCTGCAAAGCCTCCTGCCGAAAGCCGCTTACATCTCCTGTGGCAGCAGCCACGACCACCCCACCCAGGACGTGATCGACCGGCTGTACGGCTCCTCGGTAAGGCTGCTCTTCCTCACCAACTGCCGAGTTCACCGCGACGACGTCCCGGCGTCGCCGGACGTCGACTTCGGAGAGCCGCCTCTCACAGACGGCTCGGTCGACCAGTGGGAGGCGGGCAACCGGGCTTACATCGCGGGCGACAACCCGGTCGACAACTTCGAGGAGGACCGTACACGCGGCGACATCCGGATCGTGGTGGGTGAGGCGGGGAGCACCGAGCCGGTCGAAGAACGCTTCTACCGAACGGTCTTCTCCGACTTCTATCCTCCGCTCGGATACGAGCCAGGCGCCTTCGCCGTCCACGAAGTGCGCTGGTGAGCGTGGCCGAGCGACGAGAGCGAGGGCCGGTGAGATGACTGAGCTGGACGCACTGAAACAGTACCTGGATTCGGCGGGCGAACCGCTCACGCTGGCCGCGCAGGACCCTCAGCTGCCCGCGCAGCTGTCCGCGTTCGTGGCCGCGATGCCCGTCAGTACCGTGACGATCGCGCCCGATGCCAGCGGTGTCGTGCTGAGCGGCGCAGTGCTGACCGTCTCCGGCACCATCGCCGCGCAGTGGCCGGTCACCGGGCTCGGCGGCACCGACCCGGTGACAGTCCCGGTCACACACCTCACCCTCACCGTGACCGAGACCACGGCTGCTGACGGAACGGTGACCATTACGGCGGCAGCCACCGCGCAAGGCACGCTGACCGTCGGCGATCCGATCGACGTGGTACTCACCTCAGTGCCGACCCGCGCGTATGACGGCTCACCGCTGACCGCCTGGCAGCTCACGCCGGCCACCGCGGCCCAGGTCAGCGCTCTGCAACTGCTCGATCTGGGGTACGGCACCACCGCCGGCGCGCCGGGGCCGCTGGCAGGCCTGCCCGTTCTGCCGCCGGCGTTCCAGCTCACGGCGAGCGTCGCCCCCGGGGATTTGACGCTGACCTTCTATCCGGGTACCGATTACGCCCCGCTGCTCGGTTTCACCGTGCACGTCCCGGACGCGCGGTGGACCGTGATCACCGGCATGCTCGAACTGGACGGCGTCACGGTGCAGGCCGCGATCGGCCCCGGGCGGTGGCTGGCCAGCGTGATCGGCACTATCGCCGTCGGCGGCGTGGCCATGCGGATCGGCGTGCGGATCAACGACGCCGCGGTGTGGACCGCCTTCGCGCGGCCCGCCGACGGCACGGCGTTCCCTGGCCTCGCCGCACTGGCCTCGTGGGCCGGCGGACGGGCGCTGACCAGCGGCGCCAACTCCGGCCTCGCCGCGCTCAACCTCGATGCCGCCGACCTGGACGCCGCGATCAGCAGCGTCGAACTCGCCTTCGACGTCAATGAGTTGACACTCAATTCCGTCAGGATCGGCACGCTGATCACCCTGGGCGCGCTGCGGTTCGACGTCGTGTTGTCGCTACCGGACCTGCGAGTCGCCGGCAGTCTGCACAACGGCGATCCGGTGCGTGCGGTAGACGTGCTCACCTCGTTGGGGCTGCCGGCAGCCGGCCTGCCTTCCGCACTGTCGATCAGCGCGGCGTCGTTCGCGGCCAACCTGGCGAAGCGCAGCTACTCGGCGAACCTCGCCCTCAGCGACGTGTGGACCGTCGGTCCCGTCACGCTCCAGCAACTCGCGCTCAGCCTCGGCCGCACCTCCTGGGGCGGGCTGAGCGGCTCGGTCCTGGCGCGGTTCGACCTCGGACCGTCCATCACGCTGGGGCTCGAAGCCGAATACGTGGACGACACCACGGGCTGGAGCTTCGAGGGCACCATGTGGAACTCCAGCGAACCGGTGATGTCGGATCTGATCGGCTCGCTGGGCAGCGACTACGGCATCGCCGCGGTGCCGGCGCCGCTGCGGAGCATGACGCTGACGTACGTGACCGCGAGCTTCCAGACGGGCACCGGTGACCTCACCTTCGGCATCACCGGGGACTTCCAGATCGCCGGAGCCACCGCGACACTCGAAGTCGGCATCGCGATCACCAGCGCCGCGCGCGCGTCGACGGGTCCTGACACGACTGTCGGCACCGCCGGGTACGCGGCCAAGTTCAGCGGAACTCTGACGATCGGCTCGCTGACGTTCCAGGTCGCGTTCGACACCGCGCAGCGCGGCGGCGATGTGCGGCTCGCGGCGCATTGGGCGGCGCCGGACGACCAGACGTTCCTCGGGTTCGCCGACCTGGCCGAAGCGCTCGCACTGCCCGCCCCGGCGATCCCCGAAGGGCTCGACCTGCGGCTGAAGGCGGCCGACTTCAGCTACAACGTGAGCAAGGGCGAGTTGCTGATCGCCGCGCGGTCTGAGACGTACGGCGACGCGGTGTTCGTCGCGCTGCCCTCGCTCGATGCTGGTTCCACCGGTGCCGAGCCCACCGAACCGGGCCACGTCTACGCTTTCGCGGTCGCCATCGGGCACCCGATCGACCTGTCCGACATCCCGCTGCTCGGCGAGACGCTGGGTGAGGACGACACGTTCGGGGTCGAGGACATCCAGGCGGTCGTCTCCAGCGAGCCGCTGTCCGCCGCGACCGCCGCCGCGGCCAACGCTCTCGTCCCGGCCGGTTACCCGCGGTTCCCGGCGCAGGGCACCGCCGCGCAGGTGGCGCTGTCCGCGATCGTGCGGTTCGGGCAGCAGACGATCCCGCTCGCCCTGGGTACCGCACAGCCCGCCGGGTCCGCCGGCACGGGTGCCGGTGCGCTCGCGCCGAGCGGCACGACTCTCGGCGCTTCGTCAGGCGCCGGCGGTGTGGTGGCGCGGCCCGCGGCGGACGCGGACGGCACGGTCTGGTTCCGGGTGGAGAAGGCGTTCGGCCCGCTCACGGTCTCCCGGGTCGGCGCCCGCTACGGGGAGGGCGCGCTCTGGTTCGCGCTGGACGCCTCGCTACAGGCCGGCGGGCTGAGCCTGGTGCTCCAGGGCGCCTCGGTCGGCTCGCCGGTCACCACCTTCGCGCCGCGCTTCGACCTGCGCGGCCTGACCGTCGACTTCGCCGAGCCGCCGCTCGCGATCGGCGGCGGTTTCGGCGCGGTGACGCCGGCCGGGGGCGCAGACTTCCAGTACGACGGCTCGGCGGTGGTCTCGGCGGCGAACTGGAGCGCGCTGGCGTTCGGCTCCTACGCCGAGGCCGACGGCCATCCGTCGATGTTCCTGTTCCTCAAGGCCGCCGGTTCGTTCGGCGGCCCGCCGGCCTTCTTCGTCACCGCGCTGGCCGGCGGTTTCGGCTACAACTCGACGGTGCGGATCCCGACGGCCGAGCAGGTATCCGACTTCCCGCTGGTGGCCGCGCTGTTCGATCCCTCGCGGCTTGGCGGGCCGAACGGCACCCCGGCGCAGGCGCTCGCGGCGCTCAGCGGCGAGCCGGACCCGTGGATCAGGCCGGCGCCGGGCCAGACCTGGCTCGCCGCCGGCGTGCGGTTCACCACCTTCCAGCAGCTCGACTCGACCGCGCTGCTGCTGGCCGAGTTCGGCAACGGCCTGACGGTACTGCTGCTCGGCGTGTCCACGGCGCGCTTCCCCAACTCCACCGCGCAGCGTCCTTACGCGCAGATCGAGCTGCAACTGCGGGCCCTGTTCCGCCCGGACGACGGCTTCCTCGGCGTGACGGCCGTGCTGACCCGCAACTCCTATCTGATCGACCCGGCGTGCGTGCTGACCGGCGGGTTCGCCTTCTACATGTGGTTCGGCGAGAGCGAGCACGCCGGGGACTTCGTGGTCGCGCTCGGCGGCTACCACCCGGCCTTCACGCCCCCGGCGCACTATCCGGTGGTGCCGCGGGTCGGCTTCTCCTGGTCGCTGGACTCGGCGATCACCATCTCGGGCAGCGCGTACTTCGCTCTGACTCCCTCGGCGATCATGGCGGGCGGCTCGCTCGACGTGCGCTACCACGACGGGAACCTCACCGCCTGGTTCACCGCGCACGCGGACCTGATCGTCAGCTGGAGCCCGTTCCACTTCCGGGCCGGCATCGGGGTGAGCATCGGGGTCGCCTACGAGATGAACCTGCTGTTCACCACGCAGACGCTGTATCTGGAAGCGGGCGCCGACCTCACGCTGTGGGGCCCGCCGACCGGCGGCACGGTGACCGTGCGGCTGTGGATCATCACCTTCACCGTGGCCTTCGGCGCGCCGGAGAACGCCGACCCGCCGCCGCTCGACTGGCCCGGGTTCCAGGCGCTGCTGCCCGCCCCGACGGCCGGCACCACCTTCGCCGCGGCGGCGGGCCTGGCGGTCCCACTGGGCGAAAACGACAAGCGGCGGACGGCGCCGCCGGACCAGAGCGCGGTGTGGGCGGTGCGCGCCGACGGCTTCGTGCTGACGCTGCGCAACGCGGTGCCGTCGACGAACGTGTTCCTCGGCTCCGCGGCGAAGCCGGCGGCGCTGACCGGCGAGACGGTCGACATCCGCCCGATGCGGCGCACCGGCCTGACAGTGAATCAGCGCGTCGTGCTCACCCGAACTCAGGGCGCCGCACCGGGCGAGGTGGACCTGGCCGGCAGCGGCTGGAGCGTCACCTCCATCGTCTCGAATGTGCCCAAGGCGCTGTGGGGGACCGGCGACGGCCGCTCGCTCGATCCGGGCGACGCGCAGCTGGTGCCCGGAGCGCTGACCGGGCTGACGCTGGCCGCACCGCAGCCGACCCACGGATGGAGCGCCGGGCCGATCGACGCGGTCAACGTGCTGGGTATCGTGCAGGTCCCGCCCGGCGGCCCGCTGCCGCTCACCTCGGCGGCCGCGCCGTCCGGCAAGGCCGCCGCGCACGGCGACGCGGTAAGCGCCATCAGCGGACAGTTCGCCTCGCCGGCCGCGCAGTCCGCGCGCGCCGCGCTGTTCGCGGACCTGACCGCCTTGGGCGCGGCGCCGACGACGAACGGCGCGGTCTCCCGGTTCGCGGCCTCGGCGGCGACCGAGTTCGCCGACCAGCCGCTGCTGGCCGGCGCGGCGAGCTGAGACAGTGCTCTGACAAAACGCGGGCGCGGCTGGGCGCCGACGGATGGCGAGGGGAGAACCGGTGAGTCAGACGACCGTGGGCGCCGCGGTGGGGTCGGCGCCGCTGCCGCCGGGCTTCGTCCAGTTCTACGACGGCGTCCGGCCGAGCCTGGTCGCGGGCTCCTACCGCCTGACCGCGACCCAGAGCATCGACGGTCTCGCCACCGGCGCCTACTTCACGCCGCGCACCCAGGACTTCACGGTCGACGCGCCGCGCTTCGCCCTGGAGCCTGGGGACGTCGGCGAGCTGTATCCGCCCGCCGACGGCGCCGGCGATTTCGGCGCCACGCTGCCGTCCCTGGTGCTCAACCGCCGCACACTGCCCTGGGAACGGCCGCGGCCGGGCGGCGATCCGGCAGTCCCGTGGGTCGCGCTGCTCACCTTCCGCCCCGGCGAGACCGTGCCCGACCCGACGACCGGACAGGCGCTGCGCGTGAGCACGGTCGCCGATTTCGTCGGCACGCAGCCGCCCGGCGTCCTCGCGCCGGCGATCGACCGCGGCTCGATCCCGCCGGAGCTGATGCAGAGCACGATGACCAGCGTGGTCGTGCTCCGCGAGGTGTTCACGGCGCTCGCCCCGACCGCCGACGAGGCGAAGCTGCTGGCCCACGTACGCCATACCGACACCTCCGCGCAGGCCGCCACGGACTCGGCGCAGGACGGCTGGTACTCGGTCGTGGTCGGCAACCGGTTCCCGGCTACCGAGGTCGC
>JBKOWZ010000132.1:0-9403 GCA_046724665.1 Actinomycetota bacterium
CTCAATCCTTCATGCAGGGCCTTAATTTACCCGACTGGCCTGCGAGGATGCACCGAACAGTCCACACCCGTTTATCATGATAGTCATGCGCGTCATATTATCGGACGGTGAATGGTTAGCAGGTTAGATTGGAGGAGGGTCGGGTTAGAGGAGGTTGGGTTAGAGCGGGGTCAGGTTACAGGGGGGTCAGGTTACAGGGGGGCGGGTTAGAGAGGGGTTACGTAGGCTCCGGTGATGCCGCCGTCCACGACGAAACTCGACGCCGTGATGAAGGACGCGTCGTCGCTGCCGAGGAACGCCACCGCTGCGGCGATTTCTTCCGGGGCGGCGAAGCGGCCGACGGGGACGTGCACCAGACGGCGTGCGGCGCGCTCGGGGTCCTTGGCGAACAGCTCGCGCAGCAGCGGCGTGTCTACGGGGCCGGGGCACAGTGCGTTGACGCGGATGCCCTGCCGGGCGAACTGCACGCCGAGTTCGCGGGAGAGTGCGAGCACCGCTCCCTTCGACGCTGTGTATGAGATCTGCGACGTCGCCGCGCCGATCAGCGCCACGAAGGATGCCGTGTTGATGATCGAACCCTTACGGCCTCGCTCCTCGTACTGGCGCAACATGTGCGGGATCGCCGCCTTGCAGCACAGATAGACCGAGGTCAGGTTCACCTCCTGCACCCGGCGCCAGGCGTCGAGGCCGGTCTCCAGGATCGAGTCGTCGTCGGGCGGCGAGATGCCCGCGTTGTTGAACGCCACGTCGAGCGAGCCGTAGGTGTCCACGGCTGCTTGGAAGAGCGCCTCGACCTGCTCCTGATCCGTCACGTCCGTGTGCACGAACAGGCCGTCCACCTCTTCGGCGGCCACGCGGCCCGCTTTTTCATCGACGTCTGCGACGACCACGTGGGCACCCTCGGCGGCTAGGCGGCGCACGGAGGCCAATCCGATGCCGCTGCCGCCACCGGTGACGACCGCGACTCTGCCCGTGTAGCGCTCGACCATTGGTGCCGTCCCGTCCCGTTCTTTAGCTGATATTAGATGTCTGCGATGAAGACGTTCTTGGTCTCGGTGAACGCGTCGAGGGCGTCCGGGCCGAGTTCGCGGCCGAGGCCGGACTGCTTGTAGCCGCCGAACGGCGTCCAGTAGCGCACCGAGGAGTGCGAGTTGACCGACAGGTTCCCGGTCTCCATCGCGCGGGCCACGCGCAGCGCCCTGCCCAGGTCGCGGGTCCAGAGCGAGCCGGAGAGCCCGTATTCGCTCGCGTTCGCCAGGCGTATCGCGTCGGCCTCGTCCTCGAAGGGGATCACCACGACTACGGGCCCGAAGATCTCCTCGACGGCGGCCGGGGCGTCCGGCGCGACCGGGGCCAGCACCGTCGGCGGGTACCAGAATCCGGGGCCTTCCGGCGCACTGCCGCGGAACGCGACCGGTGCGTCTTCGGGTACGTATGCGGCGACGCGTTGCCTGTGCTCGGCGGAGATCAGCGGACCCATCTCGGTGCCCTCGGCCGCCGGATCGCCAACCCGCACGCCGGCGACGGCCGGTTCGAGCAGTTCCATGAACCGCTCGTACACCGAGCGCTCGACGAGGATGCGTGAACGCGCGCAGCAGTCCTGGCCCGCGTTGTCGAAGACGGCGTACGGCGCGCTCGCCGCGGCCCGCTCCAAGTCGCAGTCCGCGAATATCAGGTTGGCGCTCTTACCGCCGAGTTCCAGGGTCACCGGCTTGACCTGCGCGGCGCAGCGGGCCATCACGCCGCGGCCGACCGCAGCTGAGCCGGTGAACACGATCTTGCGCACGTCCGGGTGCTCGACCAGGCGCGCCCCGGCCAGCGGACCGCGACCGGGCACGACCTGGAAGACGTCCTGCGGCAGGCCCGCCTCCAGGGCCAGCTCGGCCAGTCGCAGTGCGCTGAGCGGGGTCAGTTCCGCCGGTTTGAGCAGCACGGTGTTGCCGGCTGCCAGCGCCGGAGCCACACCCCAGCCCGCGATCTGCATCGGGAAGTTCCACGGCGCGATCACACCGACCACGCCGAGCGGCTCCTTGAACGTCAGGTCCACTCCGCCGGGCACGGGGATCTGCCGGCCGAACAGCCGCTCCGGCGCGCCCGCGTAGTACTCGAGCACGTCACGCACGTTGCCCGCCTCCCAGCGGGCGTTGGCGATCGTGTGTCCCGCGTTGGCGACCTCCAGCCGCGCAAGGTGTTCGAGGTCTTCATCGACCGCGCGGGCGAAGCGTCGCAGCAGCCTGGCACGGTCGCCGGGCGCCAGGTCGCGCCAGGCCGGCCAGGCGCGCTTGGCCCGCTCGACGGCGGCGTCAACCCCGACGGCGCCGGCCTCGCCGATCTCCGCGATGACCTCGGCGGTGGCGGGGTTGACGATGTCGCGGATGAAGGTCTGGGTGTTGATGATCGGGATCGCTGGATTTGTCGCGGGTGTCGCAGGTGTTGCGTTCGGTGCGTTCACAGGCGTTCGAACCCCCGGTACTTCTCCCAGTCGGTCACGGCTGCGTCGAAGGCGTCGAGCTCCACACGCGCGGCGTTGACGTAGTGCGCGACGACGTCCTTGCCGAAGGCACGCGCGGCCAGTTCGCTGTGCGCGAACAGGTCCGCAGCCTCGCGCAGTGTCGCAGGAACCTGAGGCCGATCGGAAGCACGGTACGCGTCGCCGACGAATTCGGGCTCCAACGGCAGTTCCCGTTCGATGCCGTCCAGCCCCGCCGCGATCATCGCCGCGACCGTGAGGTACGGGTTCACGTCGCCGCCCGGGACGCGGTTCTCCACGCGCAGGTCCCGGCCGTGGCCGACGACCCGCAGCGCGCAGGTGCGGTTGTCGCGGCCCCAGGCGATCGTCGTCGGCGCGAAGCTTCCGGCGACGAACCGCTTGTACGAGTTGATGTTCGGCGCGTGCAGCAGCGTCAGCTCCCGAAGACCGGCCAGCTGGCCGGCGAGGAAGTGCTCGAACAGGGGGGAGCGGCCGTGCACCGCTCCCCCTTGTTCGTCCCCTCCTCCAGCACCGGTGAACACCGGCGCATCGCCGTCGGCCGAGCGCAGGCTCAGATGGACGTGGCACGAGTTGCCCTCGCGCCGGTCGTACTTCGCCATGAAGCTGACGCTCATACCGTGGTCGGCAGCGATGATCTTGGCCCCGGTCTTGTACAGCGCGTGGTTGTCGCAGGCGGTCAAAGCGTCGGCGTAGCGGAATGTGATCTCGTGCTGGCCGAGGTTGCACTCCCCCTTCGCCGACTCGACGTACATCCCGGCGCCGCCCATCGCGGTGCGGATCGCGCGCAGCAGCGGCTCGATCCGGGCGGTGCCGAGCATGGAGTAATCGACGTTGTACTGGTTGGCCGGCGTCAGATCGCGGTAGCCTTTGCTCCAGGCCTGCTCGTAGCTGTCTCGGAAGACGATGAACTCCAGCTCGGTGCCCGCGTACGCGGCCAGGCCGCGCTCGGCGAGCCGGTCGAGCTGGCGGCGCAGCAGCTGCCGCGGCGAGACGGCGACCGGTTCGCCGCCGCGTTCACCGCCGTGCCACAGCACGTCGGCCAGCACCGCCGCGGTGCCCGGCAGCCACGGCGCCAGCCGCAGCGTGGACAGGTCGGGGCGCAGCGCGAAGTCGCCGTATCCGGTTTCCCAGGACGAGAGGGCGTAGCCGTCAACGGTGTTCATCTCGACGTCCACGGCGAGCAGGTAGCTGCACGCCTCGGCCTCGTGGCCGGCGATGTGCTCGAGGAAGTACTCGGCGGAAAGGCGCTTGCCCTGCAACCGGCCCTGCATGTCGGTGATGGCTACCTCGACCGTATCGACGGCGCCGTCCTCGACCAGCGCGCGCAGCTGGTCGAGGGTGAGCATCCCCCGGCGGGACCGCGTCCCCGGCACCGGCATGTCAGACGGCTCCCAGTTCCGCCTCGATGGCGGCCAGTTCCTCGGCGCTGCCCTGGACCTTCGGCCCGGTGAACCAGTGCCTGGCCGAGACCAGCCACCAGATCCCGGCGAAGCCGAGCACCACGGCGACGGCGACCACGGTGTAGTTGAAGTTGCGGTACGTGATCGGCGAGGTGGTGGGCAGCATGAACAGCACCGTGATGAAGGCTACCCATGCCACCGCCGCGATCCCGACCGGCCTCGACCAGCGGCCCAGGTGCCAGGGGCCGCGCTCGAACCGCGAGCCCTGACGCAGCCGCAGGAAGGTCGGCAGCACGTAGGCGATGTAGAGCCCGATCACGGCGATCGAGGTGACCGCCGCGTAGGCGGTGCTGTTCCACAGGTCAGGCAGGCCGAGCAGGAACGCGCCGCCCGCGCCGAGCCAGACCGCGTTGGTGGGCGTGCGGGTGCGCTTGTTGATCCGGTGCCAGAAGGCGGAGCCGGGTAGCGCGCCGTCCCGGGAGAACGCGTAGATCATCCGCGAGTTGGCGGTGACCGAGGCCATGCCGCAGAACAGCTGCGCGCCGATCGCCACGAGCAGCAGCAGCTTGCCGCCGGTGACGCCGACCGCGTCGATGAAGATCTGCGCGGGCGGCACTCCGGTGGACGAGCCGACCTCGCCGCCGTAGTCCTGGATGGCGAAGGTGATCCCGATCAGCAGGATCCAGCCGGCGACGAGCGAGACCAGGATGGACATCACGATGCCGCGCGGGCCGCTGGTCGCGGCGCGGTGCGTCTCCTCGGTCATGTGCGCGGAGGCGTCGTACCCGGTGAAGGTGTACTGCGCGAGTAGCAGGCCGAGCATGCCGACGTAGAAGCCTGAGGTCCAGCCGGTGTTGTTGACGAAGTGGCCGAAGACGAAGGACGCGGACTGGTGCTTGGACGGCACCACGGCCAGCGTGATCACGATGGCGAGCACGCCGAGGATGTGCCACCAGACGCTCACGCCGTTGAGGAGGGCGACCAGCCGGACGTTGAAGGTGTTGAGCAGGCCGTGCAGCAGCAGCACCCCGGCGTAGATCGCGATGGTGTGGCCCGGCGTGGCGGCGAAGCCCCATTGCAGGTCGGCGAAGGAGTTGATGAAGAAGGCCGCGCCGAAGTCGATGCCTGCGGTGACCGCGACCTGGCCGAGGAAGTTGAACCAGCCGGTGAACCAGGACCAGGCGGCCGCGTTGCGCCCGGCGAGCTTCGCCGACCAGTAGTACAGGCCGCCGGCGGTCGGGAAGCTCGAGCAGACCTCGGCCATCGCCAGGCCGACCAGCAGGGTCATCAGGCCCACCGCGGGCCAGCCCCAGGTGATCAGCGCCGGGCCGCCGGTGTTCATGCCGTAGCCGTAGAGGGTCAGGCAGCCGCTGAGGACCGAGATGATGGTGAAGGAGACGGCGAAGTTGGAGAAGCCGGACATGGTGCGGCGCAGCTCCTGCGCGTAGCCCAGCTCGTGCAGGCGCCGCTCGTCGGCGGTGAGGCCGGCGGACGCCACACGGTCGTCGGGCGCGACGGGATCGTCGATCGACATGCGAGCCTCCTGGACGCGGCCGTGCGGGAGCGGCCGGGGTGTGGGTCCGGTGCTGGGAGGTGCGGTTGTGCAGGATCGCGGGGGTGCAGCGTCCTGCGACAGACGTGCGTGACGCGTGGCGGTGCGAGCCGAATGGACGAGGAGCCGTCCTTTAGGCTTCTTAGTGTGCCGCTCGGCGGCCCGCTGTCAAGAGCCGCGCATGGCAAGGGCGTGGGAGGCTGCCGGGTCTGACGGAGTCGGGGGCTCGGGCGACGCGGGTTCGAGTGATGTCAGGCCAGGAAGCCGCGCAGCAGCACGGCCGTACCGTCTACGTGCTCTGCCATCGCACGCCGCGCGGTGTCGGGGTCGCCGCCGAGGATCGCGGCGGTGATCCGCTGGTGCTGTACCGCGGAGTGCTTGAGGTTGACCGCGAGCATCGGGATCGTGTCGAGCAGGTCGTTGATTCGCAGCCGCGCCTGCGCCACGGCGGCCGTCAGCTGCGGGGAGCCGGACAGTTCGGCCACGGCCAGGTGGTAGCGCGTGTCGGCGATCCGGTAGTCGGCCAGGTCGGCGGCCTCGGCCTCGGTGGTGCGCGCTTGCAGCAGACGGCGTTCGGCGGCGGAGAGGGTACGCAGCGCGGCGGCCTCGGCCGCGCCGGTCTCCACGGCTCGGCGGAAGACCAGAGTTTCGTCGAGGCCGCCCGGCAGGCCATCGACGACCGCGCTGAGCGGCGCGTCCGCGGGGTGCGACGGACGGCGCAACACGTACGTTCCGCCGCCGCGGCCGCGTCGGCTCTCCACGATCCCCTCGGCGGCCAGGGCCCTGATCGCCTCGCGCAGCGTGTCCCGGCTCACGCCGAGCATCGCGGACAGCTCACGTTCCGGCGGCAGCCGCTCGCCGGGAGGCACCGCGCCGAGCTTTACCGCGTGCAGGATGCGCTCGACGGTCTCCTCGAAGGCGTTGCCGGCGCGCACCGCGCGGAACGGCGAATACGCGCCTTCGCGCTCGCCCCCGCTGATCACGGTCACCACGACCGCCGCCCTTCCGCCCCCGCCCTTCCGGTCTGATTCCCGGCCATTCTCGCGGTCCGGACCGACGCTGTCCACGCCGCGCGCGCCGTGTCCACATGCGGTAAACGTCAAGATGCGGTGTTCTGGTCATATGAGACTCGTGCTGAACGTCATCTGGCTAGTGCTGTGCGGGATCTGGATGGCCCTCCTCTACGTGCTCGCGGGCGTGATCTGCTGCATCTTCATCATCACCATCCCGTTCGGCATCGCGGCCTTCCGCATCGCCGGTTACGCGCTCTGGCCGTTCGGGCGCACGATCGAGGTGCGCGAGGACGCCGGCGCGGCCTCGTGCGTCGGCAACGTGCTCTGGATCGTGCTCGCCGGGTGGTGGCTCGCGATCGGGCACCTGGCCACCGGCGTCGCGCTGTTCCTGACGATCATCGGCATCCCGCTGGCGCTGGCCAACTTCAAGCTGATCCCGATCTCGCTCGTCCCGCTCGGCGTGCGGATCGTCCACGTCGGCGAGCCGCGCTTCTAGCCCGCTAGATCATCGGGAGCAGCATCACGGCCGTGCTCAGGAACATGGCGATCTCGCAGGAGCGCCCGACGGCGTCAGTGTGACCGCGGTGCACGGGAGCGGGCAGCCGCCACGCGATGACGAGCGCTGACACGCAGACGTAGCCGAAGGCGGCGAGCAGGATCGGCGACGAGCCATGCGCGCCCGACGGCATCGGCGGCATCATCATGCCAGGCGCCATGCGCGGGGACATGGCCGTGGACACGGCCGGGACGGCGCGGTGCGGCGAGCCGGCCATCAGCGCCATGACACCCGCCATCGCGGCGTGGTGCACGCGGTGAACGCCGCGCGAGGTCAGCAGCAGCACCAGCGCCAAGCCGCCGTAGCCCCAGCGCAGCGCGGGCGCCGGAATCGCATCAGCGGGCGCCAGCATCGCGGCCATGCCGAGCGCCGTCACGATGTGAACCGCGGAGTCATAGACGCTAGAGGCGTGGACAGCGACGTTCGACTGCTGGTCGCTTGAGGTCTCGGCGCGTGGCCGAAGTCGGAGCCGGAGCCGCTGCGGCCACGCGCACCGCAGCAGCCTGCGGCCCGCGATGGAGGCGACCGTGGCCAGGGCCACGCCAAGCAGCCAGTGCACGACTGTCCCGGCCACAGTCGCCTCCTTCCCCTTACCCCCCCGAATCCCCCGAATCCGGCCAGATCAGTCCGAAAAGCTCGGGTCGGCGCGGTGCGGATTCGCGAGGCCGAGCAGCTCTGGCAGGCATCCCCCATGAGGGGCCGAACATCAGTGCTGCACTACGAGCTGGCGGCGGCCGTCGAAGCGTCGGGGCCGCGTGCCGCCGTGGTTATGCCACCGGTCTGCTGTGTTTCTGTTGGTTTCGTTGACTAGCCACATATCCGGGTGTAAACAATGCAAAGACAACATCGATTGGCGGTGAATCCAATATCATGTACGCGGAGGAGCGTCAGCAGGCCATCCTCGCCAAGGCGCGTGCCGACGGCCGGGTGGACGTGGTGAGCCTGGCCGCTGAGCTGGCGGTGACCACCGAGACGGTACGGCGGGACCTGACCGTGCTGGAGCGGGCCGGCGTGGTGCGGCGGGTGCACGGCGGCGCGATCCCGGTCGAGCGGCTGGGCTTCGAGCCCGCGGTGGCCACCCGTGACGCGGTGATGACCGCGGAGAAGGAGCGCATCGCCAAGGCGGCTCTCGCCGAACTGCCCGAGGAGGGCTCGGTGGTCATCGACGCCGGGACCACCACCGGCCGACTGGTCGAGGCGCTGCCCGCGGATCGCGAGCTGACCGTCGTGGTCAACTCCCCCGCACTGGCCACCAAGCTCGCCACCCGGGCGAACCTGACCGTGCTGCTGCTCGGCGGCCGGGTGCGCGGGCGCACGCTGGCGACCGTGGACGAGTGGTCGCTCGCGCCGCTGGCGCAGCTGTGCGTGGACGTGGCGTTCATGGCCACCAACGGCGTGTCCGCCGCGCACGGCCTGACCACCCCCGACCTGGCCGAGGCCGCGGTGAAGCGGGCGATGATCGGCGCGGCGCGCCGCACTGTGCTGCTGGCCGACCACACCAAGTTCGGCAACGACTGCCTGGCCCGCTTCGGCACCCTCGCCGACCTCGACGTGCTGATCACGGACACCGGGCTCGACGACGAGACGGCGGCGGACTTCGAACAGCAGGGCGTGCGCGTGGTGCGGGCATGATCGTCACGCTCACGCTCAACCCGAGCCTCGACCGCACCCTCGAGGTGGCCTCGCTCGAGCGCGGCGCGGTGCTGCGTGCCGCCTCGGCGCACCTCGACCCGGGCGGCAAGGGCGTGAACGTCGCGCGGGCGCTGCTGGCCAACGGCGTCGGCTCACGCGCGGTGATCCCGTGCGGCGGGGCCGAGGGCGAGCAGCTGGTCCGCCTGCTGGCCGAGGAGCAGGTGCCGGTGGTCGCGGTGCCGATCGCCGCGCGCACCCGCTCGAACGTCACCCTCGTCGAGGCGGACGGCGCCGTCACCAAGGTGAACGAGCCGGGCGCGCCGCTCACGGTCGCCGAGTTCCACGCGGTCGCCGAGGCCGTGCTCGGCAGCGCGGGCACTGCCGACTGGGTGGTGATGTGCGGCAGCCTGCCGCCGCAGGTGCCGGTGGACGTCTACGCCGGATTCACCGCGCAGTTCGCCGCCGCGGGCATCCGCGTCGCGGTGGACACCAGCGGCCCGGCGCTGCTGTCCGCCGTCGCGGCCGGGCCCGGTCTGGTCAAGCCGAACCGCGAGGAGTTGGCCGAGGCCGTCGGCGCACCGCTGCGCGACCTCGGCGACGTGATCGAGGCAGCCCGCGAACTGCGCGCGCGGGGCGCCGGCGCGGTGCTCGCCAGCCTTGGCGCGCAGGGCGCGCTGCTCGTTGACGAGGACGGCGCGCTGCTCGCGCACGGTACCGAGGTCGAGCCGCGCAGCACGGTCGGCGCGGGCGACGCACTGC
>JBKOWZ010000130.1:0-8047 GCA_046724665.1 Actinomycetota bacterium
AGAGACAGGCTGTGGCTCGCCGCCCGCCGCGCCCAGCGCTCCGGCCCCGGCGCCGACCCCGCTGCCGACCGGCGTCCCGTCCTCGCCGCGGGCCCTCGCCTCGCCCACGCGGAAGCCGAGGTCGCCGCGATCGCAGGCCTCTACCCCGAACCGGTCGTGCTGCGCGGCGGCGCCGCGACGGTCGAGGCGACGCTGCGCGCGATGGACGGCGCCCGCACGGTGCACCTCGCGGCGCACGGCCACCACGAGCGCGGCAACGTCATGTTCGCGCGGATCGACCTGGCCGACGGCCCGCTGATGGCCTACGACCTGCAACGGCTGACCAGGCCGCCGCAGCGGGTGATCCTCTCCGTCTGCGAGGTCGGCCGCGCTGACATCCGCAGCGGCGACGAACACCTCGGCTTCACCGCCGCGCTGCTCTACGCGGGCACCAGCACGGTCATCTCCAGCGGTGCCCTCGTACCCGACGCCACCGCCGCGCCGCTGATGGCGGCGCTGCACAAGGCACTGGTCGCCGGCACCGCTCCCGCCGCCGCGCTCGCCGGCGCGATGGCCTCGGCGCAGACCGATCCGTTCGCCTGCTTCGGCGCCGGCTAAGCAGCCTTAGGAACTTCTACCTACTGCGGCAGGGAGACCACCGCGTCCACCTCGACCAGCACGTCCGGCCGGAACAGCGCGGCGGCCTGGATCAGCGTGCTGGCCGGATTGTGCCGGTCGCCGAGCGCCGGACGCAGCACCTTGTCCAGCTCGTCGCGGACCGTCTGAATGGCCGTCACATCGACCATGTACCAGGTGAACCGCACGACGTCGGCCCAGCCCGCACCGAGTTCGCCCAGCACGGTCTCGATGTTCCGCAGCGCCTGCGCGGTCTGCGCGGCCAGGTCGCCAGGGCCGACGAGCCTGCCCTCGGCGTCGAGCGCGACCTGCCCGGCGACGAACGCCAACGGACCGGTCGCCACCACCGCGTGCGAGTAACGCGCCGGATGCGGTACATCGACCACGCGTCGAATGATGGGCACGACTTACCCCCATGTGAATGAACGAGTTTCGACACAGCTGATCTTACTCGGCGTAAGGTGTGACCCATGGAGCACCGAGTCTTGGGACGCACCGGCCGCCGCGTCGGCGAGATCGGCCTGGGCGCCTGGCAGCTGGGCGCAGACTGGGGTGAGGTGAGCGAGGACGACGCGTTGGCCACGCTCACCGCGGCCCTCGGCGCCGGCGTCACGTTCATCGACACCGCCGACGTCTACGGCGACGGCCGCAGCGAGCAGATCATCGGCAGCCTGCTGCGCGAGCGCCCCGACGCCGGGCTGACCGTCGCCACCAAGATGGGCCGCCGGGTCGCTCAGGATCCCGCGTTCTACACCCTCGACAACTTCCGCGCCTGGACCGACCGCTCGCGTGGCAACCTCGGCGTCGAGACGCTCGACCTGGTGCAGCTGCACTGCCCGCCGGACGCCGTCTACCTCTCCGAGGCCGTGTTCGACGCGCTCGACACACTGGTCGCCGAGAAGCGCATCGCCGCATACGGCGTCAGTGTCGAGACCTGCGGCCAGGCGCTGGCCGCCATCGCCCGCCCCGGCGTCGCCAGCGTGCAGATCATCCTCAACGCCTTCCGGCTCAAGCCGCTGGACCGCGTGCTGCCCGAAGCCGAGGCGGCCGGCGTCGGCATCATCGCGCGCGTCCCGCTGGCCAGCGGCCTGCTGTCCGGCAAGTACGACGCGAACACGACCTTCGCCGCCGACGACCACCGCAACTACAACCGGCGCGGCGAGGCCTTCGACGTCGGCGAGACCTTCTCCGGGGTCGATTTCGAAACCGGGCTCGAGGCGGTGCGCCGGCTCCGTCCTCTGGTGCCCGAGGGCGCCACCACCGCGCAGTTCGCCCTGCGGTGGATCCTGGACCAGCCCGGCGTCAGCGTCGTGATCCCCGGTGCGCGCAACCCCGAGCAGGCTCGGGCGAACGCGGCCGCCGCGGAACTGCCGCCGCTCTCCGCGCAGACGCACGCCGCGGTGCGCGCCGTCTACGACGAACTGATCCGGCCCCAAGTGCACGACCGCTGGTAGCCGGGCGAGCTGCCCCGGCTACCAGCGGCCGGCTGGTCGATCTGTCGGTCGGTCAGTCAACCGGTCAGTGCGGTGTGCAGGTCAGGCCGATCAGCGGCTGGTTTGCGCCGTTGACCACCATGCCCCACGAAGTGCTCGCGCCGGGGCTGAGCGCTCCGTTGTAGCTGACCGATTGCGCGGTCACGTTCGCACCGGACTGGGTCACGGTCGCGTTCCACGAGCCGGCGACCGTCTGGCCGCCCGCGAAGGAGAAGCCGAGCGTCCAGCTGGAGAACGCCACGCTCCCGGTGTTGGTGATGGTGAACGAGAGCTGGAAGCCGCCGCTCCACGAACCGGTCACCGCGACCGTCGCGGCACACTTGGCGCCCGAGGACGAGCTCTGCGACGGCGAGGCGCTCGGCGAGGCCGACCGCGACGGACTGGCGCTGACACTCGGGCTCGGGCTCGGGCTCGTGCTGGCGCTGGTGCTCGGCGACGGGGAGCCGTCGGTGCCGCCCGACGTCGTGTAGGGCACCTGCGTGTACGGCGCGCTGCACTGCGAGCCGCAGGAGGCCGGCAGCGAGAAGCTGTAGACCCGGCCGCCGTTGAGCGGCTGGTCCGCCGAGTCGGTCACCTTGATCTGGAACTGCGTGCCGCCCGCCGCGGTGGGGGCGATGATGTACGCCTGTCCCATGTCGCTGTCCATCGTCGCGGACGACCAGGTGCCGTTCTGCATGTACTGGATGCCGTGGATACCGTTCGGCAGGTGCGAGACGGAGATGGCCGGCCACCAGGTCTGCGAGCCCTGGAGGAAGCCGATGTTGATGTCGCCGGTGTAGTTCGGCGCCGACTCGAACTGCCAGGTGACGTGCCGGTTGTTCCACTTGTTCGCCAGCGCCGGGCCGACCGGCGAGCCGTTGAGCACGAAGTTGTTCAGCGAGCTGGTCACCAGGTCCAGGTGGTATGGGTCGTCGCGGCACCAGGCGTTGCCGTCGGCGCAGCTGTCCGCCACCAGCATGTCGAGCGTCGCGCCGTTGAGGCTGTCCGAGACCCAGGAGCCGTTGCGGCAGAAGGGCTGGTTCGGCGCGCCGTCGTTCGTCCCGGTGCAGTAGTCGCCGATGCTCACCTTCACCCAGCGGCCGCAGTTGAGGCCGTTGTCGAACATGCCCAGGATGCTCGCCTGCGAGGCCGGCACCGGCCGGGTGTGGCCGTTGTAGTCGCCGGGGGTGTTGAAGACGTTGAGCGCGACGAAGTTCTGCGTCTCGAGGTTCGCCTGCGGCATCCCGCAGCCCCCGTAGGGCTGGCCGAGCCCGTCGAAGTGCGTCGCGTTGCCGGTCACCGGGTTCGGGGTGCCCGAGACGGTCAGCGCGCTGGCCGGGCTCTGCGCCGCCACCACCGCGGCGGCGGCCAGCACGAAGGCGCCCAGCGCGGCCAGCGCGGCGCGGATGGTCAGCTGACGTCTGTTCCTGATGCGGATCGTCCTGGCACGCAACGCTCGCTCCTTCGCTTCTGACGGCACAGACGATGGTGGCCGCGCCTGGCGAGGAGCGTCAATGTCCTGTGAAACTTACACGTCCCCGGCCCCGGCCTCTATCCCGCGCTGGAGCTTGTTCATCCCGGCCAGCCAGCGGTCCGGGTCCGCGGCCCGCGTCGCGTAGTAGTGTGCGACCTCGGCGTGCGGGAGGATCATGAACCGGTCCCCGCGCAGCCCGTCGATCACCGCGGCGGCGACCTGCTCGGGCTCGACCGCGTCGGCCGCCAGCAGCGCTTCGCCGATCGGACCGGTCTCGTTCAGCATCCGGGTGCGTACACCCTGCGGGCACACCGCGTGGACCCTGACGCCGCGGTGCCGGTACGTCGCGGACAGCCACTCCGCGAACGCGAGCGCGCCGTGCTTCGAGACCGCGTACGGCGCCGAGCCGAGCATGGTCAGCAGCCCGGCCGCCGAGACCGTGGCGACGAAGCAGCCCGAGCCGCGTTCCAGCCAGGCGGGTATCAGCTCGCGCGCGGCGCGCACGTGCGCCATCACGTTCACGTCCCAGGCGAGCGCCCACACCTCTTCGGCCGCCTGCTCGGTCCCGGCCGGCCCGATCCCCGCGTTCGCGCAGTAGACATCGACCTCGCCGAGCAGCTCGCGCGCCGAGCGCACGAGCAGCGCCGCTCCGGCTTCGCTCGCGGCGTCGCCGGGCACCGCGTACGCGGCGGCGCCGAGTTCCGCGGCGAGCGCCCGCGCGCCGTCTGTGTCCACGTCGTTGACGACGACCCGCGCGCCTTCGGCGGCGAACGCGCGGGCGAGCGCGGCACCGATGCCGCGTGCTGCCCCGGTGACTACGACTCCTGCTTCAGAAAGCTTCACCGGCGGCAGGCTCAAAACACACCGCCGAGCGTGACGCCGCCGTCGATCACCAGCGTCTGCCCGGTGATCCAGCCCGCCTGGTCCGAGAGCAGGAACGCGACCGCGCCGGCGACGTCCTCGGGCACGCCGAGCCGCTTGAGCGCGTACGCCGACGCGGCCTCCGCCTCGCGGCCCTCGTAGAGCGCGGCGGCGAACTTCGTCTTGACCACGGCCGGCGCCACCGCGTTCACCCGGATGCCCGGGCCGAGCTCGGCGGCCAGCTCCGTGGTCAGCCGGATCAGCGCGGCCTTGCTGACCCCGTACATCCCGATGCCGGGGGAGGGGTGCAGCCCCGCGAGCGACGCGACGTTCACCACCGCGCCGCCGTGCTTACCCATCCAGGCGTCGCGCGCCAGCCGGACCCAGGCCAGCGGCGCGAGCACGTTGACCCCCAGGATCTTCGCCGCGGCAGCCGGGTCGGTGTCGAGGATCGAGCCGTACACGGGATTGATCCCGGCGTTGTTCACCAGCATGTCCAGCCGGCCGAAGGCCTCGAGCGTGCGGGTGACCGCCTCCTGTTGGTGCTCCGGGGCGTCGCTCTTGCCGGGTACGGCGATCGCGTGTTCCGCGCCGCCGAGTTCCTTGACCGCGTCGGCCAGCGTGTCGGCGCCGCGTGCCGTGATGCACACCCGCGCGCCGCCCGCGACCAGCCGTCTGGCGATGCCGAGGCCGATGCCCCGGCTGGCCCCGGTGACCAGGGCCACCCTGCCGTCGAAAGCTCTGCCGTCGAAAACCTCGCCGTCGGACATCTGGCTGTCGAACAAGGCCACCGGCCGGCCGTCCCTTCCCTCGCACGCATCGGCCGCGGGCGACCCGCACCCGCTTCACCAAACAGCCACTAAGCGTACGCTTAGTGGCTGTGGCCGACCATCCGCAGCGCCAAGTCCCCGTAGAAGTCGCCCAACTCCTCCGGCACGCGGGCGCCGGTCGTGCGGAACCAGCGCGCGACGTCGATGGTCAGCGACAGCAGGGCGAGCGTGGTGGCGCGGGTGTCCGCGACGTCGAAGACCTCGCGCGCGACCCCCTCGTCGAGCGTCTCGCGCACCAGCGAATCGATCTCGCGCCGCAGCGTCGCGATCTCGGCGCGGTGCCGCTCGGTCAGCGAGTGCATCTCGTAGTTGATCACCCGCGCGGTGGTGTGGTACCGCGCGTGCCAGGCCGTGATCGCGCTGATGACCGCGCGCAGCCTGGCCGCCGGGTCGTCGGGGGCCGCCGCCGCGGCGGCGCGCACCACCCGGACGGTGCCGCGGTGGCCGATCAGGCTGATCTGGTACAGCAGCTCCTCCTTCGAGGAGAAGTGCACGTAAACCCCGGCCGCGCTCAGGCCGGCGCGCGCCGCGATGTCGCGCGTCGCCGTGGCGTGGTACCCGCGCGCGGCGAACGCCTCGACCGCGCCGATCAGCAGCCGCCGGGCGGCCGGGGCGAGCGGTTCGTCCAGCCACGCCTGCGCCAGATCGCGCGCCTCGGCCTCGTCGAGGCCCGCGCGGTCACCGGCCTGTTGAACCACCCGCACCCCTCCTCGCGTGAATTTGTTGCGGTCGCGAGCATTGTAAGCAGCTGCTTAACCCCGGACGGCCGGAAAGGACGTGCCCGATGAAGATGAAGGCGTGGCAGCTGACCGAGCTCGGCGAACCGCTCGACGTGCTGCACCAGGTCGAGGCGGACGTGCCGAGCCCCGGACCGGGGCAGCTGCTGGTGCGCGTGATCGCCAGCGCGCTGAACTTTCCCGACGTGATGCTGTGCCGCGGGCACTACCAGATCCGTCCGCCGCTGCCGTTCACGCCGGGTGTCGAACTGTGCGGCGAGATCGTCGGGCTCGGCGAGGGCGTGGACGGCTGGAAGGCCGGCGAGCGCGTGATCGGCAACCCGATCCTGCCCAGCGGGACGTTCGCCGAATTCACCCTGATGGACGCGGCCGACACCTACCCGGCCCCGGCCGTGCTCGGCGACGAGGCCGCCGCGTCGCTGCACGTCGCGTACCAGACCGCCTGGTTCGGCCTGCATCGCAGGGCACGCATCCAGCCCGGCGAGACCCTGCTGGTGCACGCCGGCGCCGGGGGAGTGGGCAGCGCGGCCGTGCAGGTCGGCAAGGCGGCGGGTGCGCGCGTCATCGCGGTGGTCGGCGGCCCGCGGAAGGTCGAGGCGGCGACCGGGCTCGGCGCCGACGTGGTCATCGACCGGCGCGCCGAGGACTTCGTCGCGGCCGTCAAGCAGGCCACCGGCGGCCGTGGCGCGGACGTGGTCTTCGACCCGGTCGGCGGCGACGCGTATGCGGGCTCGACGAAGTGCGTCGCCTTCGAGGGACGGATCGTGCTCGTCGGCTTCACCAGCGGCACCATCCCGACGGCGGCGCTCAATCACGCCCTGATCAAGAACTACTCCATCCTCGGCCTGCACTGGGGCCTGTACCGCGACAAGGACCCCGCGCAACTCGTCGCGGCGCACAGCGCGCTCACCGCGCTGGCCGAGTCCGGGGCCGTCGCGCCGCTGATCGGCGGCCGTGTGGCGTTCGACGAGATCCCGCAGGCGCTGACCCGCGTCGGCGCAGGCGACACCGTCGGCCGTCTGGTACTCGTGCTCTGAGCTTGCGACCTGCCCGGACACTGCCGCTTCCACGGGCACGACCCGTTCGGCAATCGGCTGGAGTTCTTCGAAGCGGGATCCGGCTTCTAAGGCTGCTGGTTTAAGTGAACTGGCGTTCGAGTTCGGCGATGACGGTGACCGACCCCGGCGCGATCTCGGTGAAGCCCGCGTCGCGCACGGTCGGCAGCCCGGCGGCGGCCAGCCGCGCCCACTGCGCGGGCGTCGCCACGCGCACTGCGAGCGGGAATCCGGCCTGCCGCCACGCCTGCGCGCGCTGCGGCGCCAGCTCCCACCAGCCGAGCTGTGCCCCGTGCCCGGCCTGCGCCATCGCCTTGCCCGCTGTCATCGGCACACCCGGGTTGAACCACAGCACCGGCACGTCGTCGGCCGGTGCGGGCGGCGGCTGCGGATCGTCGAGATCCGTGCCCGACACCTGGAGCCGAGCGAGATCGCGAGGCCACGCGTCGAGCGGCACCGGGGGATAGACGCGCACCTCGGCGGCGTCACCCCGCACCGTGATGCCCGGCAGCGCCTCGGCCCGCCGCCACTCCGCACCGCGCGCCCGCCGCACCACCTTGCGGATGCGGCCGTCCTGCCAGTCGCGCACCGCCTCGGCCCACTCGCCGTCCCCGGCCGACCGCTCGTCCGTGAGCAGCGCGAGTACCGCGCGGGCAGCCGTCTCCAGCGCGTCCGTGCGCGCGGGCGGGGCGTCGCGCTCGATCCTGACCACCAGCGGCAGAACGAACTGCGGCGCCGCGTCCCGATCCTCGGCCCGCCGCGCGAACACCTCGGGCGCGTCAGGGCCGTCCGTCGTCGTGCTCATGCGCCAAGGATGCCGGATATGGTCGGCGCCATGGGAACCGAGCCGGCCCCGCACGTCCTGATCGCGCCCGACAAGTTCAAAGGTTCGGCCACTGCCGCCGAGGTCGCCGAGCATGTGGCGCTGGGCGTCCGGCGCGAGGCGCCGCAGGTGCGCGTGACCGCCTTCCCCGTCGCGGACGGCGGCGACGGGACCGTGGAC
>JBKOWZ010000018.1:0-8387 GCA_046724665.1 Actinomycetota bacterium
GTCCCGATCCCGGGCGCCACGGTGCGTGTCGATGGGTTGACCATCACCGCGGAGTCCACCGAGGGCCGTCGCCGCCGCATCGGCACCGTGCTGGTGCGACCGGTTCCGGAGGACGACGAGGGCGTCGCCGAACCGGAGGAGCTGAACGGCTCCGGCTCCAGTTCCGGATCTGATGCCCGCTCAGCCGATACCGTGCCCGCGCGCGCCGAGCCCACCGACCATTCCCGCAACGGTTCGCGTCCTGTTGACGACTTCGACCCGGTCAACACCGACGACACCGACAAGTGACCTCCACGAGGACCCGATGACGACCGATGAGCTCGATCCGGAAGACGCGAAGATCATCACCCTGGCCCGTTCGGCACGTGCGCGCAACCGCGCCGCCGAGGGCGCGGCCGTCCGTGACGCCACCGGGCGCACGTACGCCGCCGTGACGGTCGCGCTGCCCTCCCTGAAGCTGTCCGCCCTCGAAGTCGCCGTCGCGATGGCGGTCTCCTCGGGCGCGGACCGGCTGGAGGCCGCGGCGGTCGTCTCCGAGTCGGTCGAACTCACCGACGCCGCCGTCGCGTCCGCGCAGGACCTCAAGGCAGGTGCGGTCTTCCTCGCCGCACCCGACGGAACGGTTGTCGCCCGCCGGTAGATCGGTGGCATGGCGCAGGCTGTGGCGTCACGCGCTGCAAACTGGAAATCCGTCGATAAGTACGTTTCAAGATGTCTACGGTTCTGCACGAAAGTGCGCATCTCGGTGGCGGTGCGGCTCGTCGGCGAACGTGGTGCCGTACGGTAACAACGTGAGCGGTGACGGATCCGACCGGTTCTACGGCGGGGCGGCGCAGTGGCCGGAGCACGACCCGCAACAACGTCAGGACATCACTCCTGACGCCGGCCCGCTGCCTCCCAACGTCTCTACCTACGGTCGTGGCGCGAAGACGGCCAAGCCGCCCAAGGCTCCCGGGCCGCCGCAGGCCGAGCGCGCCGGCGGTCGGCGGCGTTGGCTCCGCATCACCCTGATCAGCCTGCTCGCGCTGGTCCTGCTGATCGTCGGAACGCTGGTCGGCACGTGGCTGTGGGCGTCGTCGCGAATCACCAAGGTCGCCGCGCTGTCCGATTACAGCGGGCGTCCGGCGAAGGGCGCCGGGACCAACTGGCTGGTCGTCGGCTCGGACAGCCGCTCCGACATGACGGCGGCTCAGAAGGCGCAGTACCACACCGGTTCGAGCCAGGGGCAGCGCACCGACACCGTCCTGCTGCTGCACTACGGCGCGACCGGCCCGGACCTGATCTCGATCCCGCGCGACTCGTACGTCACCATCCCGGCCTACACCGACTCCTCCGGCAAGTCGCATTCGCCGAGCAAGAACAAGATCAACGCGGCGTACGCCATCGGCGGTCCGGTGCTGCTGACCAAGACGGTGGAGATGGCCACCGGCGTTCGCATCGACCACTACATGGAGATCGGCTTCCTCGGCGTGGTGAACGTGGTCAACGCCGTCGGCGGCGTGAACCTCTGCCTCGACACGCCGGTCAAGGACCACTATTCGGGGGCGAATCTGCCGGCCGGCTGCCAGACGCTCAACGGCCAGCAGTCGCTGGCGCTGATCCGCTCGCGCTACTCGCTGGCCAACTCCGACATCAGCCGGATGGCCAACCAGCAGAAGTTCGTGTCCGCGCTCGCCAAGGCGGCGCTGCGGCCCGGCGTCGAGTACAACCCGTTCACGCTCTATCCGTTCCTGAGCGCCACGCTCGGGTCGATCGCGGTGGACAACGGCGCCGGCCTGTCCGATCTGATCAGCATGTCATCGCACATGCGGCCGATCACCGGCACCGGCGGCACCGTCGGTACCGTGCCGATCAAGAACGAGGGCTACAACGTCTCGGGCGTCGGTTCGAGCGTGCTGTGGAACTCGGCCAAGGCGACCAAGGTGTTCGACGCGATCAACCACGACAAGGTCGTGCCGTCGGGGCTGCTCAACACGATCGGCTAGCGCCGAGGCACTGAAATCTAGGGCACGCGCTCAGCCGCGGATCGCGGCCGTCAGCGACACCGCCGCCAGCGCCAGCATGACCAGCGCCGCGGCCCTGACGATCAGCTTGAGCGGGATCAGGCGCAGCAGCGCCTGTCCGCCGAGGATGGCCAGCGCCGCCACCGACCACAGCGCCGCCAGCGAGCCCACGGCGACCGAGAGCCAGTCGTACTTGGCGGCGAGGTTGGCCGTGACGATCTGGGTCAGGTCGCCGAACTCCGCCACGGTGATGATGCTGAAGGCGGTGAGCACGGCGCGCCACGAGCCGTTGCCTGCGTTCCGGCCGCCCCGCTGGACCGCTTCCACCTCCTGTGCGACTTCTTCCTCGGCCTGCGCCTCGGCCGGATCGCCGCCGTGCCGGAGGATGAGCAGCGCGCCGATCAAGAACAGCGCGGAGATGATCGCTTCGAATACGCGGTGCGGCAGCAGCGCCAGCAGCGTGCCCGCTCCCAGCGCGATCCCGACCTGCACGGCGAATCCGCCGGCCGCGCCGAGGAACACGTACCAGGCGCGGTAACGGGTCGCGAGCACCAGGCTGGCCAGCGCCGTCTTGTCGGGCAGCTCGGCGAGGAAGACGACGCCGAACGTCGTCGCGGCGACGGCGGCGTCCACCGGTCGGCGTCCCCCTTCCGCGTCCTGCGCATGGCCGTTACCGCAGCTGACTGCCTACGGGCGTTGATCCGCCGTCCAGTCTAGGTCATCAATCGCTGTAGAACGCCCGCTTGACCGCGATCATGCCGATGACCACGAGCGCGACCGCGAGGCCGACGACGATCGCGATCGGCGCCGACGCGTGCTCCTGCGCGGCGAGGACGGCGGTGATCAGTCCGATGCCCGCGGCGGGCAGCACCGTCGAGCGCGAGAGGATGCGCGGTTGCGACTGCTTGCCGTCGTCCGCGGCGGGTGTGGGCTTGGTCACCATGCGCCGAGCGTAGGACAGCTCCGCCTCGGACAGAAGAGAGCGCGGGACTCGGAAGAAGTGTTCGGAAAAGACCATCGCCGCACCGGTGCGGCGGCGCGGCGATGTCTATTCAATTCAGCACTCCGGACGGCCGGTTCAGGGCCGGATGGTCCGGGGCCTGGGCTCCTGGGCGCGCCGTGCGCGGCCCCCGGAGTCCACCCTCGATTACGAGAGTGGCGGAGATCACTAGATTTGTCAACTCGCGCAACAAACTAGTGACCCACTTCTTCAGCCACAGCTCATGAGGCGGTCTTGGCTACGTTCAGGTTCATAGGCTACGGTGGCGTAACTTACGCAACAGTAGGGTGTCCCTGTGTACGCCCTGACCAGGGTTTTCACCTGCCTGACAAGGAGCGAGTACCGTGCCGCAGCAGACCGAAGCCAGCCGCGACGCCGACCGGGCGGACGATCTCGCGCTGCTGCACGAGCTCGAGCCCGTCGTGGAAGCGAATCTCAACCGTCATCTCGCCGTAGCGAAAGAATGGTTTCCGCACACGTACGTGCCGTGGAGCGCGGGCGAGGACTTCGACGGGCCGCTCGGCGGGCGGGCCTGGGAACCCGACCAGTCGAAGCTGGACGAGACGGCGCGTACCTCGCTCATCCTCAACCTGCTGACCGAGGACAACCTGCCGAGCTACCACCACGAGATCGCGCTGGCCTTCGGCCGCGACGGCGCGTGGGGCACCTGGGTCCACCGCTGGACCGCGGAGGAGGGCAGGCACGGCGCGGCCATCCGCGACTACCTGCTGACCACCCGCGCCGTGGACCCGGTCGAGCTCGAGCGCGCCCGGATGACGCACATGTCCGCCGGCTACGACTCGCCGTACGACCAGCGCGTCATCACCTCGGTGGCCTACGTCACGTTCCAGGAACTGGCGACGCGCATCTCGCACCGCAACACCGGCAGCTACAGCGGCGACCCGCTGTGCGACGCCCTGCTGGCGAAGATCGCGACCGACGAGAACCTGCACATGGTCTTCTACCGCAACCTGCTCGCCGCCGCCTTCGACGTGGCGCCGGACACGACCATGGCGGCGGTCCGCGACGTGGTCAAGGGCTTCCAGATGCCCGGCTCGACGGTGGAGAACTACACCCGCAAGGCGGTCAAGATCGCCATGGCCGGGATCTACAACCTGCGCATCCACCGCGACGAGGTCCTGATGCCGGTGCTGCGTCACGTGAAGGTGCTGGAGCGCACCGACTTCGGCCCCGCCGGCGAGCAGGCCCGCGAGGAACTCGCCGCGCTGCTCGACTCGCTCGACGCCGGAGCCCGCCGCTTCGAGGAGAAGCGCGACGCGCACCTCGCCCGCCAAGCCGAGCGTGGCGCCAAGGTGCGCACGGCGTAGCAGCGTCTGGAGAGCCGACACGAAGGCCGCGCGGTCCTGCCCTCCTGCTTGTGAGCTCGTGAATATGGCGCTGTGAAGGCGCTGTGAAGTCGTGAACCAGGGCAACCGTCGCAAAGCGCGTACGGGTACGTCCTGATTTCGTCACGGTTGCCGGCGCACTCGGATCGACCCGCCGACTTGGCTCTAGCCTCTCCTCCAGTGCGCCGTGCTGCCGGCGCCCGCAAGGCTGCTGCGAAACCGCTTCTCAGAGGGGGGAACCGGTGAACCTCGTGCGTGGATATCCGCGTGCCGCTGTCATAGGTCTGCTCACCGCGGGACTGATATCCACCGCCGTCGCCGTGCTTCCGGCCCGCGCCGACGAGGTGACCGTCTCGCAGGACACGTACCGCGACGGCTGGGACCAGAACGAGACCACGCTCGACCCCGCGTCGGTCAACTCGCCCGACTTCGGCCAGCAGTTCGCGACCACCCTCGACGGGCAGGTCTACGCGCAGCCCCTGATAATCGGCGACACGCTGATAGCCGTCACCGAGAACGACAAGGTCTACGGCCTCGACAGGGCGACCGGCGCCATCCAGTGGACCAGGGACTTCGGCCCGGCCTGGCCCGCATCGACCATCGGCTGCTCGGATCTGACACCCAACATCGGTATCAGCGGCGCTCCTGTCTACGACCCGGCTACCGGCTACGTGTACGTGGTCACGAAGGTCAACGACGGCGCCGACGCCATGCACCCGCACTACTACATGCAGGCGGTCAACCCGACTTCGGGCGCTGAGAAGCCTGGATTCCCCGTGGCCGTCGGCGGCCACCCCTCGAACGACCCGACCGCCACCTTCGACCCGGCCTATCAGGGCCAGCGCCCCGGACTGCTGCTGCTCGGCGGCGTGGTCTACGCGGGCTTCGGTTCGCACTGCGACTACGGCAGCAGCTGGCGCGGCTACGTGGCGGGTGTCTCGACCTCCGGCGTGCAGACCGCGCTGTGGTCGGACGAGACCGGCGCCGGGATCAAGGGCGGCGGCATCTGGGCCTCCGGCGGCGGCCTGGTCTCGGACGGCGCGGGCCAGATCATCTTCGCCACCGGCAACGGCGAGCAGAGCACCGTCCCGGCCCCCGGCCCGGGCGACAGGCCGCCGGGCGACCTGGCCGAGTCGGTGGTCAGGCTGCACGTGAACGCGGACGGCTCGCTGTCGGCGACCGACTTCTTCTGCCCGGCGAACGCGCCGACGCTGGACGCGAACGACACCGACTTCGGCTCCGGCGGCCCGATGGCGCTGCCGGACGGCTTCGGCGGCATCAATCGCAACGTCCTGGTGCAGATGGGCAAGGACGGCCGGCTGTTCCTGCTCGACCGCGACAACCTCGGCGGACGCCAGCAGGGCCCGGGCGGCACGGACAACGTGCTCGGCGTGCTCGGTCCGTACAAGGGCCAGTGGGGGCACCCGTCGTTCTGGGGCGGCGACGGCGGCTACGTCTACCTCGTCGGCAACGGCGGTCCGCTGCTCGCGTTCAAGTACGGCGCCAGCGGTACGGGCGATCCGGCCCTGACCCAGGTCGGCGCGAGCGTGGGCACGTTCAACTACACCTCCGGCTCGCCGGTGGTGACCTCGAACGGCACCACGCCGGGCAGCGCCGTGGTGTGGGTCGTGTGGTCCTCCGGCCCGACCGGCGCGAACGCCGAGCTGCGCGCGTACGCGGCCGAGCCGGACGGCAGCGGCCACCTCACGCAGCTGTGGTCCGGACCGATCGGCACCGCGGTCAAGTTCACCACCCCGGCCACCAGCGGCGGCCGCGTCTACGTCGGCACCCGCGACGGCAAGATCCTCGCCTACGGACGCCCGACGACCTCCGTGCTGACCGGATCGCCGGTCGCCTTCGGCAACGTGCCGGTGAGCACCACCGGCCACAGCACGCTGACGGTCACCGCGAGCAAGCCCTTGAACATCACCGCGGTGTCCGCCACCTCGCCGTTCACGGCGTCGATGCCGTCAACGACCGCGCTGAGCGCCGGGGACTCCGCCCCGATCCCGGTGACGTTCACCCCCGGCGCGGCCGGCACGATCAGCGGGACCGTCACGGTGACCACCGACGCGGGCACGGTCGCGTTCAGCGCCTCCGGCCGGGGAACCGCGCCCGGATTCGGCGCCGACCCGCCGAACCTGGCTTTCAACGACGAGCCGGTCGGCCTGACCTCGACGCAGAACATCCAGGTCACCAACACCGGTACGGACGTCGAGACGGTCACCTCGGCGTCCGCGTCGTCCGCGCCGTACACCGTCAGCGGCCTGCCCGCGGCCGGCACCACGGTCCCGGCCGGCGGCTCGTTCATCGTCTCGGTGACCTACGCGCCGACGGCGCCCGGAACGAGCACCGGCTCCATCTCGATCGGTTCGAGCTCGAACTCGACCGCGCACACGCTGACGATCCCGCTGTCCGGCACCGCCGTCACCGGCCAGGGCCACCTGGACATCGCGCCGTGGCCGCTGGACTTCGGCGCGGTCGCGCTCGGCTCCACCACCACGAAGAGCTTCACCCTCACCAACACCGGCAACATCCCGGTGACGGTCACCAAGGCGAAGGCGCCGATCTCGGACTACACCTCCGCCTCGCCGCTGGCCGAGGGCCAGCAGATCGGCCCGGGCCAGTCGTACGTCCAGACGGTCACCCTGACGCCGACGGCCCCCGGGACGGACAGCGCCGAATACGAGGTGACCGCCGACGACGGCCAGGGCGCCCGCTTCCTGCCGCTGACCGCCAGCGTGCTGTCCACGCTGCCCGCGGTGCCGACCTCCTGGAAGCTCAACGGCTCGGCCTCGACGACCGGCACGGCCGGCGCCGTGCAGCTGACGCCCGCGCAGCAGTTCCAGGCCGGCTCGGCGTTCTCGGCGCTGCCGGTGCCCACGGCCGGGCTGGCGGCCTCCTTCACCGCGCAGATCGGCGGCGGCACCGGGGCGGACGGCCTGACCTTCTCGCTGATCGACGCGGCCAAGCACACCCCGTCGTCGCTGGGCACCGGCGGCGGCGGTCTCGGCGTCGGCGGGCTGAGCGGCATCGGCGTCGCGCTGGACACGTATCAGAACGCTCAGGCCGGTTCGAACAACTTCGTGGGCGTCGTCTCCACCACGGTCAACAGCCCGAGCGTGACCTGGCTGGCCACCGCGCCGGTACCGACGTCGCTGCGTACGGGCACGCACAAGGTGACGGTGTCGGTCAACGCGGGCGCCATCACGGTGCTCGTCGATGGAAACAGGCTGATCAACGCCTACCGGCCGGCGGCCGGGCTGATCCCGGCGAACGCCTACGCCGGATTCACCGCCGGCACCGGCATGATCACCGACATGCACACGGTCAGCGACGTGGTGATCGCCACCGCCTCGCCGACCGCGACCACCGCGGTGCCGACCGCTTCGCCCGGCTCGGTCGCGTTCCAGCCGCTGCCGACCGGCTACAGCGAACTCGTGGCCGTCGCGGCGCAGAGCCCTGCGAACGCACCGGCGGTGATCACCGGGGTGACTGCGCCGACCGGCGATCTTTACGCGTCGCTGCTGCCTGCGGTCGGCCAGGTGCTGCCCGCTGGGGCGTCGCTGTTCGTTCGGGTCGGCTTCGCGCCCACGAAGGCGGGACCGGTGAGCGGATCGCTGGCCGTGGCGACCGTCGGCGGAACGATGACCGTCCCGCTGAGCGCGGCGACCTGGCCCACGGCCGGGACGCTCAAGGCGGTGCACTGAATCTCTGCACTGATACCGGGTGGCACCTGTGGTGCAGACGGGTGGATTGTGCAAGTTTCAGCCGAACTTGAACGGTTAAGTTGACGGCCCTACCGTGCGAGGCACCCATGAGCGCGGCATCGACGCCGGGCGCTCGCTCGTCCACGGAGGACTCTGCATGGACACGCACCCCACACGGTCTGCGCGACCCCGGCTGCGCGCCGCGGTCGCCGGCGCGAGTGTCGCCGCGCTCGTCGCGGGCGCCGCAATCGTCGCGGTCGCCTCGGGGCAGGCCGCCGCCGCCACCCCGGCCTGCGCCGTGACCTACACGATCAGCAGCCAGTGGAAC
>JBKOWZ010000004.1:0-14906 GCA_046724665.1 Actinomycetota bacterium
GCCCAGATCTTCGCGGCTCGCGACCGCGCCCCGTCGCGGCCGGCCAGCTCGAGGGCGTCGAGGCCGGAGAGGGTTTCGTTGCGGGTACCCAGGTCAACCGCCATGGCGTCGCACCTCCTGCCGGAGCCGGTCGGTCACCTCGGCGGCGATCGCCGCGACCTCGGTGGAGTCGATGCGCCGCGGGCGCGGCACCTCGATCTGCCGCTGCCACACGACCCGGCCGGGCCGCGAGGAGAGCAGCACCACCCGCTGGCCGAGCCGCACCGCCTCGCGCACGTTGTGCGTGACGAACAGGATCGTCACCCCGGTCTCCTGCCACAGGCCGGTCAGCTCGCCGTGCAGCACGTCGCGGGTGATCGCGTCGAGCGCGGCGAACGGCTCGTCCATCAGCAGCACCTCGGCCTGCTGCGCCAGCGCCCTGGCCAGCGCGACCCGCTGGCGCATGCCGCCGGACAGCTCGTGCGCCCGCTTGTGCGCGGCGCCGTCCAGCCGCACCAGGTGCAGCAGCCGTTCGGCCTCGGCGCGCCGCTCCGAGCGGCCCAGGCCGCGCAGCCGCAGCGCGAGCTCCACGTTCGCGGCCGCGGTCAGCCACGGGAACAGCGCGGATTCCTGGAACATCAGCGCGGCCCGGCCGCCGGGCAGCTCGATCTCGCCCGAGCTGACCGGGTCGAGGCCCGCGATCAGGTTCAGCAGGGTGGACTTGCCGCAGCCCGAGGCGCCGAGCAGGCAGACGAACTGACCCGGCTCCAGGGCCAGGTCGATCCCGTCGAGCACCGGCGAGCCGCTCTCCTTGCCGAACCACTTGGTCACACCGGTCAGCCGCAGGGCAGCCTTGGGCAACGCGGTGGGGGCGTCGGGCAGTTGATCGATCGTCACCGTCATCTCGCTGTTCCTCTCCTGGACCCGCCGCCCGAAGAGGGCGGCGGGTGGGGCGGAATTTCCCTACTGGTTGCCGAGGCCGGCCGACGAGACGGTCGGCTTGCCCGCGGCGGTCAGTGCCTGGTTGAGCAGGGTCAGGTCGAAGATGCCTTTGAGCGAGGTCTGCTTGAGCAGTCCGTCGGTGACCGCGTGGTCGAGGCTGACCTGGAGCGAGGCGGCCGCCGGATCGTTGGTCACCGATTCCTCGGTCCAGGCGCGGGCGATCACCGCGTCCTTGAGCGACTTGCCGGTCAGCGACTTGATCGCGCTGTTGACCAGCTTCGCGGCCTCGGCCGGGTTCGCCTCGACCCATTCGTTCGCGGCGAGCTGGCCCTCGATCAGCGCCTTGACGGACTGCGGGTGCGCCTGGAGGTACGACTTGGCCACCACCAGGTTCGTGGTGGCGAACCTGCCGTTCGGCCAGAGCGTCTTCTCGTCCACCAGCACGTGGCCCTTGCCCTCGACGACCAGGCGCGAGGCCCAGGGCTCCGGCACCCAGGCCCCGTCGATCTTGCCGGCCTCGAACAGGGTCAGCGTGGTGGCGTTGTCGGTCGGGGTGATCTTCACATCGCCGTTGCCCTGGAGGTCGGTGGCGAAGCCCTGCTGCTTGAGCCAGTAGCGCAGCGCCACATCCTGGGTGTTGCCGAGCTGCGGGCTGGCCAGCGTCTTGCCCTTGAGGTCGCCGGGCGAGTTGATCTGCGAGGTGACGACCAGTTCGGCGCCGGCGTTCTCCGCCCCGGCCACGATGGCCAGGCCGGTGCCGCCGGACTTGATGAAGGCGTTGAGCGCGGGGGAGGGGCCGACGTACGCGGCGTCGAGCTTGCCGCCGAGCAGCGCGGTCATCTCGTCCGGGCCGGCGTTGAAGATCTGCGTGGTCAGCTTGGTCGAGCCGAGCTTGTCGGCGAAGAAGTTCTTCGCCACGCCGATGATCGGCGTGGTGTGCGTGACGTTGGCGAAGTAGCCGAGCCGCAGCGAGCCGGCCGCGGTGCCCGGGCCCGAACTCGCGGCGTTGCCGGCCGAGGTGCTGTTCAGCGGGGCTGCATGGGCGCAGGCGGCGGTCGCCGCCAGGGTGGCCACCGCGGCGGCGGCGAGTAGGGCGCGTTTGAACCTCTGCGCGTCGTGAGCGATACGGATACGGAACGGGGACACGTGGGATCCTCGTCTGCTTGGGAACGGAGTCGGTTCTGAGTTGGGCTCAGGCGTGAGCGACCGGCGGCGTCGAAGGCGCACATGCGTCAGCCGCAGGTCTCCTCCTGAGCGCTCAGAGCGCGGCTGGGCAGGCGCGAGAGCCGGTACACCCGCTCAGCCGCCCCGTCTCCCTCGGCTCGATCGCGCCGGATATCCCGGCGAGGATGAAGTCAGGCATCTGCTACGCTCCGACGCTCTGCGCGGCTTCGGCGGCGGGCGCCGGTTCCGCGGCGGTCAGCGGCGTGCCGACCATGCCCGCGGTCAGCGTCGCCCCGTCGCTCTCGTCGATCAGCAGGAACGAGCCGGTGCGCCGGTTGTCCGTGTACTGGTCGAGCGGCAGCGGCGCCGCGGCGCGCAGCGTCACCCGCCCGATCTCGTTGGCGGACAGGCTCTGCGGGTCCGGCTCCTCGAACAGCCCGCAGATCTCCAGCCGCGCGTCCAGCGAGCGGACGATCGCCTTGACCGTCTTGGTCGCGTGCCGCAGCAGCACCCGGTCGCCGGCGCGCAGCGGCCGGTCGGCGACGTGGCAGACGGTCGCGGTCACGTCCTGGGTGACCGCCGGCGCGTCGGCGAGCGGCACGATCACGTCGCCGCGCGAGACGTCCAGCTCGTCGGCCAGGCGCAGGGTGATCGACTGCGGGGCGAAGGCCACCTCCACGTCCCTCTCGCCGAGCCGGTCGATCCCGGCGATCGTCGAGCGCCGGCCCGAGGGCAGCACCACGACCTCGGTCCCGGGCCGCAGCACGCCCGAGACCAGCTGCCCGGCGTAGCCGCGGTAGTCGCGGAACTCGCCGGGCAGCTGCGGCCGCAGCACGTACTGCACCGGGAACCTGGCCGGATGCGCCGCCGGGTCCTCCTCGACGTCCACCGCCTCGAGGTGCTCGAGCAGGGTCGGCCCGCCGTACCAGTCCATCGCGGCGGACGGCTCGACCACGTTGTCCCCGGCCAGCGCGCTGATCGGGATCGAGGTCACCTCGGGCACGCCGAGCCGGGCCGCGTACTCGGTGAACTGGTCGGCGATCGGCGCGAAGACCTTCTCGTCGTAGCCGACCAGGTCCATCTTGTTGACCGCGAGCACCACGTGCGGCACCCGCAGCAGCGCGGCGACGGCGGCGTGCCGGCGGGTCTGCTCGACGATGCCGTTGCGCGCGTCCACCAGCACGACGGCGAGCTGCGCGGTGGACGCGCCGGTGACCATGTTGCGGGTGTACTGCACGTGCCCCGGGGTGTCGGCCAGGATGAAGCGGCGGCGCGGGGTCGCGAAGTACCGGTACGCCACGTCGATGGTGATGCCCTGCTCGCGCTCGGCGCGCAGCCCGTCGGTGAGCAGCGCGAGGTCGGCGCCGTCCAGCCCGCGCTCGCGGGAGACCCGCTCGACCGCGTCGAGCTGGTCGGCGAACACCTGCTTGGTGTCGTGCAGCAGCCGGCCCACGAGGGTGGACTTGCCGTCGTCCACCGAGCCCGCGGTGGCCAGGCGCAGCAGGGAGATCTCCTGATCCGTGGCGGTCATGGTTTAGAAGTACCCCTCCCGTTTGCGGTCTTCCATCGCGGCCTCGGACATCTTGTCGTCGGCGCGGGTCGCCCCGCGCTCGGTCAGCGTCGAGGTTGCGATCTCCAGGATGACCTGACCGATCGTGGTGGCGTCCGAGTCAACCGCGCCGGTGCACGACATGTCGCCGACCGTGCGGTAACGCACCATGCGCAATTCGACCGGCTCGCCGTCCTTCGGGCCGCCCCACTCGCCCGCGGTCAGCCACATCCCGTCGCGCAGGAACACCTCGCGCTGGTGGGCGTAGTAGACCTCGGGCAGTTCGATGCCCTCACGCTCTATGTACTGCCAGACGTCCAGCTCGGTCCAGTTGCTCAGCGGGAAGACCCGCACGTGCTCGCCGACCCGGTGCTTGCCGTTGTACAGCTGCCACAGCTCCGGGCGCTGGCGGCGCGGATCCCAGCCGCCGAACTCGTCGCGCAGCGAGAAGACCCGCTCCTTGGCCCGCGCCTTCTCCTCGTCGCGCCGGCCGCCGCCGAAGACGGCGTCGAACTTGTTCGAGGTGATCGCGTCGAGCAGCGGCACGGTCTGCAACGGGTTGCGGGTGCCGTCCGGGCGCTCGCGCAGCCGGCCGTCGTCGATGTAGTCCTGCACGCTGGCCACGATCAGCCGCAGCCCGTACCGCTTCGCGGTGCGGTCTCGGTAGTCGAGCACCTCGGGGAAGTTGTGCCCGGTGTCCACGTGCAGCAGCCCGAACGGCACCGGCGCCGGCCAGAACGCCTTGAGCGCCAGGTGCAGCATCACGATGGAGTCCTTGCCGCCGGAGAAGAGCAGCACCGGCCGCTCGAACTCCGCCGCGGTCTCCCGGAAGATGTGCACCGCCTCGGACTCGAGGGTGTCGAGGTGCGACTGGCTCAGCCGCAGCGCGGACGGCGCGCCGGTCAGTGCGGTCACCCGGGCCTCCTGCGCCGGTAGGGACGTGGTCTTCGTCTTCGGGTCGGGGCCGTGGGCCGCGCCCGCGTCGATCGGCGTGGCGGTCATGTGTGCAGCCCGCATTCGGTCTTGGACAGCCCGGCCCAGCGGCCCGAGCGCGGGTCCTCGCCCGGCAGCGGCCGGCGGGTGCACGGCTCGCAGCCGATCGAGGTGTAGCCGTCGAAGAACAGCGGGTTGACCAGGACGCCGTTGTCGGTGATGTACTGTTCGACCTCGTCCTGCGTCCAGGCCGCGATCGGCGAGATCTTGACCTTGTCGCGCTTGGCGTCGTAGTCGATCACCCGGATGTTCGCCCGGGTCGGCGACTCCTCGCGGCGCATCCCGTTGATCCACGCGGTGTACCGCTTGAGGCCGCGCTCCAGCGGCTCGACCTTGCGCATCGCGCAGCACTTGTCCGGGTCGCGCTCGTACAGCCGGGCGCCGAACTCGGCGTCCTGCTCGGCGACGGTCTGGCGCGGCGTGATGGAGATCAGGTTCAGCTGGTACGCCTGCCCGACCGCGTCGCGGGTGCCGATCGTCTCGGCGAAGTGGTAGCCGGTGTCGAGGAAGACCACGTCGATCCCGGGCGCCGCCGCCTGCGCGAGGTGCACCAGGTGCGTGTCGGCCATCGACGAGGCGACGACCAGGCTGGAGCCGAAGGTCTGGTGGGCCCAGGCGATGACCTCGGCGGAACTGGCCTCGGCCAGGCGCTCGTCCGCCGCGTCGGCCAGCGCGCGCAGGTCGCCGGCGGCCAGCGCGGCCGCCTCGGCCGGCGTGGTGCCCGGCGTGTTCGCCACCGCGGGGGTCATGCGGCCGCCCCCAGCTTCAGCCCGACGAACGAGACTTCGAACACGCGCGCGCAGGCCCGGCAGTGCCAGGCGCGCCGGGACGAGGGCTCGGGGCGCAGGTCCTCGTCGCCGCAGTAGGGGCAGTACTGGGCAGCGGCACGCTGCTCGCCGCCCGCATCGTAGCCTTCGGTGACGCGTACAGATTCAGTGGAGCTCACGGGTCCGGACCTCCGGGTCGTCTCGGGTGCGCGACGCGGGCGACCGGAAGTGGAGCATGTGGAGTCTTCCGGACCGACGCGCTTCGCACCCGCGGTGCTCTCCGGGGGAGTTCCTCCGGAGACTGCTCGATCTCTCTCGGTGGTGAGCGGGTGGACTATCGCGTCGGCATACAGACGGCGCTGGAGACACGCTTGTAGTCGACGTGGCGTCGTACTACGAGGGCGATTCCGGCGCGGGACATGTGACGAGCGTGCCATTCGCGGTCCGTTTCCGTCCACCTCGTACCATCATGCGGACGCATTCGTGAGACAGTTCGCCCTGCGAACGAATTCGATCCCTGCTGAGACGATGTCCTCCATGATGTGAGACGGAATGGCGGGACCAGCCCGTTCGCAACCCGATGCGGTTCCGCGCGGCGCTGCGCGGACCGTGTGCGAGCCTCGGGAAGCGCGCGGTCTGTGGTCATCAGGGCACCGGACCTCACGACAGCTGCCGCTCGGTGGCCCGCGCGGTCCAGGCGGCGAAGGACTCGCCCTCGGTCCGGTCCGCCGCGTAGGCGCGCAGCACCCGCTCGATGTAGTCCGCCAGCTCCTTCGCGGTCACCTTCAGCCCGCGCACCTTGCGGCCGAACGAGCCCTCGCCGGCCGCGCCGGAGTCGTCGGCCGGCTCGGCGTCGGCGCCGTAGCGGCCGCCGAGGTGCACCTGGAAGCCCTCGACCTGGTTGCCGTCCGCGTCCCGGACCAGCTGGCCCTTCAGCCCGATGTCCGCGACCTGGATGCGTGCGCAGGAGTTCGGGCAGCCGTTGACGTTGATCGTGACCGGCGTGTCGAACTCCGGCAACCGCTTTTCCAGCTCGTCGATGGTCTGCGCGGCCAGCGACTTGGTCTCGACGATGGCCAGCTTGCAGAACTCGATCCCGGTGCAGGCCATGGTGTGCCGCCGGAACACCGAGGGGTGCACCTGGAGGTCCAGCCGCTTCAGCTCGCCGACCAGGCCCTCGACCCGGTCCGCCGGCACGTCCAGGATCAGCAGCTTCTGGTCGGTGGTGGTGCGGATGCGGTCGGAGCCGACCTCCTCGGCCAGGTCGGCGACCCGGGCCAGCGTCGCCCCGTCCACCCGGCCGACCCGCGAGGCGAAGCCGACGTAGAAGTTGCCGTCCTTCTGCTCGTGCACGCCGATGTGGTCGCGCTCGTTCGGCGGGACGAAGGCGGGCGCCGGGCCGTCGAGCAGCGGCCGCTTGAGGTACTCGGTCTCCAGCACCTCGCGGAAACGCGCCGCGCCCCAGTCGGCGACCAGGAACTTCAGCCGGGCGCGGTTGCGCAGCCTGCGGTAGCCGTAGTCGCGGAAGATGCCGGTGATCCCGGCCCAGACGTCGGCCACCTGGTCCACCGGCACCCAGGCGCCGAGCCGCTTCGCGAACTGCGGGTTGGTGGAGAGCCCGCCGCCGACCCACACGTCGAAGCCGGGGCCGTGCTCGGGGTGCGTCACGCCGACGAACGAGACGTCGTTGGTCTCGTGCACCACGTCCTGAAGGCCGGACACCGCGGTCTTGAACTTGCGCGGCAGGTTGGAGAACTCCGTCGAGCCGACGAACCGCCGGTTGATCTCCTCGATCGCCGGGGTCCCGTCGATGATCTCGTCCTTGGACACGCCGGCCACCGGAGAGCCGAGGATGACGCGCGGGGCGTCGCCGCAGGCCTCGGTGGTCTCCAGGCCGACGCCCTCGAGGAGCTGCCAGATCGCCGGGACGTCCTCGATCCGGATCCAGTGCAGCTGTATGTTCTGCCGGTCGGTGACGTCGGCGGTGCCCCGTGCGTACTTCACCGAGACCTCGGCGACCGCGCGCAGTTGGGCGACCGACAGCCGGCCGCCGTCGATGCGCACGCGCAGCATGAAGTACTCGTCGTCGAGTTCCTCCGGCTCGAGCACCGCGGTCTTGCCGCCGTCGATCCCGGGCCGGCGCTGGGTGTACAGCCCCCACCAGCGCATTCGGCCGCGCAGGTCGGCGCCGTCGATTGACTGGAAGCCGCGCACCGAGTAGATGTTCTCGATCCGGGCGCGCACGTTCAGCCCGTCGTCGTCCTTCTTGGTCTGCTCGGTCGGGTTCAGCGGTGTGAAGTGCCCCTTCGCCCACTGACCCTCGCCGCGATGCCGCCGCACCTGGTGCGTGCGCACGCCACCCACGGCGGTGGGAGTGCTCGGCGTGCTCGACTCGGTCATATCTCGTCGTCCTTCGCGAAGAGGGGCGTTCTCAGCCGAGAGTGCCACCCGGCCGCGATCAGCGTCCATCGCGGCTCACGATATGGACCACAGTATGAGACAGATTGAGCCCGAGCGATTCTCCAAAACTGCCCGAGCGCCAGGCGGTCGAAACCGCACCCCGCGAGCGTGCCGAAAGGCGCTACCCGACCGCGAGCGTCCCCAACGTCGCCGTCACCGTCGCCGTCGAGCCGTCCTCACGCGTCACGTCTACGGGAACCTGCTGGCCGGGTTTGAGCGTGGCCAGCAACTCGGAGAGCACCGAGGCGGACGGTGTCGCGGTGCCGTTCACCGCGGTGATCAGGTACCCGGCCTTGATCCCGGCCTTGTCGGCGGCGCCGCCCGGTTCCACCGAGACCACGCCGGCCCCGATCGGTGTGCCGCTCGCGTCCGCCACCGTGCGGACGGCGATGTCGAGCGCGGCCAGCCCCGAGTCGGTGACCTTGCCGTGCTCGACGATCTGGTCGGCGATGTTCTTCGCGGTCTTCGCGGAGATCGCGAAGCCGAGCCGGGCGCCGCGCCGCCGAGCTCCTGATCGACGGCGGTCAGCGTCGGGATGCCCACGATGTGGCCGTTCAAGTCCACCAACGCGCCGCCGCTGTTGCCCGGGTTGATCGCGGCGGAGGTCTGCACCATGTCGGTGAGCGTGGTCGGGGGAGCGTTCCCGCCGCCCGGCTCGGTGACGGTGCGCCCGGTCGCCGAGACGATGCCTTGGGTCACCGAGCTGGACAGGCCAAGCGGATTGCCCATCGCCAGCACGATCTGGCCGATCCGCAGCTTCGTGGAGTCCGCGAAGATCGCGGCCTTCAGCCCGCTCGGCGGCTCGGCGAGCTTGACCACGGCGAGGTCGCCCTGCGGGAAGGACGCGATCAATCTCGCGTCCAGCGGGGTGCGGCCGGTGGAGAGCGTGACCTTGAAGGTCGTGGCCGACCCGATGACGTGGGCGTTGGTGACGATGTCGCCGTTTGTGTCGAGGATCACACCGGAGCCGAGGCCCGACGCGGTGTCGATGCGCACGATCGACGGCAGCGCGGTCGCGACGACGTGCTCGTAGCTCGCTTCGAGGTCCTGCGCCGCCGACGACTTCCTGGCCGTACCGGTCGCGCCGCCGGTGGGCTTGGCCGAGCTAGTCGAGTTGCTCGTGCACCCCACGCACGCTGCGAGGACTCCAGCGGCCACCATTACGGACACTACGGCCACGCGACGACGCCTGTACCCCACGGCTGCACACCACCGTTCCGCCGGTCCGTCAGTTCCTTACGGAACAGGCAACGACGTAACGTGGCCGCGCGCACGCCCGATGCGCCGAACGAACGACGCGACGTCAGGGCGTCGGGGGCGTCAGAAGCCCGGGATTTGTCAGGTCACTCGGCGGATGCCCGAGATCGACATCATGTTCCAGTGGCCGTACTGCACCTGCTGACCGGTCGTCGGCGCGTGAATGACCAGGCCACCACCGACGTAGATCGCCATGTGCTCATTGCCGATGTAGAAGATGAGGTCGCCCGGCGCCAGGTCCTCGAGGATCGCGGGCACCGCATAGCCGACGTTGACCTGCTCGTACGTCGTGCGCGGCAGGTAAACCCCGGCGGCGCGCCATGCGGCCTGCGTCAGCCCGGAGCAGTCGTACTGCGGCCCGGTGCCGCCCCAGAGGTACCAGGTGCCCAGCTGCGCCTTGGCGAACGCGATGGCGGTCGCGGCGCGCCCGGTGGCCGGGGGCACCGCGTTGATCTCGGCCTGGGTGACGCCCGAGTAGTTGAAGTTCGCCAGCTGCGAGTACGTCAGCTGCGACAGCAGCGACTGCGCCTGCTGGAACTTGCTGACGATCTGCGCCTTCATCGCCGCGGCCTGCTTCTCGGCCTGGTGCAACTGCGCGAGCCGGTCGGCGGCCTCCTTCTTCAGCGTGACCAGCTGAGCCTGCTGCACCTTGAGCGCCTTGAGGTTCATCGCCTCGGCCTGGCCGAGCTGGCTCATCGTCGAGGCCTGCTGGAGGAACTCGTCCGGGTGGCTTTGCAACATCAGCTCGAGCGTCGGGTCCACCGAGCCGGCCCGGTACGAGGCGGCGGCGAGCGGGCCGAGGGTGGCCATGACCTTGTTCATCGACTGCTGCATGGTCGCGGCCTCGCCTTGCAGGTTGTCCACCTGCCGCTGAAGGGTGGCCAGCTGCTCCAGCGCGCCGTCGTACTTGTTGGTGGCCTGCTCCGCCTGCGCGTTGAGCGCGCTGACCTGCTTCTCGATGTCCGAGACCGAGGCAGCGTGGCCGGCGGTCGGGCTGAACGCCACGCCGGCGGCGGCTACGGCGGCGGTGGTGGCCGTGAGGGTCATGACGGACCGGGCCGGTGCCTTGGCCCGTCTGTGGGACGCCATTTCTCGCGCACTCCAATGCGGTCACTTTCCTGCCGCCTACCGGGTGAGCTGACGGGTTCGGGCGGAAAGTGCCCTACGGAGCGTTCCGGGCCGCGCTGAACAAAGCGTGCGACCGCGGTAGTTCCGATTCACCCCTGAACGCCTCGCCTGCCCGCGGATCCGGTTGGGGCCGGGTGGGTTCCGAGGCGGCGTGCGAACGGTGGTTCCCCGGTTCCGGCCTCGCGGCCGGATTCGGCGCCGGGCGCGACCCGCGTCCGGTCTGGGGAGTCGACCGGGTGTCAGGTCGTGCCTGTTGGCAAAAAGTTAAGCCGGTGGGCCCCGGACAATTCGGACTTCGTGAAGGCTCTTTACCTGAAATTTACCGCCCGGCGCGGCCTTCGGGGCGCCTTGTCCGTTTTCGCCCTTCAGTCACTCGAACCGGTGACCGCCACCCGAGCGAATCGCAGATCGCTGAGAGGGTTGCCATTGAGACCGGCAGGCCAGTTGGGTACCGTGGGGCGGCCGGCACAGCTGCGCAAGGGCAAGCTTGAGTAAGACTTAGTAAGAGGGGTTCTCCGCAATTAGCCGGTCGATGATCGGCCGCGCAGACCGCTTAGAAATGACGCGATGTATTCGGACACGGTGTATGCGGACACAGTTGACGAAGCGTTACACCATCCTTCTTCCAGCGCCCCCTCCAACTCTTCCGGCGCCACCTCTAACGCCCAACCACGTGCCAGCAGTAGCAGCGACAACTCCCACAACTCCCACAACCCCCACAACTCCGACAACGCTCGTAACCCTCGTAGCACGGTTAACCCCCGTACCACCCTTAAGCCTCGTACTGCCCTGAACCCTCGTAGCCCCCTTAACTCTTCTAACACCCTTAACTACCGCAATACCAGCAACATCCACCCCCTCCGCCACGCCCGCAATCCCCGTAGCATCCATAACCCCCGCCGCAGGTCACGCCTCCGCGTCACCTTCTCCCTCTGCCTGCGTTACCGCATCACCGGTCTCGCAGCGGAGGCCGCCTTCTGGGTACTGCTATCCCTGCCCGCGCTCGCCTTAGGCACCGTCGGCGTTCTCGGCTACCTGCACGGCGAGCTTGGCGCGCTCCGTGCGGCGCACCTCGAACAGGTGCTGACAAACGCCGCCGCCACCGTGCTGTCACAGCGTGAGGTGCATCAGACCGTCGCGCCCGCACTACACGACATATTGACATCAGGGCACGCCGACGTGGTCTCGGTCGGCTTCCTCATCGCGTTGTGGTCCGGCTCGCGCGCCTTGAACGTCGCAATCGACACGATCACCGTCGCGTCCGGACAGAACGGTCGGCGCGGCATCGTGCGTACCCGGCTGCTCGCGTTCGCGCTGTATCTACCGGCCCTGCTGCTCGGCGCGACCACCCTGCCGCTGCTCCTAGCCGGGACGGAACTGCTCGCCGAGATCACGCCCAGAGCCACGGCCGCGCTCGGGCCCCTGGTGTGGCCGGTCGTCGCGGCGGCGCTGGTGACGTTCCTCACCACGCTCTACCACCTGGCGCTGCCGGACCGCAGGCGCTGGCGCGAGGAGCTGCCGGGCGCGTACGTGGCCCTCGCGATGTGGGCAGCCGGATCGGCGCTGCTGCGGGTCTACTTCCATACCAACGCGTACGGTGGGGGTGGCGGCGCGGGCGCGGGCTTCGGCATCGCGGCCACCGCGGCGATCCTGCTGTGGCTGTACATCACCGCCCTCGCCGTCCTGATCGGTGCGGTGTTCAACGCGGCCCGCGCCGCTCCCGATCTGCGTGACGCGAGTGCTCCAGGGCGGGCAGAAGGGGACGCGAGTGACGAAAGTGCCGGTGAAAAAGCCGTCGAACCAGCTGGCGCGCGGGGTGAGAATAACCCCGAGACAGCACCCGTCCCGTCGCTTACGATGACACGATCATCCGCATAACGGATATTTGACAACCCACCCGACAAGTGGCGCAGTGGAGGAACACCGCGGTGCCGACCGATGTACCGGCCGAGGCAGGCCGGTGCCCAGCCGTAGGAAGTCTTGGAGGACACGATGCAGGCAAGCGCCGCCACAGGCGACCCAGCGCCGGCAACCGATGTGCCCCCACCTCCCCCGCGCACGCGCGGCCGCTACGGCGCCGGCCGCTCCACCGCCCCGATGGTAGCCGTCCCCCCAGACGGCCTCGGCTGGAGCGACACCGACCTCGAAGAGCTCGGCCGTACGGCCCCCGGCCTGCTCCCCGGCCGCATCGTCAAGTGCGACCAGTCCGGCGCGCTGGTGCTGATGCCCTCCGGCGCCGCGAAGGCGACCTTCTGTGCCGCCCTGCTGCTAGCCGCCGCTCGGGCCAAGGCCGGCGGCCGCGTCTGGCCCCGCCCCGGCGACCGCGTAGCCCTGCGCCGCTGGCCCGACGGCCCGATCACCGTCGAGGGCGTAGTCGTCTGACGACGATCAGATGCGGACGCAACTCAACCCAGCAGAGTCATTCGGCCCAATCGCGGCAATGACCTACTGCCGACGGCTACGGTATGCACGTAAGCGTTCGCAGAACGCTGCATCCGAGCCGTACACGACTGGCGGGGATCCAGCCAAATGCCCAATCCGATTGTCGCGGCGCTGGAGCACGCCGCTGAGCGAATCGGCAGGTCACTGAGCAGGGACGCCGGCAAGGCGATCGAGCAGATGTACCGCAGTGCGGGGAAGGGCACTGAGGACGTCATCAAGCGGATCACCGAAGCAGACGCCGCACACGCGGCCAAGCTCCTCGACATAGCCGAAAAGCTCGGCCAGAACGGCGGCAAGACCCTGACCGCCGACGCGGAGAAGGCCGCCCAGAGCAGCTTGCGCAGCAAGTTCGCGACCGTACTCGACCCGGCCGGCAGCTGGGAGGGCGAGGGCGGCCTCCACCTCAGCCGCGAGGAGAACGCCGCCGCCGAGCGGTTTCTGGCCCGCGCGAAAACCGCGGAATCCCGGATCAGTCCGGTCGTCACCGGCATCAAGGACGAAGTCCCGGGCGCGGACCTGGCAGGCTATCCCGAATTCGTCCTCAAAAGCCCAGAATCCTTCAAACGCAAGCTCGCGATGAGCCTCGACAGCGTGCCCGACCGCGACGTCAACAGGATGTTGGGGAGGATGAAGGACTCCGTGCGATACACGCTGAAGCTGCCCGGCGACGGGACGGCATACACCGACGGCGTCAACACGGCTGTCGAGCGCTTCAGGGCATCAGGCTTTGAGAACGTACAGTTCAAGAACACCTGGGGTTCGGGTGGATATCAAGGAATCAACAGCTTCTGGCGTGATCCGGATACCGGCCATGTCTTCGAGATGCAGTTCCATACCCCGGAGAGCTTCGATGCCAAGATGGTGACGCACGGGCTGTATGAAGAGGCTCGTCTTCCCGGAGTCGAACCGGCGCGAGTGCGCGAACTCGAAGACTTGCAGGGCCAGATCTTCGGCGCGGTGCCGCGACCTGACGGCGCTTCGCAGATCAGATTATCGTAAAGGTAGGATCCGAATATGAAAGACGAGGGACCCGAGGTCACCTACTACGCGATGATCGAAGACAACGGTTCGGCCGAGGACGCGTTCGGTCTGGTTCGCCGAATCCACGCCGAGCCGGTGGCGATCGATGAGGCGATTGGGAACGACCTCGAGTGGCATCCGACCGAATATCTCCGTCGGTACTACATCCTAGGCAGCATGGACATCGACCACGTCGAGGTGTCGGCGCAGTTCGCGCAGGAGTTGCTGGCTCGGTGGCGGGCGAAGCGGGCGGCTGGCGGGGCGCGGTAGGCGGGGCGGGGGCGGGAGTAGGCCGAACGGTCAGCCGAATGGGCAGTGGATAGCGTTAGCGCACGGGGGTGTGGGTGGCGCCGGCGGAGACGTTGATGCCGCCCCAGACGGCTCGGGCACCGGAGTCGCCGACGCGGATGGTCTGCACGATGCAGATCGCGCTGGCCGCGATGGCTAGTGCGCTGATGGTGACCATCGTGGCGTGGTGCTCGGCGTAGCCGGCGCGGTCCGCGAAGACCAGCGCCACCGAGAAGACGGCCACCACGGCGACGAACCAGACCAGCGTCAGGCCGAGGCCGCGGTGCTCGGACGCGATCTTGTCCAGGTACGTCGCGTGGTTGTAGAGCTGCTGCCCGGCCAGGTCGGTCGCGTAGGTGACGCCGACCATGAGCACCGTGGCGACCGAGTTGGCCAGACCGAAGCGGCGGCGCCAGGCGGGGCGGATCGCGATCGCGATGGTGGTCAGGCACACCAGCGGGATACCGGCCACGGCCGCGTGCAGCAGCAGTACGTGCGTGGGCAGACCGAACACTTTGACGGGCATCGGCGTTCTCTCCTGTTCCGTCGGTGCCCGCCGTGCTCACGCGTCGCATGCATGGATGCATCGCACATCGCACGCGTTGCGCATCAGGCAGTGCACATCACGTCAAGCCACACGTAAACGTACGCCATGACCGGGTGGTTCACAGTCCCACGGTGCCGCCGGTGCGCCAATAGTAGTTCTCTGAACGGCCGAGGAAATCGGCGTCCACGAGATAGCGGCGCAGCGCCGCGTAGTCGTCGTGGAACTTGCTGAGGATCTCGTTGACCTCTGACTCGGGGTAGCGCACGCCGGGCTCGAAGGACTGCGCCAGATAGTCCAGCACGATCATCCGTTTGGCGTGCGCCAGGGGTACGTGGGTGAGCCGGCCCCGGGAGAAGAAGCCGCGCAGGAT
>JBKOWZ010000122.1:0-14882 GCA_046724665.1 Actinomycetota bacterium
AGTGGAAACCGGTCATCGCGCAGGCCGCGCGCGCCTATGGAAATAGTCTGATGTCGGTTGGGGAGCCGCGCCGGGCCGCCGAGCTGCTGCTGAGCACCGCCGAGCGGGTCAAGGACTGGCCGAATCAGGCCCCGCACGCGATGATGGCCACCGACGCCGCGACCGCGCTGGAGCGCGCGGGCCGGCCCGGTGAGGAGGCGGCGGCCGCCTTCGAACGCGCGGCAGACCTCTGGCGCACCGTCGGCGAGCCGCTGGTCCGCATCAAATGCCTGCGATCCGCGTCGTGGCTGCTCGCCGGGGAGGATCTCGGGGCGGCGCTCGTCCTGATGGACCGCGCGGGCGGCGAACTGGTCGAGTCGCTGGCCGCTCCCGGCGGCGATCCAAAGGCTCGAGGGCTGATACGGCTGGAGCTCGCCGAGACGCACATGCAGCGAGCGCGGATCGTACTCAACCTCGCCGACGACGCGCTGCTGCCCGAGGACGATCACATGCGGCTGATCGAGCAGGCGCGCCAGGAGATCACCGGCGCGATCAGCGGCCTGCGACGCTTGCTCGCGGACGGCGGCGCGAACGGCGATGACGGCGGGGCGCAGCCGCAGGAGCCGTTGGCGCAACGGTTGGAGTTCGCCGTATCCGTGCAACGGGAGCTCGACCGGCACCGGCGGCGGGTGACGGCATGATGAGTGAACCCGAGGCCGTGGACACCGCCCGGATCCGCGCGGCCCTCGCAGCCATCGACGAACTGCCCCACGGCCAGGAGCGCATCGCGCAGCGTGAGGACGTAATCGTCCTCGCCGAGCAGTGCGGCGATCCGGCCCTGCTCGCCTCCGCCCTGCTCAGCTTCGCCGACGACTGCCATGAGGGCGGCGAGAATCAGGGCATGGTCGTCGGGTTCGGCCGCGCCTGGCGGATCTGGCAGACCCGGCCCGAAGTCTTCGACACCGCGCTGCGTTTCCGCTTCCGCGAGCACTTCCAGCACGTCGTGGACGTCCTGAACGACGATTCGCGGGTGCCCGCCGGCGAGGTGGACCGGCTCGTGGACCAAATGGAGGCCTTCTACCGCTCCGGTGGTTACAGCCTGCGCGCGGTGCACCGCAGCCGCTACTGGATCCACCGCCGCCGCGACCAGGCCGAGCAGGCCACGCGCTGCATCGAGACACTGCTCGCCGAGGACGGGGATGCGGGCGCCTCCTGCGACGCGTGCGACCTGGCGACCGCCGCCTACTGGTACGAGAAGCTGGGCGACCTGCCGCGCGCGGTCGAGCTGTGGCGCGCCGTCATCGCCGGTGTGCGCAGCTGCGACCGGCCGCACGTCGGCATCGCGCACGGCGAGGTGATGATCGACCTGCTCAACCTCGGACACTACGACGAGGCCCGGCTGCACCACCGGCTCGGCTATCCGGCGATCAGGCGCCGCGACCTGCCCCGGCAGCTCGAACTGCACACGCTGTTCGTCAGCCGTACCCGCGACATGCTGCGCGGCCTGGAGATCCTGCACGACCACGTGGACCGGCTGCCTGCGGACCGGCATGCGGTGGGCGAGTTCTGGTGGGTGCATGGCCGTTTCCTGCTCTTTCTCAAACTCCTGATCAATGAGGGTCACGGGGACCTGCCGGTGACGCGCTCCTCGCGGCAGATCGTCACCGTCTCAGCCCTCTACGCCGAGCTCGACGCCATACTCGCCGATTACGCCGCACATCAGGACCATGCGAGCGGCGGCACCGACTTCGCCGAGGCGCTGGAGACCTGGCGCACGGCGAAGCTGCGACACGACGAACTCCCGCCTCCCGCCGATGAGGGACCCGAGGACGATCCCGGGGCTGGGATCGAAGCCGGATGGGCGCCGATCGCAGCGCCATGGGACGAGAGCGTCAGCGGCGTCACGATACGTGCGCTGCCGGCGGGCATCGAGCCCGTGGACGCGCTGGCCGCGCGTGCCAGGTACCTCAGCTTCCTGCAACACCCGCACGCCGACGCTGCGTGGGAGCGCGTCGCGGCCTGCGGCGCGGCCTTGAGCGACGACATCGAGACTGAGCTCGCCGAGAGCCGTGCCACCGTGCTTGCCCTGCGTGGTGATCACGCCGAAGCGCATCAGCAGCTTGAGTTCACGGCCGGACGCTACGCGGCGCTCGGACGAGTTGGTGACGCGTTGCGCTGCCGTGCGATCGCTGCGCATCAGCTGTACTTGTCTGGCGACGCGGATGCGGGCGCGGTGGCGCAGGCCGAGTCGCGGGCCGCCGCCGAAGCCGAGTTCGAGGCCGGCCGGATCACTGCCGCGCAGCTGGTGACGGTGCGCCTATACGGGCTCTACCAAGACCTCGACCGATGGCGGCGTGTCGTGGACGCGGAGCCCGCGGCCGACGACGAAACCAGCAGGCTCGTCTCGGAGACGGCCGCGCAGGAGTTGCGCGCCTTCCGTGAACTGGCCGAAGCGCACGGCGCGACACCGCAGTACGCGGCGGCGCTGCGCGCGTGGGTCGAGGTGACCGCGGCCATCGCCCGGATGTTCTCCCGTGAGGGCGATCACGACGAGGCGGCCGGCTATGTCGAGAACCTGCTCGAACGGCTCGGCGGCATCGTCGAGCTCTACACCGGCGTCTTCCAGCCCTGGTTCGCCGCCGAGGCTGAGGTCCGGCGCGGCCAGGCCTTCCTGGTCGCCGGCCGGCCCGAGGAGGCCGAGAACTGCGCACGCCGTGCCGCCGCGCTGAACAGCCCGCCGGTCGCCGAGAACCTGCTTGGCCCGACCGCGTTGTTGCTCGCCGAGGCGATGAGCGCACAGGGCGACCGAGACGACGAGGTCGCACCGGCGGCGGCGAGCGCGACACGGATGTTGGCCGGGACCGATCAGGTCGGCGCGGTGCGGGCCAGGCTCCTGGCGGGCGAGGTGCACCATCGGGCGCAGCGGCACGCGCAGGCAGTGTCCTTCTATCATCCGGCGCTCGCCGAGATCGCCGAACGTTGGGAGGACGAGTCGTGTAGGCAGCTGATCCACCTCGGCGCACTGCACTACTCGATCAGCCTCTGCGCGCTGAACCGCGCACGCGACGCGGTGCGTGTGCTGCGTTCGGTACTCGCCGTCGTGCCCGACGACTACGCGAACGCCCGCGCCTGGCTGCTGCATCAGCTGGCGGAATCGCTCGAACAGGACGGCGACGTGGCCGCCGCGATCGAGGCATACCGCGCGTCCGCGCAGGAAGGCAGCCGCGCCGGTGAGCGGCAGCCGACCGCCGCGGCACTGGAGTCGGCGGCGCGGCTGCTCGCGCCGACCGATATCAGGGCCGCGCTTCAGTGCGTCGAGGACGCGATCGCGTACCTGAACGGCATCGACGAAGCCGACGACGGACGCCAACGCGATTTCCTCATTGCCGAGGCCCGCACGCTCGGCCTCAAGCACGTGGTCACGCGGATCGAGGCTGAGACGCTCACTGATCAGGACATTGAGGAACTGCTGCCGATCGCCCAGCAGGCCGCGCAGACCGGCGCCCGGGAGTTGTGGGCGCTGCTCGACGACCCGCACGACGGCGATGCGCGCGCCGAGTTCGTCGCGTCGCTGGAGTCGGCTCTCAAATCCCTGACGCTGACGATGGCGGTCCTCGGCGAGGACCCCGGCGCCGCGGCGCAGTGGCAGGACGTGTTCGCATCCGGCTGTGAACGCTGGGGGTTCCCGGACCACGCGCGCACGGCTCGCGAGAATGCGGCGTACTTCGCGAGCCGTGCGCAGGACAGCGTTGACGAGGACTGATAGATCAGGGCAAGGCGTACCGTACGAGGTCTGACTAGATGTGCACCGCGGGGGCTGCGTTCGGGGCGGCGGCGCGCGCGCCCGGCCGCAGCAGCAGACCGCAGATGACCGCTCCGGCGGCGAAGATGCCGGCCGACCACCAGAACGCCGTCGTGTAGCTGTGCAGTTGCGCGTGCGCGAGCACATCCGGCGTGGGCCGCTTGCCGACGAGGTACGCCGACGCGGCGGACGCGGCCAGTGTGTTGAGCAGCGCGGTACCGATCGAGCCGCCGATCTGCTGCATCGTGTTGACCATGGCCGAGGCGACACCGGCGTCGTCCGGGTTCACGCCGAACGTCGCGGTGTTCATGGCCGGGGACATCACCAGGCCGAGGCCGGCGCCCATCAGCAGCAGCGGGCCGAGGATGTGCGCCGGGTAGCTGGCGGTGACGTCGATCCCGGTCAGCCACGCCATCGAGGCCGCGGCCATCACCATGCCGAAGCCGACCAGCGGCCGGGCGCCGGCGCGCGGCAGCAACCGCGTGGTGGCCAGCGCCGCGGCGACCATCAGCACACCGATCATCGGCAGGAAGGCCAGGCCGGTCCTGACCGGCGAGTAGCCGAGCATCGTCTGGAGGTAGTAGGTCAGGAAGAGGAAGACTCCGAACATACCCGCGCCGACGATGAACACCGCGGCGAGCGCGCCGCCCCGGTCCCGGTCCAGCACGATGCGCAGCGGCAGCAGCGGGTGCGCGGTGCGCGTCTGCCACCAGGTGAACAGAACCAGCAGCGCCGCGGCCGCGACCAGGTAACCCCAGGTGGACGCGGCGTGCCAGCCGTGCGTCGAGGCGTTGGAGAACCCGTACACGAGGCTGAACAGCGCGCCGGAGACGGTGACCGTGCCGAACAGGTCCAGCCTCGGGCGGCGCTCGGAGCGCTGTGAGTGCAGCAGCAGGGCCCCGCCGATCAGGGCGAAGGCGGCGAAGCCGACGTTCACGAACAGCGTCCAGCGCCAGTCGAGGTACTCGGTCAGCAGGCCGCCGAGCAGCAGGCCGATGGCGGCGCCCGACCCGGCGATGCCGCCGAACACGGCGAACGCGGTCGCGCGCTCGCGCGCGTCGGTGAACGTGGTGGTCAGCAGGGACAGCGCGGCGGGGGCCAACAGCGCCCCGGCGGCGCCCTGGAACGCGCGGGCGGCGACCAGGAGCTCGAAGTTCGGCGCCGCGCCGCCGAGCGCGGAGGCCGCGGCGAACGCGACCAGCCCGATCAGAAAGGTGGCGCGGCGCCCGATCAGGTCAGCGAGCCGGCCGCCGAACAGCAGCAGCCCGCCGAAGGCGAGCGAGTACGCGGTCACGATCCACTGCCGGGAGGCGTCGGAGAAGCCGAGCGCCTTCTGCGCGTCGGGCAGCGCGATGTTCACGATGGTCGCGTCGAGCACGATCATCAGCTGCGCGATGCCGATCACGGCGAGGATCAGCCAGCGGCGGGCGTGGTGTGGGTCACGGTCCTGCGACGGGGCGCGGGTGGCGCCAGGTACGGCTGTCCTGGTGCTGCTGGTGTCGGTGACGCCAGTGGTGCCAGTGACGCCAGTGATGTCAGTGATGTCAGTGGTGTCAGTGGTGCCGATAGTCGTGCTGGTGCTGGTAGTGCCTGTGCTGCTGGTGCTGCTGGTGCTGCTGGTGCTGCTGGTGCCCGTGGTGCTGGTGCTGGTAGTGCCGGTGGTGCCCGTAGTTGTGCTGATGCTGGTGGTTCCAGTGGTGCCAGTGGTTCCAGTGGTTCCAGTGGTTCCGGTGGTGTCGTTGGTGCCACTGCCACTGCCACTGCCACTGCCACTGCCACTGCCACTGCCACTGCCACTGGTGCCTGTGCCTGTGGCTGTGGCTGTGCTGGTGCTGCTGGTGTCAGCGGTGCCAATGGTGCTCATGGCTGTGGTCTCAGTCTGGGTGTCTGGCATGGTCTGCCTCCCCGTTATCTGGAGGATGGTTCTCCACTTCTCTCGGAAGCGTAGCATAGAAGTGGAGTACACTCCTCCACTTGCCTGGCCTGGGAGGTAGACTGCGGCATCATGAAGACGACCGCCGACACCGGCGCCGCCGACACCAGGGCTGCCGACAGCAGCGCCGCCGACACCAGGGCTGCCGACACCGGCGCCGCCGCGTCGGCCACCGCCGTGCCGCGTCCGCTGCGCCGGGACGCCGAACTCAACCGCCAGCGGATCATGGCCGCCGCGCGGCGGGTGTTCGCCGAGCGCGGCCTCGAGGCGACCCTGGACGAGGTCGCCCGGCAGGCGGGGCTCGGCGTCGGGACCGTCTACCGACGGTTCCCGAACAAGGAGGCGCTGGTAGACGCGCTGTTCGAGGAGGGATTCGGGCGGATCGTCGCGGCCGCCGAGCGGGCGCTCGAGCAGCCGGACGCCTGGGAGGCGCTGGTCGGGCTGGTGACCGAGCTGGCCGAGATCCAGGCCGCCGATCGCGGGCTGCGCGACATCATGCTGTCCGAGGCCTACGGCCGCGACCGGGTGGCGCAGCTGCGCGACCGGGTCAAGCCGCTGCTTGAGCAGGCGGTCGAGCGGGCGCAGCGGCAGGGCGGGCTGCGCGCCGACTTCCGGGCCGGCGACCTGCCGGCGCTGATGATGATGGTCGCGGTGACTGTCGAGTTCGGCCGGGACGTGCGCCCCGAGGTGTGGCGCCGCTATCTCACGATGCTGCTGGACGGCATCTGCGCCCGCCGAGACCGGCCGACCGAGCTACCCGAGCCGGTGCTCGACGACGGCGATCTGCACGAGGCGATGCACGCCTGGCCGAAATTCGGCGTTCGGAATTGATCGCAGTGAGCTGAGAGCTGGGAGCTGAGAGCTGACGGCGCCGACCGTCGGAACCGGTTCCGATTGTGACCGGTCACAATTGCGCGCGCCGCGGCGGTGATTGGTTCACGCTTTCGGGGGTGCCGTACGCTCCGGAGACGGGCCTCGCGGGCGACGGTGAGGCCGCCCGACCTGCCGTGTGAGCGGAACATTGCGATACCGTTACGGTTAGTATCCGCGTTCTGCTTTTCATGCGGGTTGTCATTGATATCGTGTCCTGCGTTTGATCCGATCGGAATCGGAGCTCGCGCAGCAACCACAATCACATTGGCCACAGTTATCGCAACAGTCGCACAGCGATGGTGAGTCCGGAGGCACGGTGCAGCACACGGACGCCCGCGCGGCCCGTCGCCCCGGCGTTCGGCGGCCGGGGGAGGCCCGGTGAGCAGGCCCGCGTTCATGTGGAACCCCGCGGGGGCCGACCGCGACCTGGCGCAGGCCTCGCTCGACCTGCGGGCCGGGCGCTTCCATGAGGCGCGCGCCGTGATCGCGGCCACCCGCGCCGATTTCGAGCTGCGCGCGAACCGCTCGCTGGTGCTCGGCTCGGTGGCCGCGGACCTGGACGTCGTAGAGCGCTGGATCGCGGAGGAACCGTCGAATCCTGACGCGCTGCTCGTCTACGCGCGAACTGCGGTGGCCCGCGCGCTGCGCGCCGCCGACGCGGGCGACGAGCGGGCCGGCGACCTGACCGCGCTCGCCCAGCGCGCCTGTCTGGTGAGCGCCGACGCCGATCCGAAGGATCCGACTCCGTGGGCCGGGCTGCTCGCCCTCGCCCGGCTCGGCTGCGCCAGGCTGCCGGGGCCGGACGGGGTCAGCGCGCTCGGGCCGTGGGACCTGCTCGGCGAGGCGTGCGCCCGCCAGCCGATGCACCGCGAGGCGCACCACCGGATGCTGGCCTGCTTCTACGTCCGCCACGGCGGCGAGCAGGGGGCGATGTGGGAAGTGGCCCGGTGGATCGCCGTGAACAGCCCGGCGGACTGCTCCTTGCAGCTGCTGCCGCTGTCCGCGTACATCGAGCACTACCGGGAGCTGCGCGACGATCCCGCGCAGGGGCAGGCCGTCGCGCGGCAGTGGAGCGACCAGCACGCCCTGTTCACCGCGCTGCACGTGTTCGAGGGCTGGTTCCGCACGGTGCAGCGCGAGCCGCTCGTGCCCGTCGCGGATTTATCAGTCCTCGCACACGCGCTCTACATGGGCGACCGCTTCTGGGAGGCGGGGACCGTGTTCCGCGCCATGGGCCGGTACGCGTCCACGCATCCCTGGTCGCTGTTCGGCGATCCGGCCGTGGAGCTGATCCGCGCGCGCCGGCGCTGCCAGGTGCGCGCGCCGTAGCCGCGCCATGTCATGGGTCACCGACGGCTGCACTGTCAGCTGAGCCATCAGAGTACGAGGAAGCGAGCACTGAGATGTCCTTCACCGCGCGGGCGTCGCAGGACCAGCGGACCGCCGGATCCGTGCTGCTGGACGACGACCGGCGGCTGCACGAACTCGGCTACCCGCGCAAGCTGTCGCGCCGGCTGACCCGGTTCGACAACTTCGCGGTCTCGTTCACCATCATCAACATCATCGCCGGGGTGTTCACCGGGTTCGGCGTGGGGTTCGGTGCGGGCGGCCCGCGCACGCTGGTCTGGGGCTGGATCGCCGTCTCCACCCTCGTGCTGTTCGTCGGCGCGGCGATGGCGGAGATCTGCTCGGCCTACCCGACCTCCGGCGCGCTGTACTACTGGGCGGCGAAGCTGGCCAAGCGGCACAACGCGGCCTGGTCCTGGTTCACCGGCTGGCTGAACTTCGCCGGGCAGATCGCGGGCACCGCGGCCACCGACTTCGCCGCCGCCGGCTTCATCAACGTCCTGCTGTCGCTGGAGTGGACCGGCTATCACGGAACGAAGTACACGACGCTGGGCATCTTCGCGGCCATCCTGCTGGTGCACGCGCTCGCGAATACGTACACGGTCAAACTGGTCGGCCTGCTGAACCGGATATCCGTGTGGTGGCTGCTGGTCGGCGCGCTGGTCATCGTCGGCGTCCTGGTGCTCAAGCCGTCGCACCACCAGTCGGCGGCGTTCGTGTTCACCCAGTTCGAGAACCAGACCGGGTTCTCCAACGGCTTCTACGCGGCGATGCTCGGCCTGTTGTCCACGGCGTGGGTGTTCACCGGGTTCGACGCGAGCGCGCACATGACCGAGGAGACGAGCGGGGCCGCGCTCTCCGCGCCGCGCGGCATGGTGCGTTCGATCGCTTACTCGAGTGTCGGCGGGTTCTTCCTCATGCTGGCGCTGATCTGGTCCGTGCAGGACTACCGCGGCGAGGTCGGCACCACGATCGGCTTCGCGTCGGCGCAGATCGTGGTGGACGCGGTCGGCTCGGCGGCGGCCAGGCTGCTGCTGCTGGTCGTGGTCGGCGCGCTGCTGTTCTGCGGGCTGGCCAACATGACCAGCAACTCGCGGCAGATCTTCGCCTTCTCCCGGGACGGCGCGATCCCGGGCTCGCACCTGTGGCACTCGGTCGATCCGCGCACCGGCACGCCGGTCAAGAGCGTGTGGTTCGCCGCGACCGGCGCGTTCCTGCTGGTGCTGCCGTCGCTGTGGTCGTCGGTCGCGTTCCAGGCGGTGGTTTCGGTCAACGTGATCGGCCTGTTCGGGTCGTACGCCGTGCCGATCTTCCTGCGGGCGCGGCGCGGCGCGGACTTCCAGCCGGGGCCGTGGAGCCTCGGCCGGTGGAGCCGGCCGGTCGCGCTCGTCGCGGTGGTGTGGGTGCTGCTCAGCAGCGCGCTGTTCCTGCTGCCGGAGTCCAGCCCGATCACCTGGCACTCGCTGAACTACGCGCCGATCGCGCTGGGCACCGTGCTGCTGATCTCGACGCTGTGGTGGTTCGTCACCGCGCGGCGCACGTTCTACGGCCCGATCAGCTACGGCACCCCGGAGGAGCTGGCCGCGCTGGAGAACGAGCTGATCTAGCGCCTGGCAGTCAATCGCGCCGGTCGGATCTCGTTCCGGTCGGCGCGACCGGCTATTCGCTCGCTGCCACACGCCGTTCGCCATAGACTGCGCAGCCGGAGATCACGCCGGCTGCGCACGAGGATGGAAGGAGGCGCGCCGTGTCACCCAATCCGTCCTCGGACGAGGACCTCGCCTCCGGCCCGCTGCGCATCACGCCGGCTCTGGTCATCCCGGCGCACGAGCTGGGCTGGCGCTTCTCACGCTCGTCCGGGCCCGGGGGCCAGGGCGTGAACACGGCCGACAGCCGCGTCGAGCTGACCTTCGACGTCGCCGGATCGCAGGCGCTGCCGTCCGAGCTGAAGTCCCGTGCGCTGGACCGGCTGGGTATGCGGTTGGTCGGCGGACGGATCACCGTCGCCGCCTCGGAGTTCCGCTCGCAGTTGCGCAACCGGCAGGCGGCCAGGGAACGGCTCGCCGAGGTGCTCGCCAAAGCCATCGCGCCGCCGCCGCGAGCGCGGCGCGCCACAAAGCCGTCGAAGGCCGCGGTCGCCCGGCGGCTGGCGGACAAGACGCGCCGCTCGGACATCAAGCGGCTCAGAAGACTGCCGCCGCAGTAGCCCGGTCCAGGCGGTTCGTTCCCGGGCGGCAGTCTTGACTGCCTGAGTTTCCGCTGTATGTGCGCGCTACGTCCGCGTCTGGATGTTGCTCAGTCTCAGCGCCCGAAGGCGAAGCGCTTCGGGCGCGGCGGCGGCTCGGGCTGGTCGGCGAGCCAGGGGCCGAACTCGCGCTCGGTGGTCTCGGCGTAGGGCTGCGCCGCGAGCAGCGGCAGGGCCTTCTCGAACCGGGCGGGACCCTGGTCCCACTCCTTGAGGCCCGCCTTGCCGTGCCGGTACCCGAACGCGGCCTGGTGCCCGTCGCCCGGCACGGTGAACATCCCGCAGGCGCGCGGGTCTCCGGCGAACCAGAGGCTCGTCGTCCGGGCGTCAACGGGGAGGTGAACCCGGTTGTCCCCCGGTTGCCGCACCTGCCACCAGTCCACGATGTGCGCGGCGATCGGCTGCCTGCTCGCCGGGTCGAGCAGCAGCACCCAGCCGAAGTCGGCGTTCCAGTCCTTCTTCGTCCAGGGCCCGGCCAGGTTGGTGCCGCCGGTCAGCGTGAAGCCCGCCTCGCCCGCGTGCCAGCGGCCGCACTTGGCCGGGTACTCCTGCCAGGCGTACCGCTCCAGGAAGTAGAGGTCGCGCTGGGCGCCGGCCCGCTCGGCCGGCCGCTCGGCGCGCAGCCCCGCCTGGATCCGCGCGGACAGTTGTGCGTCGTTGAGCGGCGACCACGGCGGAAGCGTGCCGGTCACGGGGCGAGTCCTCCCAGGATCTGGTTGATCGACCTGGCCGTCTGCCCGGCGTCCTCGGACTGCGGCGGGGCGGTGAAGGACACCGAGTTGGCCATGAGCACCATCATGGCCCGGAAGTGCGGGCCGTGCGGGATGTCGGGGGTGGAGAAGTCGATCGCGGCCAGCTTCGTGCCGTCCTCGCTCGGCACCAGCGCTTGCAGCTGGTACACGTCGGCGTTCTCCTGCGCGCCGTCCGCGGCGTCCTGCCCGGGCAGGCGCGGGCGCGGCAGCGCCAGCACGCTCTCGAAGAACATCGCCGGGCCCCGCTCCAGATCGACCACGTCCACCTGGCCGTGCTCGCCGGCCTCGGCCCGGACCTCCACCAGGTCCTTGAGCACCAGGCGCGGGTTGCGCCGCTCCGGGAACCGCTGGAGCGAGACCACCAGGCTGGACGGCACGACCTCGCCGTCCTGGGCCGTGTGCCAGCCGAGCCCGCAGTACGCCGCGTTGCGCTCCTGGAGCTGCTCCAGCAGCACGGTGAACGTGTCGATCACCGCGGCCAACATCGGCCGCTGCTCTTGCGGGGCCAGTTCACGCAGGTTGTCCTGCGCGGTGGCCAGCGTCGTGTCGATGTCCTCGAGCGGCAGCGGGAAGTAGCCCGGCGGCAGCTCGATCCAGAACTCGAGCCGCTCCTGCTCGTCCGTGTCCGGGGAGGGGTGCAGCACGTCGGCGACGGGGTTCACGAGACCGCCTGCTTGACGTCGCCGTACAGGCTGGTGACCACGGATTTGGCCTTCCAGCCGAGCTGGACGTTCTGCGCGAGCTTCGCGACGTCCTCGAAGTGGAAGATCTTGTCCGCGGCGCTGACGCCGAGCTTGACCGGCAGGCTGAGCGAGTGCGCGAGGTTCGAGCTCTCACGCAGCACGTTGCCGCCCGCGCTGAAGACCTCGCTGCCGTCGTCCAGCACCTTGACCCCGGCCCGCGCCGCGTCGCCGAAGGCCTGCGCCGCATCCCCGCCGAGGTGGGCCAGCCCGGGTATCTTCGAGGCCAGCGTCGGGATGCCCTCCGCGCCCTTGATGGCGACCTCGCCCTCCTTGAGCGCCGAGCCGGCGAGCTTCCCGCCGGGGATCAGGCTGAGCGCGTCCAGGCCCATCGCCGAGGCGTTCTTGAGGTTCTCCATGGTGAAGTGGCCGGTCAGCAGGCCGCCGACCGCGTTGCGCACCTTCGGGTCCGCCAGGTCGCAGGCCAGCGCGCCGATCCCGGCGCCGATCGCCACCGCGCCCGCGATCGCGTCGATCGGCGGCGGGGTGCACAGCGCGATCAGCCCGGCGACCGCCGAGATGGTGGAGAGCACCGAGTGGATCACGTCGATGTGGTCCTTCACCCAGTTGCCGACCGCGCCGAGGGCCTTGGTGAAGTCGCTGAACATCCGGCTGAAGAAGCCGGGCTTGTGCGGGGCCAGGCCCTTGGTCGCGTGCTCCAGCTGCTGAGCGTACTTGCGTGCGGCCTCCTCGTGCTGCGACGCGAGCTCCTGTGCGCGCTTCATCACCGAGGCCAGCTCGTCGTGCGCGTTCTGCGCCGCGTTGCCCGCGTCGCGGACGGCGCCCTCGGCGGCGTCTATTCGCGACTGAGCGGCCTGCAACTCCTGCTGGGTGTTGAAGAACTGCCCGGCCAGTTGCAGGTCCGGGTTGGACTGCGCCTGCTGCAACGCCGTGTCGGCGCGCTGCGCGGCCTGCTTCGCCTCCGCCGCCTCCTGGTCGAGCTTCGCGGCGACGTCCTTGAAGCCGAGCAGGTCGTTGTGCCAGCTGTTGAGCACGCCGACCGCCGTGTTCAGCGAGGTGTGCGCGTTCTGGAGGTCGGTGGCCAGCTTGTCGTTGAAGTGCTCGCGGAACGCGTCTCCCGCGTCGCCCTGCCACACGCCGCTGGTCGAGTTGCGCATCTGGTCCAGCAGCGAGCCGGACTCCTGCATCGAGGCCACGGCCTGATCCAGCCCCGCGCGCATCGACTCGACGTCCGCGGGCACCCCGGGAACCGGGTTGAAGCCGAGGTTCGGGTACGAAGTCGTGTCTTCCTGAAGCAGCGTCACTTGGCCGCCCCCGCCCCGCCGCCGTGCACGGTCGCCGCGCTCACCATCGAGTCGATCTGACCCATCGCTTCGCCGTTGATCTGCTGCATCGCCTGGCCGACCGCGTCGTCGCACTGCTTGTACGCGTCGTGCGCCTTCTTGACGCCGTCGTTCGTCTCCTTGATCATCTGGTGCAGCTGACCAAGGCCGTACTGCCAGGTGTGCTGGAAATGGTCGGCCGCGCCGTTGAGCGCGCCGTCGCCGATCTGCCCCGACTGCGCCGAACTCATCGCCTTGAGTGCGGACTCCATCTGATCGCCCGCGTCGGCCAGCGTCTTCGTCATGCGTTGCAGCACGTCGAGATCGACCTGGAAGAAGTTTCCCACCGTGTTGCCTCCCCGGTTGCCTTACGGAACTTCCTGCTCGCCTTGGAAGCCCACGAAGACCTTAGACCCTCGGCACGACGCTGCGAAACAGAATCCGCAGGATCGGATTATCTGCCTGTGGATCCAGAGTTACGCAGTGCAACGCAGCGTATGCGAGCTATACGCAGGCGCACGCGAGGGAAAGACTGACGGCATGACGGTCAACGACGCCCGCATCGCGGCGAACCAGGCGCCCCCACTTCAGGACTACGACGCGTTCAGCACTGACGAGGCGCTGGTGGAGGCGGTCGAACGGCACGGTAGCCGCGCGTCGTTGGACGGTCTGGCCACGCTCGGCCGCCTCGCCGGATCGCACCGCACGCTGCATTGGGCGGAGCAGGCGAACGTAAGCACGCCGGTGCTGCGTACGCACGACCGCTACGGGAACCGCATCGACGAGGTCGAATTCCATCCCGCCTGGCACCACCTGATGGAGGTCGCCGTCTCGCACGGCCTGGCCGGCGCGGCGTGGTCGGGCGGACCGGCCGCGCACGTGACGCGCGCCGCCGGGTTCATGGTGTGGGGCACCGCCGAATCAGGGCACGGCTGTCCGATCTCGATGACGTACGCGAGCGTCGCGGCGCTGCGCACCGACCCCGAGGCGGCGGCGGTCTGGGAGCCCGGGCTCAAATCGCTGATCTACGACTTCGGGCTGCGCCCCCCGGCCGCGAAGGCCGGGCTGCTGTGCGGGATGGCGATGACCGAGAAGCAGGGCGGCTCCGACGTGCGTGCGAACACCACCGCCGCGGCGCCGCTCGACGCCGAGGGCGAGTACCTGCTCACCGGGCACAAGTGGTTCTGCTCCGCGCCGATGAGCGACCTGTTCCTCGTGCTCGCGCAGGCGCCCGGCGGCCTGACCTGCTTCGTCGTGCCGCGGGTACTGCCGGACGGCACCCGCAACCGGCTGGCGCTGCAACGGCTCAAGGACAAGCTCGGCAACCGCTCGAACGCGTCGAGCGAGATCGAGTTCGACCGGGCCTGGGCGCGGCGGCTCGGGCCGGAGGGCCGCGGCGTGCCGACCATCATCGAGATGGTCTCGATGACCCGGCTGGACTGCGTGCTCGGCTCCGCGGCCATCATGCGCCGCGCGGTCGTCGAGGCGGCGCACCACGCCGCGCACCGGCACGCCTTCGGTTCGGCGCTGCTCGACAAGCCGCTGATGCGCAACGTGCTGTCCGACCTCGCGGTCGAGTCGCAGGCCGCGACCGCGCTCGGAATCCGGCTGGCCGCCGCCTTCGACTCGGACGACCCGGGCGAGCGGGCGCTGCGCCGGCTGGCCGTCGCGGTCGGCAAGTACTGGGTGACCAAGCGGGCGATCGGCGTCGCGGCCGAGGCGATGGAGTGCCTCGGCGGCAACGGCTACGTCGAGGAGTCCGGCATGCCGAGGCTGCTGCGCGAGGCCCCGGTCAACTCGATCTGGGAGGGCTCCGGCAACGTCAACGCCCTCGACGTGCTGCGCGCGCTGGCCCGCGAACCGGAGTCGGCCGAGGCGTTCCTGGCCGAGGCGGGCGCGGCCCGGGGCGGCGACGCGCGCTTCGACGC
>JBKOWZ010000205.1:0-6755 GCA_046724665.1 Actinomycetota bacterium
TTTGCCGCCACACCACCATCTAATACTCAAAAAACACCGGGGGGTGCGCCCCCCGTCCCCCGGCGGGGGCCCCCACCACCGTTTTCAGGTCTTGATGGACTGCGTGCGTCAGAACTGGTCGGGGCTGTCGATGAGGGGGTAGATCGAGAACTCCGGCTCGCCCTGCACGCCGACCTCGCGCATCAGGTCCGGAATGACCGGCTGGGAGTTGAAGAACTGGTGGAACGCCTCGGCGTTCTCCCACTCGTCGATCACGAGCACCTGACCGTTGTCGGCCGCGAAGTGGTGGTGCAGCGCGCCGCGCGCCCGGGCCTCGTCACGCACCGCCAGCACGTCCTTCTCCCGGTTGCGAAACACCGTCTCCACGCGCTTGGGGTCCGCGTTGAACCTGCCTACGACGAACACTGACATGAAGTCTCCTCGTGTTGGGCCATCGTCTGGTCCAGTCCATCGCCAGGTCCGGACTGCGGCACGCCAACAGGGACCATCCGGGCGACGGGTCACGGATTGAAAGTGCAGTACGCCAGGCCCGTAGAGCGCCGAGCGCAGCGAGGATGCGGAACGGGGGCGGAGAGTGGGCAAACATACGGCGTGCGGCGCGTTGGCGGAGCGAAGCGGAGCCAGGCGTGTCGCGGTATCAGCCGTACGGCTGGCTTAGGCGCGGCTCCTCGGGTGAGATAGACCTCATGACGGCTGAGCAGACTTTCTCTGTCTCCGGCGACCCCGCCGCGGCGCGTACCACGCTGTTGCGCAACGGTGCGATCTACACGCCAGCCGATCCGTTGGCCACCGCGATGGTGGTCGAGAACGGCATGGTCGCCTGGGTCGGCACAGAGGACGCTGCGGATACGCACGCGGACTCGGTCGCTGAGGTGATCGACCTGCGCGGGGCGCTGGTGACGCCCGCGTTCGTGGACGCCCACGTCCACGCCACGTCCAACGGGCTCGCGCTCACCGGGCTCGATCTTTCCGGCTGTCCGTCGCGCGCCTCGGCCTTGGAGCGGATCGCGGCTCATGCCGCGGCGCTGCCCGTTGACGCGGTCGTCATCGGCACCGGCTGGGACGAGACCACCTGGGACCGATCCGTCCCCGACGGACAGCGGCCGCTGACAACCGCGGAGCTCGATCGCGCCGCGGGTGGGCGCAGGACGTATCTGTCGCGGGTTGACGTGCACAGCGCCGTCGTCTCCAGCGCGTTGCTTGACGCCGCACCCGAGGCGCGCACAGCGGCCGGTTACGTCGAGGACGGTCCGCTGTCCCGCGATGCTCACCACGCGGTGCGGTCCGCCGCGCTTGGTTCGATCACCCCGGCTCAGCGCGCCTCGGCACAGCGTGCAACGCTTCGCCGTGCCGCCTCACTCGGCATCGGCGCCGTGCACGAGTGCGGCGGCCCGCAGATCTCCGGCGAGGACGACTTCACCGGGCTGCTGGCGCTCGCCGCCGATCCCGGCACCGCGACGCCGTACGTGTTCGGGTACTGGGGCGAGCTGACCGACCCGGTCAAGGCCATCGAGCTCGGCGGCGTCGGCGCCGGCGGCGATCTGTTCATCGACGGCGCGATCGGCTCGCATACCGCCTGTATTCGCGAGCCCTACGCCGACGCGGCCGAGACCGGCCTCGGCGCGGTGACCGCTACCGGGTACGCCGGAGCCGCGTATCTGACGGCCGAGCAGATCGGCAGCTTCCTGATCGCCTGCGTCGAGGCCGGGATACAGCCCGGGTTCCACGTCATCGGCGACTACGGGCTCGACCTGCTGGTCGCGGGGCTCGACCTCGCGCACGACGTGCTCGGCGAGAAGCGGGTGCGCTCCGCGCGGGTGCGCGCCGAGCATGCCGAGCTGCCGGACCACGAGCACATCAAGAAGTTCGTGCACCACGGCGTGATCGTCTCCGCGCAGCCCGGCTTCGACGCCGCGTGGGGCGGCCCCGACGGCATGTACGTCCAGCGCCTCGGGCCCGGCCGCGCGCTCGGCATGAACCCCTTCGCCGCGCTGGCCGCCGCCGGGGTCGTCCTCGCGTTCGGCTCGGACGCGCCGGTGATCCCGCTCGGCCCGTGGGAGGCGGTACGCGCCGCGGCCTTCCATCACACCCCGGCGTCGCGAATGACCGTACGCGCCGCGTTCGCCGCGCACACGTGCGGGGGCTGGCGCGCGCTCGATCCGAAGACGCCCGGCGTGCCCGCTGACGAAACCGGCGCGCTGCTGCCCGGCGCCCCGGCGACGTACGCGGTGTGGGAGGTCGGCGACCTGGTCGGGCAGATGCCGCAGTCGCAGGCCGGGGGCGGGTCGGTGGGGGAGGGCGCGGGTGTGCGCGGGTTGCCGGACCTCACGCCCGGCGTCGAACCGCCGCGCTGCCTGCGTACTGCGGTACGCGGCCTGCCCGTCCACGACCTGCTGCCAGACCGTGCGTGAGGTGCGCGTCAGCGAGCCGGAATGAGCCACAACCTGGCCGGTTAGCGGCCGAATGTATAGTTTTGCAGGGTGGAGACCCTGCCGGTGTCGATCGAGCGCCCTGACGAGCCGTCCCAGGCGCCGGATCCCGCTTCCAGCCCACCGCCACCGCGACGCAGAACGCTGCGATCCCTGCTCTCGCGCCGCCGGTTGCGGACAGCCCGCCCCCGCAGGCCCCGGTTGCGCCGTCCACGTCCCGGCGTGCACTGGATCCCGCAGCTCTCCGCCGCCGTGTCCGGGCTGCTGCTGGTCGCCGCCTTCCCGCCGATCGGCTGGTGGTGGCTGGCCCCGCCGAGCGTCGCCGGCTTCACCCTCAGCGCACGGGCCGCCGCCGCGACGCGCGCTCGGCGCGGCCTGCGCCGACCGGCCGTCGCCGCGGCCTGGGCCGGGTTCTGGTTCGGCCTCGGATTCTGCTTCTTCTCGTTCAAGTGGCTCACCACCGTCGGCACCCACGCCTGGATCATCCTCAGCATCGTCGAGGCGCTGTACTTCATGCCGCTCGGCGCGGCGACCGCGGCGGTCGGCCGGTTGCGCGGCGCCGTGCTGTGGCAGGCGCTGCTGTGGGTCGCCGAGGAGGCGTTGCGCGGCCGCTGGCCGCTGCACGGCCTGTCCTGGGGACGGCTCGCCTTCAGCCAGAGCCACACCGTGTTCACGCCCCTGGCCGCGCTCGGCGGCGCACCGTTGGTCAGTTTCGCCACGGCGCTGACCGGTACGGCGCTGGCCGGCGTGTTGTTGATGTCGTATCGGGCGACGCCGGGTGTGCGGCTTCGCGTCGGTGGAGGGTCAGGCGTCGGACGGTTCGCCTGGTTCGCGGTGTTCGGCTGGGTGTTGCTGGCCGTCGCGGTCCCGACGGTCGGCCTGCTCGTGCCGTTGCAGACCACTGCCGGCAAGCCGATCCAGCTCGCCGCGATCCAGGGCAACGTGCCGCGCACCGGGCTCGACGCGTACGGCCAGGCCTCCGCCGTTCTGGACAACCACATCGCGGTCACCGAGCAGTACGCCGCGCAGATCGCCGCGGGCAAGAGCCCGCAACCGGCCGCGGTCTTCTGGCCCGAGGACTCCGACGACGTCGATCCGTATCAGGACCCGGTCGCGTACGCGAAGCTCATGGAGGCGGCCAAGGCGGTCCACGCCCCGATCCTGGTCGGCGCGATCATCGAGGCGGGGCCGACGCAGGCCCGCAACGAGGGCATCGTCTGGGATCCGGCCACCGGCCCGGGGCAGAGCTACGTCAAGCGGCACCTCGTCCCGTTCGGCGAGTACATCCCCTACCGCTCGATCCTGACCAAATACATCTCAGAGCTCTCACGCGTCCCGCGCGACTACATCTCGGGCAGCGCCCCGGGCGTGCTCACCGTCGGCGGCGTGCACGTCGCCGACGTCATCTGCTTCGAGGTCGCGTACGACGACATGGTGCACGAGGCGGTGCGCTCCGACACCGGCGTGATCGTCGTGCAGACCAACAACGCCACCTACGGCTGGAGCGGCCAGCCCGAGCAGCAGCTGGCGATCACCCAGCTGCGCGCGGTCGAGCACGGCCGGCCGGTGATGATCGCCGCGACCAGCGGCATCTCCGGCTACATCACCGCGGACGGCAATGTGCGGCAGGAGACCGCGCAGTTCACGCCCGCGATCGTCGCCGCCGAGGTCACCCCGCGCACCGGCCTGACCCTGGCCGACCGGCTCGGCGGCTGGCCGGAGGCGGCCATGGCCGCCGCGGCGCTGGTCGCCTGGGCCGCGGCCGTGCGCCCGGGCCGCCGCACAACCGCGGCACCGGACTCCGGTAGCCTGGCCGCGGCCCTGAGCCCCAGCTCCACGAGTCAGACGTCATCAGCAAGGAAGGCCCGTACGTGACCGCCCCGACCAGCCCGGACGATGGCGCGAGCGGCGCCGCCGCGCTCGCCCCGGTCCTCGTGATCATCCCGACCTACAACGAGTCGGAGAACCTGGAGCGGATCGTCACCCGGCTGCACGAGTACAACCCCGAGGTGCACGTCCTCGTCGCCGACGACAACAGCCCCGACGGCACCGGCGAGATCGCGGACAAGCTGGCCGCCGCGGACCAGCGGATCCGGGTGCTGCACCGCAAGGGCAAGGAGGGACTCGGCGCGGCCTACCTCGCCGGGTTCGCCTGGGGCCTGGAGGCCGGCTACGCGGTCATCGTCGAGATGGACGCCGACGGCTCGCACCGCCCGCAGGACCTGCCCAAGCTGCTCGCCGCGCTGCGCGAGCAGAACGCCGACCTGGTGATCGGCTCCCGCTGGGTCAAGGGCGGCAGCGTGGTCAACTGGCCGACCTCCCGCGAGATCCTCTCGCGCGGCGGCAACCTCTACGTGCGCCTGGCCACCGGCATGCGGCTGCGCGACGCGACCGGCGGCTTCCGCGCCTTCCGCCGGGCGACGCTCGAGGGAATGGGGCTCGGCGACGTCGAGTCGGCCGGCTACTGCTTCCAGGTGGACATGGCCCGCCGCGCGGTCCAGTCCGGCTTCAAGGTCGTCGAGGTCCCGATCACCTTCGTCGAGCGCGAGTTCGGCGTCTCGAAGATGTCCGGCAACATCGTCTTCGAGGCGCTGTGGCGCAGCACGGTCTGGGGATTCCAGGACCGTACGGCCAAGCTCACCGGTCGGGGTCGCAAGAACGGCCGTTAAGCAGCAGCGCGCAGCGGAACGGCCGCCCACTCGGGGCGGCCGTTCGGACGGCTGAGTCGGGACTGATCGTGTGCCGGTCGGCTGCTCGGCCAGTACCTCGGGTGCCCGAGCTAGTTGGTCGCGGCGGCCTTGCCGACGGCGGGCTTCTTGGCCTGCTTGACCGGCCGGGCCGCCGACTTGCCGGTCGGCGACTTGGACGCCGCCGCGGGCTTCGCGGTCGCGCTCTTCTTCGTCGGCGCGGCCCTCGTCGAAGCGCTCTTCGCCGGGGCTGCGCTCGCTGTCGTGGGGCGCACCGCAGCCGGGGTCCCAGTCGCCGCGTCTACCAGCCCCTTCGGCTCGCTGCGCAGCCCGGCGGCCGCGGCGTGCCTGATCCCGCCGGTCCGCAGCACCTCGAGGCGCTCGGCCAGCACCTCCTCGAGGTCCGCCACCGTGCGGCGCTCGAGCAGCATGTCCCAGTGGGTACGGCTCGGCTTGCCCGGCTTCTCCTGCGGCGCCTCGCCGTCCACCCGCACCGCCTGCGCGCCGCAGATGCGGCACTCCCAGGTCGCCGGCACCTCGGCCTCCGCCGCGAACGGGATTTCGAACCGGTGCCCGTTCGGGCAGCCGTACGCCACGTCCTGCCGGGGCGCCAGATCTATACCGCTGTCGGTTTCGTAGCTGGTCGCGCCGAGCCGCGTGCCGCGCAGCGCTCGCTCGCTCATCGTCCCGTTTCCTCCTGCCGCGCCGCGCGCGCGATGGCGCCCGCCGCATCCGTCCGTCCGTGTGAGCTAAACGTCTCGGGGCGCCGCCTTGTTCCCCCGCAGGTGCCGCAACGCGCAGCGAACCGTTGACAGCTACGCCATACCCGGACATAAGCTCGCGAATCTCGGAGATCGCCACGGTGGGCGCCGAACCCGCGCGGCGCTGTGGAAACCGCGAGAGCCCCCGAGTGGCAAACTGTTGGTCAAAATCGCCGGAAAGGGCCGCTCGGGCGGCAGCAAGCAGGAAGAATAAGTAGCCCGTCCAAGCGAAAGCAGTGCCTCCGGGCCCCTGCCCCTGGAGTAGGAAGGCGAGCCGATGAGCGGCGCCGCGGTGGAGCCGCGCCGGCCCGCGGACCAGGACGCGACCCGCTACGTGTGCGCGGCGGCCCACGTCGATCCCGACTTCGCCCGCCGGGCGGTGCGCGAACTGCTGGTCGCCGAGCAGCGGCTGCCCGTGCCGCACCCGTCGCTCGACCTGCTGACCATCGCGCGCCACAGCATCGCCTCGCGTGCCCGCAGGCTCTACCGCGACAGCGCGATCGTGGTCGTCCTCGCGCTCGCCGCCGCGCTCGGCGGATGGAGCGTCGTCGCCTGGTACGCCTCGCTGGCCGGGCTCTGGCTGATCGTGCGGGCCGCGCTGCGCCCGGACGCCGGGGCGGTGGCGCGCAACATCGGGCTGCTCGCCGCGCTGGCGTGGAGCTTCGCCGCGCTCGTGCTGGTCTCGCTCGCGGCGACCGGCGCCGATCCGTTCGGGCTGCGCGAGGCCTGGCACCTTCCCCAGCCCGGCGGCGTCGGCGCGGCCGTACGGCTCGGCGCTCCGGCGGCCGCGGCGGTGTTTTGCTGGCTCGCTGTGCTCGCCGAGGAGGTCGCGGCCTATGTGACGGTCGCCGAGCGGCTGCGCCGCGACCGGTTCACCC
>JBKOWZ010000123.1:0-13910 GCA_046724665.1 Actinomycetota bacterium
GCGGTCGAGCGCGTCGGCGCGGCCGGCCAGCGAACGGGCACGCTCCTCGCCGGTACGCACGGCGAGCCGGGCCTCCATCTCGGCCGCACGCGCCGCGGCGGCCTGCCCGGCGAGCTCGTCGCGGCCGTCCGGCGCCAGGTCGAAGTCCTCTTCGAGGGCCTCGGCGGCGGCGACCGCCTCCTCGTGCTGGAGTTCGAGGTCCGCGAGGGTCTGCTGGTCCTTCTCCCGGGCGGACTCGGCGGACTCGATGGCCTTCGCGTACCGCTCGACCTCGCCGAGCGCGCCGCGGGCCTGCCCGCCGAGGCGGCCGAGCTGCTGGGCGACCGAGGCCTTCTGCGCGTCGGCGGCACGCCGCTGGGCGAGCAGCGCGTCAAGGGTCTGCTTCGCGGTGCGCTGGGCGTCGGTGGCCTCTTCGAGTTCGATGCGCAGCCCGCGGGCCCGTTCGGCGGCCGCGAGCAGCTTTTCGGCGGCCTCGTCCACGGCGGCCTGCACCTCGAGCAGCGACGGCGCGGACGACGAGCCGCCGTGCGCGATGTGCCGGCCGAGCACGTCGCCGTCGCGGGTCACCGCGACCAGGTCGGGGTGCGCGGCGATGAGCGTGGAGGCCTCGCCGAGGTCGTCCACTATGGCCATGCCGCGCAACAGGCGGCGCAACGACGAGCGCATGCCGTCGGGCACGGTGACCAGATCGACGATGTACTTCGCGTACGGCGGCAGCTGCGGCCACTCGGCGAAGCGGTCGTCGTCCAGGGCGCCGCCGACGATGATCGCCGCGCGCCCCTTGTCCTCGGTCTTCAGCATCCTGATGGCGTTGACCGCGGCGTCGGACGAGGAGACCGCGACCGCGTCGGCGGCCAGGCCCAATGCCGCGGCGACGGCGGCTTCGGCGCCCTGAGCGACCGTCAGTATCGCGGCGACCGAGCCGAGCAGCCCGGAGAGGCGGTCGGTGGCGGCGAGCAGGGCACCTGCGCCGTCCTTGCGGTTCAGCCCGAGTTCCAGCGCTTCCTTGCGCGCGGCGAGGGCGGCGCGCTCGCGTTCCGCGTCGCGTTCGGCGGCGCGCAGGGTGGTGAGCGTGTCCTCGGCGGTGGCAACCGCCTCGGTGGCCGTCTCGACCTCGGCGTCCAGGCCGTCGCCGCCGTCGATGCCCTCGACCTCGGCCTTGAGCTGGTCGTACTCGCGCTGCACCGCGGCGGCCCGGCCGCGCGCCTCGTCGTGCGCGGCCCGCAGCCGGTCGATCTCGGCCTGCGCGGCGCCGGTGCGGGACTTGACCGCGCCGACCCGCCCGGCCAGCTTCGCCAGGTTCTCCCGGCGGTCGGCGGCCGAGCGCACCGCGGCGGCCAGCCGCTTCTCCTCGGCGGCCAGCGCGTTCTCGGACTCGCCGCGGCGGCGTACCGCGTCGGCCAGCACCCGCTGCGCCTCGGCGATCTCCTCGGCGATGGCCTCTTCCTGCTCGCGGATGCGCTGGGCCTCGCGCTCCATGTCCTCGGGGTCGCGGCCGCGTCGCTCGTTTGCCTCGGCGCCTTGTGCCAACTGGGTGAGGTTGCGCACGCGTTCGCCGGCCAGCTGCGCGGTGCCGCGCAGCCGCTCGCGCAGCGAGGAGAGCCGGTACCAGGCCTCCTGCGCGGCGGCCAGGTGCGGCACCAGCTCCTGGACCTCGTGCTCGAGCTCGGTCTCGCGCGCCTGGCTCTCGGCGTACTCGCGCTCGAGCTGCGCGCGCAGCTCGCGGATCGCGGTGTCGTCCGCGGTCTCCTTCTCGTACGCGGCGCGCAGCCCGGTAAGGTCGTCGGCGAGCAGCCGCAGCCGGGCGTCGCGCAGGTCGGCCTGGATCACCGCGGCGCGCCGCGCCACCTCGGCCTGCCGGCCCAGCGGCTTGAGCTGGCGGCGCAGCTCGGTGGTCAGGTCGGTGATCCGGGTGAGGTTGGCCTGCATCGCGTCCAGCTTGCGCAGCGCCTTCTCCTTGCGCTTGCGGTGCTTGAGGACGCCGGCCGCCTCCTCGATGAACGCGCGGCGCTCCTCCGGGCCGGCCTGGAGCACCGCGTCGAGCTGGCCCTGCCCGACGATCACGTGCATCTCCCGGCCGATGCCGGAGTCGGACAGCAGCTCCTGGATGTCGAGCAGCCGGCAGGCCGAGCCGTTGATCGCGTACTCGGAGCCGCCGTTGCGGAACATGATCCGCGAGATGGTGACCTCGGAGTAGTCGATCGGCAGGGCGCCGTCGGTGTTGTCGATGGTGAGGGTGACCTCGGCCCGGCCGAGCGGCGGGCGCCCCGCGGTGCCGGCGAAGATCACGTCCTCCATCTTGCCGCCGCGCAGCGACTTCGCGCCCTGCTCCCCCATGACCCAGGCCAGCGCGTCCACCACGTTGGACTTGCCGGAGCCGTTGGGGCCGACGACGCAGGTGATCCCGGGCTCGAAACGCAGGGTCGTCGCGGACGCGAACGACTTGAAGCCACGCAGGGTCATGCTCTTCAGATACACGTCGGTCGAAGTCCTAGCGGCGGCTGGGCGGTAACGGCATCCCATGAGCGTACCCGGCGCCGGTGTCACGACTGGCTGAGCGGTCGCCGAGCCGGGGAAAGTCGTACCGGCGGCGAGTACCCGCCAAGGACTGATCTACGCCCTGAAATGCGGAGAAGGGACGCGAATCGCGTCCCTTCACGGTTTCGGGTGCCGTCGGTGTCAGACCGGCGCTCCGGTGACCGGAGAGTCCGATCAGGTCAGCGCGGGCTCCCGCTCGGAAACGGTGGTGGCGAACAGCTCGTGGTCCAGAGATGCGCTGTGGACGGCGGCAGATAGCGAGTCGTTCTCGGCCTGTACTCGTACGAGTTGGTCCTCCAGGTCGCGAACTCGCTGCTGTAGCCTCCGCATCTCGGCGACCATTCGCGGGTCCGTCCCCCCGATGTGTCCGAGTAGCGCCTTAGCCATTCCAGGGTCCTCCACGCTGAGTGACCGACACGGCGTCTGGTCTGCCGTGTCACGTGAGGTCATTTCGCGCCGGGTCGTCCTGCGATGTGGGTACGGTGGGGCTGCTGATGCGGTGCCGGTCTGGCACCGGACCCGGCGGAGGTGACCTTGCGCCGAACCCGAGTGCGGACCGTGCACGCACGGCGGCCCACTGGCGTCCTACGAGGCAAAACAACAGGTGCGCGGGCTTCTAGCGTCTCACCAACCCCGTCCCGGGTCAAATCCGAAGTCGGGTTGATACGCAATGTATGTTTGGCATTCGCCCAGGGTGGGCACCATGTTGCGCCATTCGGGGGTGACGGCGAACCGACGGCCCGCCGGGAACCGGTGGGTCCGTCAGTTCGAAGCCGTCAGTTGCCGGGCAGCGCGGCCAGTTGGGCGGTGATCCGCGCCACGTCGGCCTGCGCCTCGGCGAGCCGGGTACGGATCTTCGCCACCACCGCCTCGGGCGCCTTGCCGAGGAAGCCCTCGTTGCCGAGCTTCGCCTCGGCGCCCGCGATCTCCTTCTGAGCCGCCGCCAGATCCTTGGCCAGCCGGGCGCGTTCGGCCGCCACGTCGATCACGCCGGACAGGTCGAGCTGCACGGCCGCCTGCGCGGTTTGCAGGGTGGCGGTGGGCGTGAAGCCCTCGGCGGGTTCGGTCAGCCGGGCCAGCGAGCGGATCTCGGCCTCGTGCGCGGCCAGCGGGCCGGCCAGGTCCACCGCCGCGGCCACCTTCTGACCCACCTTCAGACCCTGGTCCGCCCGGAACCGGCGCACCTCGGTCACCGCCTGCTGCAACGCGGCGATCTCGGCCTCCGCCGCCGGGTCGCGCAGCGACTCGTCCGCGACCGGCCAGGCGGCCACCACGATCGACGCCTCGGCGAGGTCGGTGCCCGCGTGCAGCGCCTGCCACAGTTCCTCGGTCACGTAAGGGATGTACGGGTGCAGCAGACGCAGTGTCACATCCAGCACGTGGCCGAGCACGGCGCGCGTGGTGTCGGCCTCGGCGCCGCCGCGCGACAGCGGGCCCTTGGCCAGCTCCACATACCAGTCGAACACCTCGTCCCAGGCGAAGTGGTACAGCGCCTCGCAGGCCTTCGCGTGCTGGTAGTCCTCCATGTAGGCATCGACCTCGGCGGTCACCGCGGTCAGCCGGGACAGGATCCACCGGTCGGCCGCGCCGAGCGCCTCACGGGCCGGCGGCGCGGCCGGGGCGGCGCCGTTCATCAGGGCGAAGCGGGTGGCGTTCCAGATCTTGTTGCAGAAGTTGCGCGAGCCCTGCGCCCACTCCTCGCTGGTGGCCAGGTCGGCGCCCGGGTTGGCGCCGCGGGCCAGGGTGAAGCGGGTCGCGTCCGAGCCGTACTTGTCCATCCACTCCAGCGGATCGACCACGTTGCCGCGCGACTTCGACATCTTCTTGCCGAACTGGTCGCGCACCAGGCCGTGCAGCGACACGGTGTGGAAGGGCACCGACTCGGCCGGCCCGCGGTCCTTCATCGCGTACAGGCCGAACAGCATCATCCGCACGACCCAGAAGAACAGGATGTCGTAGCCGGTCACCAGCACGCTGGTCGGGTAGAACTTGCGCAGGTCCTCGGTGTCCTCCGGCCAGCCGAGCGTGGAGAACGGCCACAGGCCGGAGGAGAACCAGGTGTCGAGCACGTCCGGGTCCTGCGTCCAGCCGGCGCCGGGCGGCTCGTCGTCCGGGCCGAGGCACACCGTCTCGCCGTTCGGGCCGTACCACACCGGGATGCGGTGGCCCCACCACAGCTGCCGGGAGATGCACCAGTCCAGCAGGTTGTCGGTCCAGGCGAAGTAGCGCGGCTCCATCTCCTTCGGGTGGATGCGCACCCGGCCCTCGCGCACCGCCGCCGAGGCCTCGGCGGCCAGCGGACCCACCTTCACCCACCACTGGAGCGAGAGCCGCGGCTCCACCACGGTGTCGCAGCGCGAGCAGTGGCCCACCGCGTGCAGGTACGGCCGCTTCTCGGCCACGATGCGGCCGTCCTCGCGCAGCGCGGCCACCACGGTGGGCCGCGCCTCGAAGCGGTCGAGGCCCTGGAACGGGCCGTGCGCGGTGATCGTGCCGCGCTCGTCCATGATCAGCAGCGACGGCAGGCCGTGCCGCTGGCCGATCTCGAAGTCGTTCGGGTCGTGCGCCGGGGTCACCTTCACCGCGCCGGTGCCGAACTCCGGGTCCACGTGCCGGTCGGCCACGATCGGCACCCGGCGGCCGGTGAACGGGATCTCGATCTCGGTGCCGACCAGGTGCTTGTAACGCTCGTCGTCGGGGTGCACGGCCACGGCCGTGTCGCCGAGCATCGTCTCGGCCCGGGTGGTGGCCACCACGATCGAGTGCTCGTCGTCGCCGTAGCGGATCGAGACCAGTTCGCCCTCGTCCTCGTGGTGGTCCACCTCGATGTCGGAGAGCGCGGTCATACAGCGCGGGCACCAGTTGATGATCCGCTCGGCGCGGTAGATCAGCCCGTCGTCGTAGAGCCGCTTGAAGATGGTCTGCACCGCGCGGGACAGGCCCTCGTCGAAGGTGAACCGCTCGCGGCTCCAGTCCACCGACGCGCCGAGGCGGCGCATCTGGTTGAGGATCCGGCCGCCGTACTCGCCCTTCCACTGCCACACCCGCTCCACGAAGCCCTCACGGCCGAGGTCGTGGCGGGAGAGGCCCTGCTTGCCGAGTTCCTTCTCCACCGCGTTCTGCGTCGCGATGCCGGCGTGGTCCATGCCGGGCAGCCACAGCGCCTCGAAACCCTGCATCCGCTTGCGGCGGGTGATCGCGTCCTGAATCGTCATGTCGAGGGCGTGGCCGATGTGCAGCGAGCCGGTCACGTTCGGCGGCGGGATCACGATGCTGTGCGGGGGGCGCTCGCTCTTGGCGTCGGCCTCGAAGTAGCCGGCCCGTACCCAGCGCTCGTACAGCTTCCCCTCGACCTGCGCGGGCGCGTACTGCGTCGGCAGGGTGGCGGCGGCGTCCGCGGGGGCGCCCTGGCTCGGCGGGGAAGTGGTTTCGGTCACGCTCCGATTGTACGGACCGCCCGGCGCGCTCCGGCCCCATTAGTCAGGCGTGATCCGGCTACGCTTTTCCCGGTGGTTCTCACCGCCGCAGGAGGGGATCTGACGTCATGTCATGGGAAGGCCCGCCGCCGACGCCGTACGGCGAACCGCAGCAGTGGGGTCAAGGCCAGAGCCAGGGGCAGGGGCAAGCACAGGGGCCGGGGCAGGGTCCGGGCCAGGAGCAGTACGGCGGCCCGTACTTCCCGCCCTACCAGGGCTATCCGCCGCCGAAGCGGGGTCGGCCGAGCTGGCTCATCGGGCTCGTCGTCGTAGGGGTCGTCGTCGCGGCCGGCGTCGCGATCGGTGTCGCCGTGACCAGTTCAGGCGGAGGCAGCGGCAGGCCGAGCGCCGAGGGGACGAACTCGTCGGCGGCGAGCACCCCGAGCGACGACGCGACCGCGTCGTCGGGTACGTCGCAGGGTTCGCATTCCATCTCCGTGCCCGAAAGCGCCGGGCCGCTGCGCCTGCTGACCAACGACGACACGGCGCGGCGGATCTCGGACATCGAGTCGAGCCTGGCCGGGAACGCCGCGTACTCGGATCCGCAGATCGGGTTCTACACGGTCGGCTCGGACAGCGAGTACAGCGTCTGGATGCTCGCCGAGGACACCAGCGACCTCACCGTCTTCCAGGACTCGGTCAGCACGCTCGGCGTCTCCGGAATGGCCAGGCAGGTCGCCCAGGGCGCCAAGATGAAGGACGTGACGACCGAGTCGCCCGGCCCGTTCGGCGGCACGATGCTCTGCGGCAAGCTGACGCTGGAAGGCTCCGACTACCGGGTGTGCGAATGGGTGGACGAGAGCACGTTCGGCTGGGTGTACTTCATGCCGTCGGTGAGTGAGAGCGACGTGCTGACCTATACGCACGACCTGCGCGACGCCGCCGAGCAGTAACCGCGGACCCTCCGCGGCGGCTCAGGCCGACTTCTCGCGCGGCGGGCGGTTCTGCGCCGCGCGGTGCGGCGAGTCGCGCGGTACCAGCGTCGGGTTGGCGTGCTCCTTCACCGACTCGGCGGTGATCAGCACCTGCGCCACGTCGCGGCGGGAGGGCACCTCGTACATCACCGAGAGCAGCACCTCCTCCATGATCGCGCGCAGGCCGCGCGCGCCGGTGCCGCGCAGGATCGCCAGGTCGGCGATGGCCTCGATGGCGTCGTCGGAGAACTCGAGCTCGACCCCGTCCAGCGCCATCAGGTGCTGGTACTGGCGCAGCAGCGCGTTCTTCGGCTCGACCAGGATGCGGCGCAGCGAGTCGCGGTCCGGGCTCTCCACGCTGGTGATCACCGGCAGCCGGCCGATGAACTCGGGGATCATGCCGAACTTGATCAGGTCGTCCGGCATCACCTCGCTGAAGACGTCCTGCGCGTCCAGCTCGGCGCGGCTGCGCAGCTGCGCGCCGAAGCCGATGCCCTGCCTGCCGATCCGGCTCTGGATGATCTTCTCGAGGCCGGCGAACGCCCCGCCCACGATGAACAGCACGTTCGTCGTGTCGATCTGGATGAACTCCTGGTGCGGGTGCTTGCGGCCGCCCTGCGGAGGCACCGCCGCGATGGTGCCCTCCAGTATCTTCAGCAGCGCCTGCTGCACGCCCTCGCCGGAGACGTCCCGGGTGATCGACGGGTTCTCGCTCTTGCGGGCGATCTTGTCCACCTCGTCGATGTAGATGATGCCGGTCTCGGCCTTCTTCACATCGAAGTCGGCGGCCTGGATGAGCCGCAGCAGGATGTTCTCGACGTCCTCGCCGACGTACCCGGCCTCGGTCAGCGCGGTCGCGTCGGCGATGGCGAACGGCACGTCCAGCATCCGCGCCAGGGTCTGCGCCAGGAAGGTCTTGCCGGAGCCGGTCGGGCCGAGCAGCAGGATGTTGGACTTGGCCAGCTCGACCGACTCGTCGCGGTTCGAGCGCCCGGTGTCCCCGGCCTGCACCCGCTTGTAGTGGTTGTAGACGGCCACGGACAGTGCCTTCTTCGCGGAGTCCTGGCCGATGACGTACTGGTCGAGGAAGTCGTAGATCTCCCGCGGCTTGGGCAGTTCGGACCACCGGTGCTCGGCGGAGCCGGCCAGCTCCTCCTCGATGATCTCGTTGCACAGGTCGATGCACTCGTCGCAGATGTACACGCCGGGTCCGGCGATCAGCTTCTTGACCTGCTTCTGGCTCTTCCCACAGAAGGAGCACTTGAGCAGGTCGCCCTCACCGATGCGTGCCACGGGGTGGATCTCCTTCGCCTCGACGCCGGACGCGCCCGGCCCGGCGGGGCCGAAAAAGCCCTCAATTGAAGAAGGTACCGCTTTCGCGGCGGGAACGGGGGCAGGACGGTGCCGGTCTCTGCGCGGCAGGTTGCCGCGAGCGTCCGGCGCTCACCCCGCGCCCCGTTCCCCTGGGCGGCCTGTCGGGGCCGCGGTGCTACGAGGCCGACGGCCGGGTCATGCCCTCGACGCGGCTGGTGATCACCTGGTCGACCAGACCGTAGTCCAGCGCGAGATGCGCCGTCAGGATCTTGTCGCGCTCGATGTCGTCGCGCACCTGCTCCTCGGTGCGGCCGCTGTGCCGGGCGATCAGCTGCTCGAGCACCGTGCGCATCCGCAGGATCTCGTTGGCCTGGATCTCCAGGTCGTTCAGGTCCGCGCGGCCGGTCTCCGTGTACGGCTGGTGGATCAGGATCCGCGCGTTGGGCAGCGCGAGCCGCTTGCCCTTGGTGCCGGCGCCGAGGATCACCGCGGCGGCGGAGGCGGCCTGGCCGATGCAGACGGTCACGATGTCCGGCTTGACGAACTGCATCGTGTCGTAGATCGCGGTCAGCGCGGTGAACGAGCCGCCCGGGGAGTTGATGTAGATCGTGATGTCCCGGTCGGGGTCCATCGACTCCAGCGTCAGCAGCTGCGCCATCACGTCGTTCGCGGAGGCGTCGTCGATCTGCACGCCGAGGAAGATGATCCGCTCCTCGAACAGCTTGGCGTACGGGTCGTACTCGCGGATGCCCTGGCTGGTGCGCTCGACGAAGTGCGGCAGGACGTAGCGGGCCTGGTGCCCGCGGTCGGCCGCCGGGTTCGACTGGCTCTGCGGCATGATCGGTTCCTTGTCGTCTCGGCGGCGGTCAGAGGTTGTTGCCCTGGGTGCCCGGAACGGCGCTGCTGCCCGGGTGGTCGGCCGCGGTGAAGATGTCGTCGATCAGGCCGTACTCCTTGGCGTCCGCGGCGGAGAACCAGTGGTCGCGATCCGAGTCCTTCTCGACCTTCTCCTGGCTCTGGCCGGTGTGCAGCGCGGTCAGCTCGATCATCCGCCGCTTGCTGCGCAGCAGCCGCTCGGCCTGGATCTTCACGTCGGAGGCCGAGCCGCCGAGCCCGGCGGAGCCCTGGTGCAGCAGGATCTCGGCGTTGGGCAGGGCGTAGCGCTTGCCGTGGGTTCCGGCGGTCAGCAGGAACTGGCCCATCGAGGCGGCCATGCCCAGCGCGACGGTGGCCACGTCGTTGGAGATCAGCTGCATCGTGTCGTAGATCGCCAGGCCCGAGGTGACCGAGCCGCCCGGGGAGTTGATGTAGAACCAGATGTCCTTCTCAGGGTCCTCGGCGTTCAGCAGCAGCAGCTGCGCGCAGAGGGTGTTGGCGATGTCGTCGTCCACCGCCGCGCCGAGGAAGACGATCCGGTTGCGCAGCAGCCGGTTGAAGATCTGGTCGTTGAGCCCTCCGGGGCCGTCCAGGCCCGCCATCCGCAGACCGCTGTCCGAGTACGGATTCGTCACGTCACCCACCTGTCTCGCTTCGGAAGACTCGTCTACTGAAAGCGACCCTAACCCGAGGCACCGTGGCGGTGACGGATTAGGGTCGCTTGTTCGCTCTAGGCGTTCGAACTGTATCTGTGTACCTGAGGCGCGATCGCTCGCTTACGCGTGGTCGTGGCCGTAGTGCTCGTCGCCGACCTCGCGGCCGAAGGCGTCCGGGCCGTCGCCGAGCGCCGGGGCATCGTCGAGCAGTGAGAGGTCCACCGGGTTGCCTGAGGCGTCCTTGATGTCGGCGTTCTCCAGGATCAGCTGGAGCGCCTTGCCCCGGCGCACCTCGCCGACCAGCGCGGGCACCTGCCCGGAGTCCACCACCGACTTGGCGAACTGGTCCGCGCTCATCCCGGAGCCCGAGGCGCGGCGGATCAGATGCTGGGTCAGCTCGTTCTGGTTGACGCTCAGCTTCTCCTGGTCGGCCAGCCGGTCGAGCACGAACTGCGCCTTCATGCCCTCGCGCACCTGCTTGTCCTGGTCCGCGGCGAAGGTCTCGGCGTCCTGGCCCTGGAGCCGCAGGAAGCCCTCGCGGGTCATCCCGGCCTGCGAGATCTGCTGGTCGAGCTGCTCGTTGCGCCACTCGATCTCCGCCTCGACCGCCTTGGCGGGCAGCGGGACGTCCACCGTGGTCAGCACGGCCTCGAGCACCTTGTCCCGGGCCTGCGCGCCCTGCTCGAACCGCTTGGCCCGCTCGAGCCGGCCGCGGATGTCCGCGCGCAGCTCGTCGAGCGTGTCGAACTCGCTGGCCAGCTGGGCGAACTCGTCGTCCAGCGCGGGCAGCTCGCGGGCCTTGACCGCGCCGATGGTGACCTCGATCTCCGCGTCCTCGCCGGCCCGGGACCCGCCCACCAGCTTGGAGACGAAGTGCGCGGTCTCCTCGGCGCTCTTGCCGATGATCGCCTCGTCCAGGCCGTCCACCATGCTGTTCGAGCCGACCTCGTAGGAGACCCCGGAGGCGGTGCCGTCCTCGAGCTGCGCGCCGTCGATCGTGGCGACCAGGTCCACGGTGACGAAGTCGCCGGCCTGCACCGGACGGTCCACGCCGGTCAGCGTGCCGAAGCGCTTGCGCAGCGCCTCGACCTGCTCGTCCACGTCCTCGTCGGCGACCGCGACGTCGTCCACCTCGACCGAGACGCCCCGGTACTCGGGCAGGTCGAACTCGGGGCGCACGTCCACCTCGGCGGTGAACTTCAGCAGCTCGCCGTCGGCGAACTCGGTGACCTCGACCTCGGGGCGGCCGACCACCTCGATCTTGTTCTCGGTGATCGCCTGGGTGTAGAGGTCGGGCAGCGCGGTGTTGATCGCCTCGTCGAGCACGGCGCCGCGCCCGACGCGCTGGTCGATGACGCGCGGTGGCACCTTGCCCTTGCGGAAGCCCGGGACGCTCACCTGCTCGGCGATCTTCTTGTACGCCGTGTCGAGGCTGGGCTTCAGCTCGGCGAAGGGAACCTCGACGGTGAGCCTGACCCGCGTGGGGTCCAGGGTCTCGACGGCGCTCTTCACTGCGTTGTCTCCTCGCTGGGATACTTCTCGGCAGCAAGCGCGCTCGGCGCGGCGTCCGCACCGCGGCGAAGGCGTCGCGACGGCGGCGGACATACCGAGACACGCGCTGCATCGCGCTTGCGCTCGGTATCGTACCGTGCGCACCCCGCCTGAGTGATAAAAGTGCAGATCGCGATGTTCTGTGACGGTCCGTCACGCCGCTCGGCGCGCCGGCCGCACCGGCGTGCCCGCGCTGTCGGGGTGGCGGGATTCGAACCCACGGCCTTCCGCTCCCAAAGCGGACGCGCTACCAAGCTGCGCCACACCCCGCTGATCATCTGCCGACGGTCGGGGGAAGCGTACCGGTTCGGCGGTACGCGGCGCACCGAAGTTACCGAAGGCACCGAATATCGCGCGTACCGGGATATCCGCCCGAGCGTGACGGCGCGCCGCGTAGCTCGGATGCAGGTGGCCGCGCCGGTATGGCAAGATGGGGCGGCACTTGCGGACGTAGCTCAATGGTAGAGCCCCAGTCTTCCAAACTGGCTACGCGGGTTCGATTCCCGTCGTCCGCTCCATGAGCGGGAGCCTCGCCGCCGGACCGGGCACGGTAGCGGCGGCGGCTCCCGCTCCGGTCTTTTCGTCACACTGCTGTCACAGTATCGGGAACGCAGGCAACGGCTGAGGCTCGGGTGAAGTCTTTCCCGGAGCGGGGGTCAGCCGCACAGGGGTCAGGGTCACCGGGAGGGAAGCACCGCGCATGTCCGACGACAGATCGCCGATGGACGGCTGGTTCCGCGACGAGCCCGGCGCACCTGCGCGCCCGGCGGTCCCGCATCAGTACAACGGCCGCCAGGCCGACTTCGCGGGAACCGACGCGCCGACGGAGCAGATCAGCCAGATCCGCGCGACACCTCCGGACGCGGGCGCTGACCCGGGCCACCTCGGTCGTCCGCCGATGCAGCGGCAGCCGGTGCAGGATGATCAGCGGCGGTTCGCGCGGGATCAGGCGTCCATCAACGCGTACCCGGAGTTCCGCGCGCGTCCGGACGACCGGCGCGAACCGGCGCGCACCAACCGCACGCCGCTGATCGCCGGCGGGGCGGTCGCCGGGCTGGCGGCGCTGGGCCTGGTCGCGTACCTGGTGATGGGCACCGGCTCGCCGAAGACCCAGGACACGGCCGCGACGGGGAAGATGCGGGGCACCACGGCGTCGCCGTCCCCGACGCACACGAGCTTCCAGCCGACCAGCGCCGACCCGGCCATCGCGGCGGAGCAGACCGGCGCGGCCTTCCTGAACGCCTGGCAGTCCGGCGATCTCCAGGCGGCGGCCAAGTTCACCGACAATCCGACCGCGGCGCTGGCTGCGCTGAACGACTACAAGTCCGGGCTGAGTCTGAGTGCCTTGACGCTCAAGGCGCAGCCGGCCGTCGTCGCCGCGGCGTCGCCGTCGGTGTCGGGGGGCTCGGACGGCTCCCCCGCCGCGAGCGCACCGAGCGGCGACTCGTCGTCGGCTGTGGCCACTGCTGCCGGCAGTTCCGCGAATCCGTCGGGCACGGTTCCCTTCTCGGCCGCCGCGACGGTGACCCTCCCCGAGCAGAACGCGACCGGCCAAAGTCTGACGACCGTTCAGCGCACCGCCCCGCAGGACGCCGCGCTGACGTGGGAGTACTCGTCGAGCCTGGTCGCCTACAAGCAGTCGGACGGCTGGTCCGTGCGGTGGAGCCCGTCGATCCTCGCGCCGAACCTCGGCGACGGCCAGAAGCTGAGCGTGGTCCCGGTGCCACCCGGGGTGGGCAAGATCACCGACAGCAAGGGGACGAGGCTCTCGTCGTACTCTGAGCCCGCGCTGCAAACCATCGCCGCCTCGCTGTCGAAGAAGGCGCCGAGCGGACACGGCACGCCGGGCGTCGCGGTGCAGATCGTCAACGCGTCGTCGGGCAAGGCGGTCGGCGACGTCTCGGCGACGCTGCGCAAGCCGGTGGACACCGCGGTGCTCAAGACGACGATCGACCCGTCCGTCGAGGCGCTGGCCCGGGCCGCGGTCGCGAAGAACAAGCGCAGCTCGATGGTGGTGCTGCGGCCCTCGACCGGGGCGATCCTGGCCGTGGCGAACAGCGCGGGCACCGGCGACACGGCGCTGGCCGGCGGCCTCGCCCCGGGCTCCACATTCAAGATCGTCACGGCGGCGGCGCTGCTGAACTACGGCTACGTCTCGCTGAGCACGCCGATCGCCTGCCCGCTGACCGTCACCGTGCAGGGCGTCGTGTACCACAACAGCACCGACGCCAGCGGAAAGAACGAGGAGTCGCTGCCTCCGGGCACGCCGTTCCTGACCGACTTCGCGGAGTCGTGCAACAACGCGTTCACGCCGTTCTACAAGCAACTCGCGGGCGGGAAGCTGGCGCACACCGCGACGAAGTACTTCGGGCTGAACCAGCCCTGGGACATCGGACTCGGGTCGAACAGCTACTTCAGCATGCCGAGCGACTCGAGCGGCGCCGAACTGGCGCAGGAGAACTTCGGGCAGGGCCGGGTGGTCGGCTCGCCGCTGGCCATGGCTTCGGTGGCGGCGACCGCCGGGACCGGTGAATTCCACCAGCCGTACCTGGTGGACGGGGTGACGAAGGCCACAGCCACGCCAC
>JBKOWZ010000036.1:0-10098 GCA_046724665.1 Actinomycetota bacterium
GCGCTGGCCCGCCGGGTGCAGCCGCTGCTGCGCGACGCGGCGGCGATCCCGCTGCGCCGGCTGGCCGAGGAGGTCGGGGCGACGGCGCACCTGACCGTCGTGGACGGTACCGAAGCGCTGGCGGTCGCGGTCGTCGAGCCGACGTGGACGGATTACCACGTCGCCTACCGGGTCGGTTCGCGGCACGCGCTGGACCGCGGCGCGGCGGGCCGCGCGATCGTGGCGTACCGCGATGCGGGCACCACGACGTACGTCGTCACGCACGGCGAGTTGCAGTCCGGGGCGTACGGCATCGCGGCCCCGCTGGTGGATGTGCCCGGGATCGAGGCCTCAGTCGGCGTGATCTCGTTCGGCGAACTCGACCCGGCCCGCACCGGACCCCGCATCGTGCGCGCCGCCGCCGAGGTCGCCAAGGCGCTGCGCTGAGGCGGGTTCGTCGCGTGCCGCCGTGACCGCGCAGGCGGGCGTCGAGCCGGGGAGCCGGTAGCGGTTCGCGGCGACGATCCGGTACACCAGCGCTGCGAACCAGGAGATCGGCGGGACCAGGATCAGCGCGCCGATCGGGCGCCACGGCCAGCGTGACCGCAGCAGTACGCGTGCGACCGCTGAGGCGCCGGAACGGATCGGCGCGCGGTCCGAGGGCGGCAGCCACTGGACCGCGGTGGTGACCTGCGCCTCGGTCAGGCCGTGCGCCGCGAGGTCGAGCGTCTGCCACGGCTCGAAGCGGACTGCCGGACGGCACCATCGCCTCAGCCAGTTGACGGACGCGGTACAGAAGGCGCAGTCTCCGTCGAACACGAGGGTGGGCTGGAACCGCGCCGGCTGGAATACGGACACGTTCTCAGCGTAGGCCGGTCCCGCCAGGCGGCGCGCGGCGGCCTCCCAGAAGCGTCCCGGCAAGAAGACCGCGTCGCCGACGAGCATGATCGCCGAGAAGAACGGCAGGCCGAGCAGCACCGCGATCGACGCGTGCATGAGCACGAGCACCGTGATGGCCAGGTACTTCAGCCGTGGCGCGAACACGATGAACGGGAATCCGGCCTGGACGAAGACGGTCACGTAGCCGGAGACCGCCACGACGAACGCGTGCCCGGCCAGCCAGGCGGACAGCCCCGGCCAGGGGTGGAACCAGTCGAGCCGCAGCACGTACGCCAGCGCGGAGCCGTCCTGCCACATCGAGCCCTGCACCTTGAGGAACCCGGCGGTGCCGTAGATCACGCAGATCTGCGCGGCGACCGCGAGCACCGAGCCGTTGTGCGCGACGGTCAGCATCCGCCGCCACGCCTCGGCCAGCTCGCCGCGCGGACGTGTACGTGTACCAGCGTGTGCGCGCCTGCGCGCGTCGAGGGACCAGTGTGTCCCGCAGGCGGTGAATGCCAGGTAGATCGACATCAGGGTCAGCACGTTGTCGCCGCCGTCGGTCAGCATCGGCGAGCGGTTTTCCAACGCGACCACGACCAGTGCGAACAGGATCGAGGCGATTCGCGTGTGCCAGCCGAGCGTGAAGGCGACGCCGATCGCGATCGCGGCGAGGTAGAAGAGGTTGAACTCGGTGGTGGTCAGGCCGGCGACCGAGGTGAGCCACGCGCGTATCACGCCGGACCAGTGCGCCTGCTCGGCGTACTGGCGGTCCAGCGCCGGGCTCCAGGGCGCGTCCGGGCCCCACATGGTGCCGCGTTCGCCCCACTCGCGCAGCAGGAACAGCACCCACAGCGAGCCGTAGCCGATGCGCAGCACCGCGAGGCCGCGCGCCGCGATCAGCTGGGTGGTGACGGTCTCGTACCGGTCGGCGCACCACCGCAGCGCCCGGCTCACCTGGTCCACCAGGTCAGCGTGCGGGTCTGCGGCGCGGTCTGCGCGGCGGTGCGCCCCGGCCCGGGTATCAGCGTCGTGATCGCGCGGACCTGCACCGAGCCGATCGCGTCGCCGACCCGGCCGTGCAACTTGTCGAGCACGAGGTTGAGCAGGTACCGCTGCATGATGTCGGCGTTACCGGCGGTCGGGTCGCCGTTGTCGTTGTGCGTCGCGACCCACTCGAACCAGGCGTTGCGCAGGCCGTTCTCGGCGATGTGCCCGGGGACCGGATCGCCGAGGACCGCCGCCTCGTCCTGCGCGGTCAGGTCGATCCAGTCGGTGACGTGGCCGTCCGGCGTCAGGCTGGCCCGGGCCTGCACGCGTACGTTCTCCGAGATCGGGTTCGGCGCGAACAGCCGCCAGTTCTGCGTGAACAGCGGGTCCATCCACCAGTGCAGCTGCTTCGCGTAACGCTGCGAAACCGGGTTGGTCGGCGCGTTGTAGAAGAAGGTGGCCGACAGGTGCACCCCGAGGACCGCCGCCACGGCGAGCGTCGTGCCGGCGACGAGCGCGCGCGACCAGCGCCGGGTCAGCGGCGCCGGCGGCTGCCCGGGCGCGGGTGGTCCAGATATGGACTCGCTCATCGCCGAGAGCGTACCCGGGGCCGTTGCGCGTTTCCGCTAATCTCGCCTACATGACCACGGGGCCAGAGGCGGGTTATTACGCGGACCCGTCGATACCGGGATATATCCGCTACTGGGACGGCGCGCAGTGGGTCGAGGGCACGAGCCGGCCCGCGCCCGTGCAGCAGCAGCTACAACCGGAGCCAGAGCCGGAGCCGGAAGCGGCCCAATCCGTCGCGACCATGGTCGTGCCGTCGGCCTATGGGACCCGCGGCGCCTATGGATCGGGCTGGGCCTCGGGCAGCGGCTCGCCGTTCGACGCGATACCCGGCCTGTACCGCAGTCTGGAGCAGGAAGAGGACGGGGCGGCCGAACCCGAGGTCCGAGTGGTCGAGCTGGCCTCGGCGGGCTCGCGGGTGCTCGCGCGGATCATCGACTTCGGCATCGCGGTCACGCTCTCCGCCCCGGCGAGCGTCACGCTGCTGCTGATCGCGCACCGACACGACCACGCGTACGTCGAGCGGCTGCGGCTGCACGCCAAGACGACGTACCGCACGCTCGGCATGGACGCCACCGGAATCGCGTTGTGGGCGGCCGCCGTGCTCGTGGTGATCCTGGCGGCCATCGCCTTCGAGGCCTATCGGCTGCCGCGCTCCGGCCAGACGACCGGCCGCCGCCTCGTCGGCGTCCAGGTGATAACCGCGGACGCCGACGACGACGTGTCCGGCGCACGCGCCACGACGCGTGCGTTCCTGTTCTGGCTGCTGGCCCTCATCCCGCTCATCGACGTGCTCGCCCTCGGCGGGATGCTGTGGGGTCGGCCCTATCGGCAGGGCCTGCACGAGAAGCTGAGCGGGACGCTGAGTATCCGCGCGTAGCGCGTCGGACCTCGGCCCTGGTACTGCGTCTAAAGCGCCTCGCCGTACTGCCGAGCCTTCGGCAGCAGGTCGAGATCGCTGAGCGAGTCCACCACCGGTGCGACCTTCGTCACCGCGAACCCGTCCAGCAGGGCTCTGATCCGGCGCGCGGACTCGTCGTCGAGTTCGCGTACCGCGTCAACCACGTCCACCTGGTCCGTGCGCGCGAGTTGCGCGCCGACCTCGGCGCCGCTCTCGCCGCGCAGCGCGGCGGCCGTGGCGAGCAGGACGTTGAGGATCCCCGGCAGGTTGGTGGCCCGCGGATCGGTGACCGCCCGCCAGGCTCCGCAGTCCCAGGAGAACGAGCAGCGCTCGCCCACCGCCGCCCGGATCGCGTCTACCAGCACCGGAGCGTCCGGCGCGTCCACGCCGCACACGGCGAACCGCACGGCGCGGCCGCGGGCCAGGATCAGGCTCAGCGCGTCGCGCCAGCCCGGCTCCAGGGCCAGGCCGATCGTCACCGCGGCGCTGCGGGGAAGGTCGGTCAGCGCGGCGAGGCCGCGGTGCACCGACTCGACGCAGTGCCGGTCGCGCTCGTGCACGACGTCGATGCCGACCGCGGGCCAGACCTCGGCCGCCGCGCGGTACCCGGCCAGCGCCTTCGGCGCCGAGCCGTGAATCAGTACTGGAAGATCCGGCTGCCCGCCGTCGTTCCAGCGCTGCGCGTCGAGCGCGCGGCGCCCTACTGCGGGCAGGGCACTGGCCTGAGGTTTCGCCGCGTCGGCGGCGCGCGTGCGGCGGCTTGCGCCGCCCGGCCGGTGAACGAGCGAAAAGTCGTCAAGCAATGCGTTTAGTAAGAACATCGGTACAGCCCGTGACATGTCGGTCACGCTAGCGCCGCCCCGGGGGTCCGACAATGCGCCGCGATGTTAATTCGCCGCGTCGGTTCACCACGGGACCGCACAATTTTCCCTTTACGCTACGGCGCTCACCGCGCATGACGTCCTGATTGCGCCGCGCGCACGGCGCCCGCAACCCGCGCGCGCCGTGTCCACATCGTGGAATTCGCTGCGAGGGCCGCCCGGGTGACGCCACGCTGGTTCCGATTAATAGGGAGGGACCATGCATATTAGACGAGGCGCCGGCCCTCGACCCCGGCCGGGCGCCGAGGGCACCATCGTGGCACAGGGCCTGACCAAGGTCTTCCACACCACGGCCCGCCGCCCCGGACCGCTGTCCGCCGTCACGTCCCTGATCCGGCCGCAGCGGGTCGCGAAGGTCGCCGTGTCCGACGTCAGCTTCCGGATCGACCCCGGGCAGCTGGTCGCCTTCCTCGGCCCGAACGGCGCGGGCAAGTCAACCACCATCAAGATGCTGACGGGCATCCTCACCCCGACCAGCGGCCGGGCCGAGGTCAACGGCCTGGTGCCGCACCGGGAGCGGATCGCCAACGCCCGGCGGGTCGGCGCGGTCTTCGGGCAGCGCTCGCAGCTGTGGTGGGACCTGCCGGCCCGCGACTCGCTCGGCGTGCTGGCCGACATCCACGGCGTGCCGCCGGCGCGCTTCCGCGAGCAGGTCGCCGCCTTCGACCGGATCCTGGAGCTGTCGGCCTTCTGGGACACCCGCGCCCGGCAGCTGTCGCTCGGCCAACGGGTGCGCTGCGACCTGGCCGCCGCGCTGATCCACGACCCGGCGGTGCTTTACCTCGACGAGCCGACCATCGGCATGGACGTGGTGGTCAAGGAGCAGGTGCGCGAGTTCCTGCGGGACCAGGTCGAGCAGCGCGGCCGCACCGTGGTGCTCACCACGCACGACATGACGGAGGTCGAACGGCTCGCCGAGCGCGTGGTGCTGATCAACGGCGGACGGATCGTCTACGACGGCGACCTGGGCACACTGCGCCGCACCCACGCCGGCACCGTCACGGGCACGGCAGACCTCGAAGACATCATGCGCCGAGCCTTCGGCGACCGGGCGCAGACCGAGGCACTCGAGACGACGGTGCGTCAGTGACCACCGCCGCCCTCGAACCGACCGCGTACGCGCGCCAGTCCGGCCGCGCCTGGCGGGCCGCGCGCGTCACCGTGCTCAGCGAGTTCTACGAGCGGGGCCGGGTCTTCTCGACGCTGTTCATGCTCGCCGCGCGGGCCGCGCTGACCTACTGGCTGTGGCGCGCGCTCTACGCCTCGACGGCCAGCAGCGCCGGGCTCGACGCCCGGCAGGCGACCACGTACGCGATGCTCGGCGTGTTCTACATCGCGTTCCGCACGGTCAACCGCTGGGCCGGACGCGACATGCTGGTGCAGCACATGCTCGAGGGCACCATCGCGTACTGGTTCCTGCGGCCGGTCAGCCCGCGGCGCTACTACTGGATCCGGGCCTGCGGGGACCTGGCGTACGGGGCCTGCTGGGCGGCGCTCGCCTACGGCGTCTGCCTGGCCGGCGGGTTCATCGCGCCGCCGGCCGGCCCGCGGGCGGCCCTCGCGGCGCTCGCCACGACGGCGCTCGGCCTGGTCATCCTCTACTACCTAAAACTGCTGATCGACCTGGCCTGCTTCTGGACCGTGGTGAACACCCAACTGGTGGTGATGTATGAGATCGTGCAGAACGTGCTGGCCGGGGCGCTGATCCCGCTGTGGTTCTTCCCCTCCTGGTTCGCCTCCTTCGACCGGCTGCTGCCGTTCCAGGGCACGCTGAACGTCCCGCTCTCGCTGTACATCGGCCGCACGCCGGTGAGCCGGCTGGGCGGCGAGCTGGCAGTTCAGGCGGCCTGGATCGCGGCCCTCGCGCTGATCACCTCGCTGGTGTGGCGGCGCGCGGCCGCCCGCGTCACGGTGCTGGGAGGCTGACCGTGTTCGATCAGCTCGCGCTGTACTACCGGATCAACCGGCTCAATCTCAAGGCGCAGGCGGCCTACCGCGGCGAGTTCCTCCTCGGGCTGCTGTTCGGCCTGGTGTGGCAGGGCTCGATGGTGCTGTTCGCCGGGGTGCTGCTGCTGCGCTTCCCGGGGCTCGGCGGCTGGACGCAGGGCGACGTGCTGCTGATCGCCTCGATGCGGCTGGTTTCGCACAGCTTCTACGTGGCGTTGTTCTCGAACGTCGCGTTTCTGGCGTACCTGGTGCAGGAAGGCCGGATGGACGGCTTCCTGCTGCGGCCGATGCCGGTGTACCGCCAGGTGCTGCTGTCTCGCTTCCAGGTCAACGCGTTCGGCGACCTGCTGGCGGGCGCGGGCATCTTCGTGCTCGCGCTCTTGCGGCTGGACCTGGACTGGACGCCGCTGAAGGCGCTGTACGTCGCGGGCGGGATCGTGGGCGGCACGATGGTCGAGGCGGGCGTGCAGACCCTGCTGGCGATCGCCGCGCTGCGCTTCACCGGCATGGCCAGCTGGACCACATGGGTGGACCAGATGATCTCGACCTTCGGCAACTACCCGCTCAACGTGCTGCCGAGCCCGGTCATGGACCTGCTGACCTTCGCCTTCCCGGTGGCGTTCATCGCCTACCTGCCGGCGGCGGTCGTCACCGGCCACACGGCGAGCACGGGACTGCCGCTGCTGCTTACCGCGGCGTCCCCGATCATAGGAATAGGGTTCTTCTTCGCGGCGAAGGCCGTCTGGTACCGGTCGCTGAGGATCTACGAATCCGTGGGCGGCTGACGGAGGGGACACAAGAGGGGACATTGAGCCGTGGAGACCGACATGTTCCCGCCCACCTTGCCCGTAGTCGCCACGGTGAGCATGCACGAGGGCGGCCCGCAGTGGCTGGCGCGGCTGCCCTCGCTCGTCGCCGAGCTGCGCGACCGCTGGTCGCTGCGGCTCGGTCCGCCGATCCACGGCGGCAGCTGCTCCTGGGTCGCCCCGGCGCGGTTGCCCGACGGCGAATCGGCGGTTCTCAAGGTCACCTGGCCGCACCGCGAGGCGGCCGGCGAGGCTGAGGGCCTGCGGCGGTGGGGCGGCCGCGGCGCCGTTCACGTGCTGCGCGAGGACCCCGCGCAGTACGCGGTGCTGATAGAGCGTTGCGAACCGGGCGAGAAGCTCGGCGACGCCGACCATCTCGACGTGCGTGAACGGCTGCTGATCGGCGCCGGGCTGCTACGCGAGCTGTGGTCGGCCGAGCCGCCGCGGTCGGGGCCCACCGCGCTGGAGCGGGTCGCCGACCTCACCGCCGACTGGGCCGACATCGCCGAGGAGCGAATGGAGCGGCTACGGCCAGACTTCGACCCCGGGCTGGTGGCGACCGGAGTGCGGCTGCTGCGCGAGCTGCCCGGCGCGGCGGCGCGCGAGGTCATCGTGCACGGCGACTTCAACCCGGGCAACGTGCTCAGCGCCCGGCGCCGCCCCTGGCTCGCCATCGATGCCAAACCGATGATCGGCGACCCCGGCTACGATCCGTGGCCGCTGCTGGCGCAGATCGACGACCCCTTCAACCACGCCGATCCGCGCCGCGTGCTCGCCGAGCGTCTCGCGTTGGTCGGCGACGTGCTCGGCGAGGACGTGTGGCGGATCGCGGCGTGGGCCTTCGCCCGCGAGGTGGAGTCGGCGCTGTGGGCCGTCGATCACGCGCAATCGCCGATCGCGCACGGATCGCTGAGCAAGGCCTATGTCTTCGCGGAGCTGGCGGGACTGTAGGCGCTGTAGGCGCTGGGAACCGGGCGAGTCAGCTCCCGGGTACCGACGAGACCATGGACACGCCCGCGTCGGCGAGCTGCACCAGGGCCTTGGCCAGCGTCCCCGGCGCGACGGCGGCGGTCTTGTCGAGCAGCACCCGCGCGGCGAAGCCCTCGCGCACCGCGTCCAGCGCCGTCGCGCGCACGCAGTGGTCGGTCGCCAGGCCGACCAGGTCCACCTCGGTCACGCCGTGCCCGCGCAGCCAGTCGGCCAGCGCCGTCCCCTCGGGCGTCGCGCCCTGAAAGCCGGAGTAGGCCGGCTCGTGCTCGCCCTTGCGGAACTCCGCGTCGAACGCGATCGGCGCGACCGCCGGGTGGAAGTCCGCCCCCGGCGTGCCGACGACGCAGTGCACCGGCCAGGTGTCGATGTAGTCCGGGCCCTGCGGCTGCGTGCCGAAGTGGCCTTCGGGGTCGATGTGGTAGTCGCGGGTGGCGATCGTGTACTGCGCGCCGCCCGAGCCGGCCGCGACGTAGCGCGCGATCTGCTCGGCCGCCGCGACGCCGCCGGCGACCGGCAGCGAGCCGCCCTCGCAGAAGTCGTTCTGCACGTCCACGACGATCAGTGCCCTGCTCATCCCTCAAGCCCCTCTAGTCTCGTCCGCTCTCGTAGACAGTAGGGATCACCGCGTCGCCGCGCGAGAGCTGGGTCGCGGAGATCGGCAGCTGGGCGAGCGCGCCGCGCAGCGTCTCGCGGGCCCGGTCGAGGGACGGCGGCTCGACCGGCTCGCCGTCCACCATGAGCGTCCTGATCAGGCTCCTGCCGCGCTCGTCCACGTCGGCGGGCGGTTCGCCGGCGCCGATCACCTCGGCGGTGGCCACGCCGTCCTCGTCGATCCGGCGGTAGGCGTACTTGCGCCCGCCCCGGCTCGCCTTCTCGACCGACCGCTTCTCGACCGGGACCAGCGGCGCGTCCGGATCGGCCGAACCCGCGCGCGCCACCAGCTTGTAGACCATCGCCGCGGTCGGCGCGCCGCTGCCGGTGACCAGCTGCGTGCCGACGCCGTACGCGTCCACCGGGGCGATCGCGAGCGCGGCGATGGCGTACTCGTCCAGGTCGCTGGTGACCACGATCTTCGTGCCGCGCGCGCCGAGCTCGTCGAGCTGCCTGCGCACCCGGTGCGCCATCCAGAGCAGGTCGCCCGAGTCGAGCCGCACCGCGCCGAGATCGGGTCCCGCCACCTCGACCGCCACACGCACCGCCTCGGCGACGTCGTAGGTGTCCACCAGAAGGGTGGTGCCCTTGCCGAGCGCGGCCACCTGGGTCTGGAAGGCGTCGCGTTCGGCGTCGTGCACCAGGATGAACGCGTGCGCGCTGGTGCCCACGGTCGGCACGCCGTAGCGGAAGCCGGCCTCCAGGTTCGAGGTCGAGGCGAACCCGGCGATGTACGCCGCGCGGGCGGCGGCCACCCCGGCGTCCTCGTGCGTACGGCGCGAGCCCATCTCGATGCACGGACGCCCGGCCGCCGCCGAGGTCATCCGGGACGCCGCGGAGGCGATGGCCGAGTCGTGGTTGAGCACCGAGAGGACCACGGTCTCCAGCAGCACCGCCTCGGCGAAGGTGGCCTCCACCTCGAGGATCGGCGACTGCGGGAAGTAGCACTCGCCCTCGGCGTATCCGCGCACGGTGCCGCGGAACCGGTAGCCGGCGAGCCAGTCGACGGTCGCGCGGTCCACCACGCCGGTGCGCTCCAGGAACTCGAGCTGCCGCTCGTCGAAGCGGAACGCGGCGATCGCCTCGAGCACCCGGCCGGTGCCGGCCACCACGCCGTACCGCCGGCCGTCCGGAAGCTTGCGCGCGAACACCTCGAAGACCGAGCGGCGGTGCGCAACCCCGCTGCGCAGCGCGGCCTGGAGCATCGTCAGCTCGTAGTGGTCGGTCAACAGTGCGGTCGACCGGGGCTGCGCGCCCACCCCACTTATCGTCACCATGACGCTAAGTCTACTCGGGTAGGGTCCCGGGGGCGAACCGGGGGTGAGCCCGCTCTCAGATGATGCGAAGATGGGATGGTGACCAGCGCACCGGTTGAAGTCGACCGGCCGGACGTCCGCGGCGAGCAAGAGGTCGCCGAGGAGACTGACCGGCCCTGGACCACGATGGTCTGGAACGATCCGGTCAACCTCATGAGCTACGTCACCTATGTGTTCGAGAGCTACTTCGG
>JBKOWZ010000063.1:0-5296 GCA_046724665.1 Actinomycetota bacterium
GATCGTCTCGGTCATCGAATCAGTCCCAGATCAGGTTGTTCGGCGAAACCGTGGCCGGAGCCGTGACGGCGGCCATGGTGGAAACGGCAGGCGCGGCGGCGGTGGCCGCCGCGACGAGCGCGGGCGCTGCCGAGGAGACGAGGGTGGCGGCGACCAGCAGGCCCGCGGGACGGGGAAGACGCTTCATGGGGAATGCCTCTTTCACGCAGGGTGAAATCCGGGTGGGTATCGGTTGGAACGGGATTGTTCGAAGCCCGCGGCGCCTCGGAATACCGCTTTCCGAGGCAGGATTTTGCCGGAGCCGCGCTGCTCCTGTCACCCTTCCGCGCTGACATGACCCTGCGGTGGCAGCAAGCTGTTGGCTGCCTTTCACACCCCGAGAAGGATCTCCTCGGCGCCCGGCACCAGGCCCGCGCCGCAGTAGTCCATCGACCATCCCTCCAGCTCGGGATAGCTGCTCAAGGCTCGCATGCACAGATCCGCGGCGGCCGACTCGGCGGCGGCCAGGTCCGGGTGGCACAGGAAGATGGCAAGCCGTGCCTCACGGGTGTCCGTCTCCGCGTACAGGTGCTCCAGGCAATCATCGGGATCTGCGATATCCGTCAAAAGACGGCGAAGATCGTCGGCGCTAATGCTGGTGTCCTGCGCGGTCAGCCGCGAATTGATGAGATACATATTTCCGATGTTGCGTCAGACGGCGGCTATGGACCAGGATTTCGGTGTGGCAGAATCTTGCGGTGCAGGGACCTGCACGCTTCACTGAGGAGCAACCGATCGTTGGGGGCTTGCCATGCTGGAAGCACTGGGCGTCAGTCTCGACGCGGAGCGCGTATATAAGGCCATGCTCGCCGAGCCGCGCATCGGCGTGGTGCAGCTGGCCGACCGGCTCGGCTTTCCCCCCGAGCGGGTCCGCGACAGCCTCGACGAGCTGGCGAAACTTTCCCTGCTGCGGCCCTCGTACGAGTCGCCCGGCGGGCTGCGCCTGGTCAGCCCCGAGGTCGGGCTCTCCCATCTGCTGGCCGAGCGCGAGGCCGAGCTGCTCGAGCAGCAGCGGCAGATCGCGGCCAGCCGCGCCGCGGTGGCGGCGGTGGTGGCCGACTACGCCGACCTGCACCCCTCGCGCCAGCACTCGGACATCGAGCAGCTGGTCGGCATCGACTCGGTGCGCTCCTGGATAGAGGAGCGCGCGCACGCGGGCCTGGCCGAGGTGATGACCTTCTCCCCGGGCGGCGCGATGAGCGAGCAGAGCCTGGCCGCGGCCCGGCCGCTCGACCAGGAGGCGCTGGCCCGCGGCACCAAGATGCGTTCGCTGTACCTCGACAGCGTGCGCAACCACCCGCCGACGATCAACTACCTGCGCTGGCTGGTCGAGCAGGGCGGGCAGGTGCGCACCACGGCGACGCTGCCGCTGCGGATGATCATCTTCGACCGCAGGCAGGCGCTGATCCCGGTCAACCCGGAGCACAGCAAGACCGGCGCGGTCGTGCAGCGCGGCCCCGGCATGGTCGCCGCGCTCTGCGCGCTGTTCGAGCAGATGTGGCAGGCCGCCAAGCCGGTCGGCGAGGAGCGTCAGCGCGACGACCAGGGGCTGACCGGCCAGGAGCAGGCGGTGATCAACCTGCTGGCCGAGGGCTGGACCGACGACGTGATAGCCCGCAAGCTCGGCGTCTCGGTGCGCACCAGCCGCCGGATCACCGCCGAGCTGACCCAGCGCCTCGGCGCGCGCAGCCGGTTCCAGGCCGGGGCGCGCGCGGTCGAGGCCGGCTGGATCAAGGGCAGCTGACCGTTTGCAGCAGGCCCCAGACGAACTCGGCGCTCGCGGCGACCGGCACGCCGTCGTCGCCGGGCGCGGTGAACAGCGTGGTCCAGCGGCTGGGCGCGGAACCCTCCTGGTGGCGCACCGGCGCGAAAGCGCGCTCCACATCGCTGATCACGCACGACCACGGCGCCAGATCGCTCAGCCGTGAAAGTTTCGGCGGCGGCGCGGCCGGGTCGCGCACGAGCAGCTGCGCCAGCAGCACCCCGCCCGGGCCGGCCAGCGCCTCGTAGAGCAGATCCGGCCACAGCGGCAGCCGCCACCGCACGGCCGTGCAGACCAGGTCGCCGAGCCGGCGCGGCTGCTCGGAATGCGGCTCGCCGAGAAATCCGCGCAATGCCGATAAACCGCCGCGATAGTGGCGGGAGCGGATCATCCGCTGATAGTGCGCATTGACCTCGCGCAGCTCGGTGACGCTCGCGCCGAGTTCGCCGCGCGCCCGCTCGACCAGCTCGGGCTGGTAGTCGGCCATCCTGCGCAGCAGGACCAGCTGGAACTCGCGTACGGCGATGCGGATCGGCGTGGTCGGCGGCACCGGCCCAGCATAGGTGACGGCGATGCCGCCGCTGGCGGCGGCGATAATGAGGCGGTGAACGCACAGGGCGACGTCAACGGGGCCGTGGCGTCCGCGCGCAAGAAGTCCGGACGGCGGCCCGGCGGCCCGGACACCCGGCAGGACATCCTCGACACGGCCCGCGCCGAGTTCGCCGCGCGCGGCTACGAGAACACCAGCATGCGGGCCATCGCCCGGTCCGCCGGCGTGAACGCGGCGCTGCTGCACCACTACTTCGGCACCAAGGACCAGCTGTTCCTCGCCGCGCTCGACTTCCCGCTGCGGCCGAGCGAGCTGGTCGCCGAGGCGCTCGGCGGCGAGCGCGCCACCGTCGGCGAGCGCGTCGTGCGCTTCGCCTTCGGCCTGCTGGAGAACCCGGCCTCGCGCGAGCGGGCGCTGGCCGTGCTGCGCGCCGCCGCGACCAACGAGCAGATGGCCAGGCTGATGCGCGGCTTCATGCAGCGCGAGGTGGTCGGCCCGATCTCCGCGGCGCTCGACGTCCCGGAGCCGAAGCTGCGCGCGGAGCTGGCGATGACGCAGATCGTCGGCCTCATCATGGGCCGCTACGTCATCGCCGTCGAGCCGCTGGCCTCCGCGCCGGTGGACGAGCTGGTCCCGCTGCTCGCGCCGACCTTGCAGCGTTACCTCACCGGTGTTTGACACGGCGGCCGCGGCGGCAGAAACTAATCGCGTGATTAATTATGCCGTGGAGGTGCGCGGCCTGCGCGTGGTGCGCGGCGGCCGCGCCGTGCTGGACGGGATCGACCTCACCATCGCGCCCGGCACGGTGACCGGGCTGCTCGGGCCGAGTGGCTGCGGGAAGAGCACGCTGATGCGCGCGATCGTCGGCGTGCAGAAGACCGCCGGGGGAGAGGTGCGGGTGCTCGGCCACCCGGCCGGTGACGCCGCGCTGCGCCGCCGGGTCGGCTACGTCACCCAGGCGCCCTCGGTCTACGCGGATCTGTCCGTCGCCGAGAACCTGCGCTACTTCTCCGCGGTCCTCGGCACCTCGCGCGACGACGTCTCGCGGGTCATCGCGCAGGTCGGCCTGACCGGCCGCGAACGCGACCTGGTCGCCAAACTCTCCGGCGGCCAGCGCGCCCGGGTCTCGCTGGCCGCCGTGCTGCTCGGCGCGCCCGAAGTGCTGGTGCTCGACGAGCCGACCGTCGGCCTCGACCCGGTGCTGCGCCGCGAGCTGTGGGACCTCTTCCACGTACTGGCCGCCGCCGGCGCCAGCCTGCTGATCTCCAGCCACGTCATGGACGAGGCCTCACGCTGCGGCCACCTGCTGCTGATGCGCGACGGCGCGATCATCGCCGACGACACGCCCGAGGCCCTACTGGAGCGCACCGGCGCTCGCGAGATCGAAGAAGCCTTCCTCGCCCTCGTCGAGGGACGGCAAGCGCGGGCACATGAAGCCGAGTCGGTGAAGGGAAGCGCATGATGACCGCGACGACGGTAACCGGCCCCGCACACGTCCCCGCGCCCAGCGGCTCCGCCGCCCGCGCACGTGCGAGCGCCCTGCGTACGGTCGCCACCGCCCGCCGGGTGCTCACGCAACTGCGCCACGACCCACGCACGATCGCGCTGCTGCTCGTCGTGCCGTGCGTGCTGCTGACCCTGCTCAAGTACATGTTCAACGGGCGCCAGTTCTTCTTCGACCACGTCGGCGCGCCGCTGCTCGGCATCTTCCCGCTGATCGTGATGTTCCTGGTCACCTCGGTCGCGACGCTGCGCGAGCGCACCGGCGGCACGCTCGAGCGGCTGCTGACCATGCCGCTGGCCAAGCTCGACCTGCTGCTCGGCTACATGCTCGCGTTCGGCACGCTCGCCTTGCTCCAGGCCGCGGTCGCGTTCGGGCTGACCCTCGGCCCGCTCGGGCTGCACGTGGCCGGGCCGACCTGGCTGCTGTTCGTCGTCGCGGTCGGCAACGGGCTGCTGGGCACCGCGCTCGGACTGTTCGTCTCCGCCTTCGCCGCCACCGAGTTCCAGGCCGTGCAGTTCCTGCCCGCGTTCATCCTGCCGCAGTTCCTGTTGTGCGGGCTGTTCACCCCGCGCGAGTCGATGCAGACCGTGCTGCGCTGGATCTCCGACGTCATGCCGCTCTCGTACGCGGTGGACGCGATGACCAGGCTGACCAACGAGACCGGGGTGGGCGGCCTGGTGGTCAGGGATCTGGCGGTGATCGGCGGGTCGGCCGTCGTCGCGCTCGCGCTCGGCGCGGTCACGCTGCGCCGCCGCACGGCGTAGCCAAGCTGTTACGGCACCGCGAAGCCGACCAGCGCGGCCAGCACGCCGAGCACGCCCGCGCCGACCAGCGCGCTGACCACGTCGCGCCGCAGCACCAGCAGCCACAGGCCCGCGGCGGCCAGCACCACGAACTGCCACGGCTCGGTCAACGCCCGCCCCAGCGTGACCGCCGAACCGCCGATCGCCCCGATCGTGGCCGGGCCCGCGCCGTCGAGGAAGGCCTGCACCGTGGCGCTGCCGCGCAGCCGGTCGAACCGGCTCGCGCCGAACAGGACGAAGAGGAACGACGGCGCGAACGCGATGACGGCCGCGAACAGCGCGCCGAGCACGCCCGAAGCCGCGTAGCCGACCACGGCGACGGTCTGCACGACCGGCCCCGGGGTGATCTGGCCGAGCGCCACGGCCGTGGTGAACTGCGTCGCCGTCATGTAGTGGTAGTGGTCCACCGCGTCGGACTGCATCAGCGGGATGATGACGAAGCCGCCGCCGTAGGACAGCGCGCCGACCTTGAACGCGGTCCAGGCCAGCCCGCCGAGCCCGCCGGCCGCGGGCGTAGCGACGGCCAGCAGCGGCCAGAGCGCGGCGCGGGCCCGCGGTGCGGCGAACCGCCGCCGCCACGCGATCTCCGCCGCGCCGCAGCCGAGCAGGACCAGGACCAGAAACGGGCCGATCACGAT
>JBKOWZ010000267.1:0-19767 GCA_046724665.1 Actinomycetota bacterium
GCCAGGAACAGCGCGGACAGCCCGACGATCACCGCCAGCCCCGGCAGGATGAAGCACAGTCCGCCGACGACCGCCCCAGATGCGCCGCGCAGCCGCCACGCGCACAGGATGGCGAGCTGGGTCGAGGCGGGCCCGGGCAGCAGGCCGGTCGCGGCGATGCCGTCCTCGAACTCGTCCGCCGACAGCCAGCGCCGCTCCTCCACGCACAGCCGGCGCAGCAGCGCGATGTGCGCCGGCGGCCCGCCGAAGCCGAGGCAGCCGATCCGCGTCCACTCCCGCGCGATCACCGACAGCCCGATCCGCTCCCGGGCGGCCGCGGCGGGCGCCTGCTGCGTCAGCGGATTGATCACGGGCGAGTCCTCGGCGGTAGGCATCTGTGTGAAGACAGACGATGCCAGACGATACCCGCTCTTCGAAGAGCGCCCTGACGCACGGTGTGTAACGGTTCGAAAGGCGGTCTCTCCAGTGTGTTCTTCGTGTCCGCGCGTGGTGGCGCCGCCGCCGCGCGGCGGCGGCGGGCATAATGTGGAGGCGTGAAAAAGCTGATCAACGCGCCCGACGCCGTGGTCGCCGACGCGCTCGAGGGGCTCGCCGCCGCGCACCCCTCGCTCGCGGTCGATGTGGAGAACCGGGTCGTGCTGCGCGCGCAGCCGGCACCCTCCGGAAAGGTCGGCCTGGTCAGCGGGGGCGGATCCGGCCACGAGCCGCTGCACGCCGGGTTCGTCGGCTACGGCATGCTCGACGCGGCCTGCCCCGGCGAGGTGTTCACCTCCCCGGTGCCCGACCAGATGCTCGCCGCCGCGCGGGCGGTGAACGGCGGCGCCGGGGTCCTCCAGATCGTGAAGAACTACACCGGCGACGTGCTCAACTTCCAGATGGCCGCGGAACTGGCCGCCGACGAGGGCATCGAGGTCGTCTCGGTCCTGATCGACGACGACGTCGCGGTCCAGGACTCGCTCTACACCGCCGGGCGGCGCGGTACCGGGGCGACCGTGTTCGCCGAGAAGATCGCGGGCGCGCTGGCCGAGCGGGGCGCGCCGCTGGCCGAGGTCGCCGCGGTCGCCGAGGAAGTCAACACCCGTACCCGTTCCTTCGGCATAGCGCTCGGCCCGGCCGTCACGCCGGCCTCCGGCAAGCCGGGCTTCACACTCGAGGAGAGCGAGATCGAGATCGGCGTGGGCATCCACGGCGAGCCGGGCCGGCTGCGCGGCGCCATCGCTCCCGCCGCCGACCTGGTGCGCACGGCGCTCGACGCGATCGACGACGACATGCCGCTGAGCGGAGACGTCCTGGTGCTGGTCAACGGCATGGGCGGCACGCCGCTGCTCGAACTCTACGTCGCGTATCGCGAGGTGCACCGGCTGCTCGCCGACAAGGGAGTGCGGATCGCGCGCAACCTGGTTGGCAACTACATCACCAGCCTGGAGATGCCGGGCTTCTCCCTGACGGTCTGCCGGCTGACCGACCGGCTCGCCGAGCTGTGGGACGCGCCTGTGCAGACTCCCGCGCTGCGCTGGGGGCGGTGAACCGGTGACATCGGTGAACACCGAAGCGGGCACCGACGGGCCGCTCGCCCTCGACACCGCTTTCTTCGTCGCCTGGATCACGAAGGCCGCTCAGGCGGTCGAAGCCGACCGGGCACGCCTGAACGAACTCGACGCGGCGATCGGCGACGGCGACCACGGCACCAACCTCGACCGCGGATTCGCCGGCGTGCTGCGCGTCCTGGACACCACCGACCCGCGCACTCCCGCCACCGTCCTCGCGCTGACCGGCACCACGCTGATCTCGAAGGTCGGCGGCGCGTCCGGTCCGCTGTACGGAAGCGCGTTCCGGCGCGCGGGCAACGCGCTCGACGACGCGGCGCAGACCGACCTGTCCGGCCTGGCCGCCGCGCTGGAAGCCGCGCTCGCCGCGATCCGCAAGCTCGGCGCGGCCCGCGACGGCGACAAGACCATGGTCGATGCGCTCGCCCCGGCGGTGGCCGCGCTGAGCCGGGCCGCCGCCGACGGGGCACCGCTGACCGGCGCGCTGGACGCGGTCGTCGCCGCGGCCGAGGGCGGAGCGCAGGCGACCGTCGGCATGCAGGCCTCGAAGGGCCGCGCCAGCTATCTGGGACCACGCAGCGTCGGCCATATGGACCCCGGCGCCGCCTCGACGGTGCTGATCCTCACCGCGCTGCGCGACACGGCCGCCGGCGAGGGTGGTGAGAGCCCTGAGTAAGGAGCGGGCCTCCGCCCTCGCCGAAGCGACCGTCCCCGACGCGGTGACCTCGCCCCCGGCCACGTTCCCCACGCAGACGACCGCGTCGGAGCCGATCACCGCCACCGCCGCCGAGTCGGGCCCCACGCGGCCGCAGGGCGGCCCGCTGGTCGGAATCGTGCTGGTCTCGCACAGCGACCTGCTCGCCGAGGGCGCCGCGCAGCTGGCCCGGCAGCTCGGCGGCGGCGAAGTGCCGGTGGAGGCGGCCGGGGGACTGCCCGACGGCGGCATCGGCACCAGCGTCGAGCTGATCGAGCAGGCGGTGCGCGCCGCGGACCGCGGGGCGGGCGTCGTCGTGCTCGCCGACCTCGGCAGCGCGGTACTGACCGTCCGATTCCTGCTCGACGACGTGGACGCCCTCGCGGACACAGTCATCCTGGCCGACGCGCCGTTCGTCGAGGGCGCGGTCTCGGCCGTCGTCGCCGCCTCGTCGGGCGCCGACGCCGAGGCGGTGCGCGCCGCGGCGGAGGAGGCCCGCGACTTCCGCAAGCTCTGAGAGGCGGCGCGGCACGGGAAGCCGTTCGCACGGCCGAGCCGGCACGCGGGCCGTGGCATGCTGGGTCGGGTGACAGTGAACGTCGTCATCGAACCCGCCGCCGACCACCCCGAGCTGCTGGCCGCCCCCACCGCCAAGGCCCTGGCCGAGCTTGCCGCGACCCTCCCGCTCGACCAGGTCGGCGTCGGCGCCATCGACCCCGCCCTCGCGGACACCGCGGCCTTCTGCGCCGAATACGGCGTCGGCCTGCACGAATCGGCCAACTGCGTGGTCGTCGCCGCCAGGCGGGCCGGCGAGACCACCTACGCGGCCTGCCTCGTGCTGGCCACCACCCGGGCCGACATCAACGGCCTGGCCCGCCGCCACCTCGGCGCCCGCAAGATCTCCTTCGCGCCGATGGACGACGCCGTGGCGCTGACGGGCATGGAGTACGGCGGCATCACCCCGGTCGGCCTGCCCGCCGACTGGCCGGTCTTGATCGACGACGCCGTGGCCGCCGCGCCGCGCGTGGTCGTCGGCTCGGGCGTGCGCGGCTCGAAGCTCTGGCTGCCCGGCTCCGCGCTCACGCGGCTGCCGAACGCCGTCGTGCTGCCCGGCCTCGGAATGGCGCAGCCGGGCAGCGGTGCGTAGCAGGCACCTGACGGTGTTTCGGCGCTTTCAGTGCAGGGCGGGAATCACGTCCTGGCCGTACGCCCAGAGCGTCTGCTCCGGCTGGTCGTGCATGAGGTAGATCGCGAACTGGTCCACGCCGAGCTCCGCCAGCTCGGCCAGCCGGTCGACGTGCGCCGAGGCGGGGCCGAGCAGGCAGAACCGGTCCACGATCTCGTCCGGCACGAACTGCGTGGACGGATTGCCCGCCCGGCCGTGGTGCGCGTAGTCGTAGCCCTCGCGGCCCTTGATGTACTGCGTCAGCGCCTTGGGCACCGGGCCGTCCGCGCCGTAGCGGGCGACGAGGTCGGCCACGTGGTTGCCGACCATGCCGCCGAACCAGCGGGTCTGCTCGCGCGCGTGGGCCAGGTCCTCGCCGACGTACGCCGGGGCGGAGACGCAGACCGTGATGCCGTCCGGGTCGCGTCCCGCCTCCTTGGCCGCCTCGCGCACGGTGCCGATCGTCCAGCGCGCGATGTCGGGGTCCGCGCACTGCAACACGAAACCGTCCGCCTGCTCGCCGACCAGCTTGAGCGCCTTGGGGCCGTAGGCGGCCATCCACATCGGCAGCCGGCCGCCCTTGACCCACGGGATGCGCACCGTGGTCTCGCCCAGCCGCGTCTCGCGGCCCTCGGCCAGGTCCTTGACCGCGCGCATGCACGCGCTGACCGAGGCCAGCGTCTCCGGCTTGCGGCCGATCACCCGCAGCGCCGAGTCGCCGCGGCCGATCCCGCAGATCGTCCGGTTGCCGTACATGTCGTTGAGCGTCGCGAACAGCGAGGCGAGCACCGACCAGTCGCGGGTGCCCGGATTGGTCACCAGCGGACCGACCCGCATCCGCTCGGTGGCGGCCAGGATCCGCGAGTAGATCACGAACGGCTCCTGCCACAGCACCGTCGAGTCGAAGGTCCAGCCGTAGCCGAATCCCAGCTGCTCGGCCTGCCGCATCGTGTCGATCAGCCGCGTGGCCGGCGGATCGGTCTGCAACACGACGCCGAAGTCCATCTCCCGCCTCCCTTTCAGACCAGGTACTGGGACAGGCCGCGGGTGAGGAACCGGCCGTGGCCCGCCTTGCCGTGGAACGCGCCGTCGCGGATCACCACCGCGCCGCGGGAGAGCACCGTCTCGACCCGGCCGGTGAGCTCCATGCCTTCATACGCCGAGTAGTCGACGTTCATGTGGTGCGTCTCGGCGCTGATGGTCTGGCGCGCGGCCGGGTCGTAGACCACGATGTCGGCGTCCGCGCCGGGGGCGATCACGCCCTTGCGGCCGTAGAGCCCGAACATGCGCGCCGGCGTGGTCGAGGTGAGCTCCACCCAGCGCTCCTTGGAGATCCGGCCGGCCGCGACGCCCTGGAAGATCAGGTCCATCCGGTGCTCGACGCCGGGCATGCCGTTCGGGATCTTGGAGAAGTCGCCGCGGCCGAGCTCCTTCTGGTCCTTGAAGCAGAACGGGCAGTGGTCCGTGGACACGACGGACAGGTCGTTGCTGCGCAGGCCCTTCCACAGCGCGTCGCCGTGCTCGCGCGGCCGCAGCGGCGGGGAGGCGACGTACTTGGCGCCCTCGAAGCCGGGCTTGGCGAGGTCCTCCAGGGCCAGGTACAGGTACTGCGGGCAGGTCTCGGCGAACACGTTCTGCCCGGTGTCGCGCGCCGCGGTGACCGCGTCGAGGGCCTGCGACGCGGTGAGGTGCACGATGTACAGCGGCGCGCCGCTGACCTTCGCCAGCTGGATCGCGCGGTGCGTCGCCTCGCCCTCCAGCTCCGGCGGCCGGGTCAGGCCGTGGTACACCGGCTCGCCGTGGCCCTCGGCCAGCGCCTGCGCGACCAGCCGGTCGATCGCGATGCCGTTCTCGGCGTGCATCATGATCACCGCGCCGTTGGCCCGTGCGCGCTGCATCGCCAGGAAGATGTCGCCGTCGGTGGAGTAGAACACCCCGGGGTACGCCATGAACATCTTGAAGCTGGTGACCCCGGCGGCGACCGCGGCGTCCATCTCCTTGAGCGTGTCGTCGTTGACGTCCGAGACGATCGCGTGGAAGCCGTAGTCGATCGCGCAGTTGCCGTCGGCCTTGGCGTGCCAGGCGTCGATCCCGGCCAGCAGCGAGCCGCCCTTGGTCTGCACCGCGAAATCGACGATCGTCGTCGTGCCGCCCCACGCCGCCGCGATCGTTCCGGTCTCGAAGGTGTCGGAGGCGAAGGTGCCGCCGAACGGCAGCTCCATGTGCGTGTGCACGTCGATGCCGCCGGGCAGCACGTACTTCCCGGACGCGTCGATCTGCGTGTCGGCGCTCGCCTTCCACGACCGCGCGAGCTCGCCGGCCGGGTCCGCGAGGGCCGCCACGGTCTCGCCCTCGACCAGGACGTCGGCGGGCACCGAGCCGGTCGCCGACAGCAGCAGGCCGGAGTGGATCAGGGTACTCATGCGCGTCTCGCCTCTCAGGCCTCGGTCAGCGGGCCGTAGGTCTCCGGGCGCCGGTCCCGGTAGAACGCCCACAGGTCGCGCACCTCCTGGAGTTGCCCCATGTCCAGGTCGCGCACGACGATCTCCTCCTCGGTGTCCGAGGCGGCGTCGCCGATCAGCTGGCCGCGCGGATCGACGAAGTAGGACTGGCCGTAGAAGTCGTTGTCGCCCAGCGGCTCCACGCCGACGCGGTTGATCGCGCCGATGAAGTACTCGTTGGCCACGGCCGCCGCCGGCTGCTCGAGCCGCCACAGGTACTGCGACAGGCCCCTGCTGGTCGCCGAGGGGTTGAACACGATGCGCGCCCCGGCCAGGCCGAGCGCCCGCCAGCCCTCGGGGAAGTGCCGCTCGTAGCAGATGTAGACCCCGATCCGGCCGACCGCCGTGTCGAACACCGGGTAGCCGAGGTTGCCCGGCCGGAAGTAGAACTTCTCCCAGAAGCCGCGCACCTGCGGGATGTGGTTCTTGCGGTGCCTGCCGAGGAAGGTGCCGTCCGCGTCGATCACCGCGGCGGTGTTGTAGTACACCCCGGCCTGCTCGTGCTCGTACATCGGCACGACGAGCACCACGCCGTTCTCCCTGGCGACCTCCTGCATCAGCCGGGTGGTCGGGCCGTCCGGGATCGCCTCGGTGTAGGAGAAGTACTCGCCCTCCTGCACCTGGCAGAAGTAGGGCCCGTAGAAGAGCTCCTGCAAGCACACCACCTGCGCGCCCTGCGCCGCGGCCGCCTGTACGTGCGCGACCGCGTTCTCCACCATCGTCTTCTTCTCACCGGTCCACTTCTGCTGGACCAGCGCCGCCCTGACGATCTCCGACACGCTCAGCTCACCATGCCTTTCAGAATCAATGAGAAGGTGCTCACTCCGTCGCCGCCACCGCGGGCGCCGGCGACGAGGTCACGCGCGCCCGGCCCGGCGCGGTCAGCAGCAGGTAAAGCACCAGGCCCGCGCCGAAGCCCACCGCCCAGCTGTACGAGTACAGCGGTTTGAGCAGCGGGACCAGCCCGTCCGCCGGGAACGGCCCGGCGGTGCCCGGCGCGGTGTGCGCCCCGCCGACCGCGAGCAGCGCGCCGGTCGCGGTGGCCGCCAGCGCCTGCCAGTTCCAGCCCCCGGCGAACCAGTACGCCCCGCCGCGCCGGTACAGCGCGCCCGGGTCCAGCCGGGTGCGCCGCACCAGCCAGTACCCCGCGACCAGCACCCCGGCGACCGCGCCGAGCACGCCGCCGTAGAAGTCGAGCCAGGCGAAGATGTACACGTGCGGATCGCTCAGCAGCTTCCACGGCATCATCAGCACCCCGACCACCCCGGCGATCAGGCCGCCCGCCCGCCGGGAGATCAGCCGTGGCGCGAGGTTGGAGAAGTCGTACGAGGGGCTGACCACGTTCGCCGCCACGTTCACTGAAACGGTCGCCACCAGAAGGGTGACCAGCCCGAGCACCACGACGAAGGGGTTGGAGAACTTGGCCGCCAGCTGCGTCGGGTCCCAGATCGCCTTGCCGTAGATGACCGCGGTGCCCGAGGAGATCATCACCGCGATCAGCGAGAAGAAGGTCATCGTGGTGGGCAGGCCGAGCACCTGCCCCCAGGCCTGGCCGCGCTGCGAGCGGGAGAAGCGGGTGAAGTCGGGCATGTTGAGCGAGAGCGTGGCCCAGAACGCGATCATCGCCATCAGCGAGGGCCAGAACACCGGCCAGAACCTGCCGCCCCAGCCGAGCGTGGCCGGCTGGGAGAGCAGCGGGCCGACGCCGTGCGCCCGGTAGATCACCCAGCCGAGCACCGCGAGGAACACGACGAGCACGAACGGCGCGGCCCAGTTCTCGAAGCGGCGCAGGGTGTCCATGCCGCGCCAGATGATCGCCATCTGGATGACCCAGAACAGGGCGAAGGACAGCCACAACGTCCACGGGTGCCCGAGCATCGAGGAGGCGTCCGTCCACCAGGACCCGAACAGCTTGCCCGCCACGATGCTGATGCCCTCGCCGCCGATCCAGGTCTGGATGCCGAACCAGCCGCAGGCCACCAGCCCGCGCAGCACCGCCGCCACGTTCGCCCCGCGCAGCCCGTAGAACGCGCGGGCGAACACCGGGAACGGGATGCCGTACTTCGTGCCCGCGTGGCTGTTGAGCAGCATCGGCACCAGCACGATCAGGTTGCCCAGTGCGATGGTCAGCAGCGCCTGCAACGGGTTCATCCCGGCGGCGATGAGGCTGGCGGCCAGGGTGTAGGTGACCAGGTTGTGCGACATGCCGATCCACAGCGCCGCGTAGTTGTACAGCGTCCAGGTGCGCTCGGCGACGGGAACGGGCAGCAGTTCGGGGTTTGCGTACGCGCTGTCGGCGAACTCGCCCGGGTCGGCGAGCTCGACCGGACCCGCGGCGGCGGGGGAGGCCATGGCGGTGCTCCGATCGCGAAAGTGCCGGTGGAGGGCGTAATGATGCCCTATCCCGCCGATCGGCACACGACGCGCCGCGCTAAATCTTCCCGACGCCGCGCGCCGCGTTCCGGAACCGAGCGTAGTAACACTGACACCCGGCGTCGATGGTTCGTGCCTTTCTCCAGCGATTCACGCGTGCCTCAGGGTGCGACTTCACCCGCATCCCGGGGCGGGCTCGCGGGCGTTGGCGATAACTCCAATGGCGGTAGCGTTACGCACCCCCAGCGCACACGATGTGACGTGCGTCACGTGCGCCGCTTCCGTCGCTATGCGTTCGCCCGGTGACGCCAAAACGACGGTGACAGAACGGCGAGAGCCACGACGGCGACGACCACGGCCAGCCCGCCTCCGGCGATCGCGGTGCGTGTCCCCATCGCGGAGCCGGCGAGCCCGTGCACCAGGTCCGCCAGGCGCGGTCCGCCCGCGACCACCACGATGAAGACCCCTTGCATACGACCCTGCATCTCGTCCGGGGCCACGCTTTGCAGGATCGCGCTGCGGAAGACCATCGAGACGAAGTCGGCCAGCCCGCCGAGCGCGAGGAACAGGCAGACGAGCGCGAGCGACCCGCACAGCCCGGCGCCGAGCATCGCCAGACCCCACACCGCCACCGCCGCGATCGTCATCGCACCGTGCCGCCGGACGTGGGTGAACGTCCCGGACAGCAGCCCGCCGGCCAGCGAGCCGGCCGGTATCGCGGCGAACAGCAGCCCGAGCGCGAGATGGCCGCCGCCGAAGGTGGTCGCGGCCAGCTGCGGGAAGAGCGCGCGCGGCATGCCGAACACCATCGCGATCAGATCGACCGCGAAGGAGAGCAGCAGCAGCCGGTTCGCCCCGACGAAGCGGAAGCCGTCGGCCACCGCGGTCCAGTCGGTGGTGCGGCGTGCGGGCGCCGCGTTCGGCACGTGCGGTGCGGGCAGCGGCGGCAGCGCGGGCAGCCGGTAGACCGCCCAAAGCGCCGCGGTCAGCCCCACGGCGTCGATGAGGTACAGCGTCGGCAGGCCGACGACCGGGATCAGCGCGCCCGCGACCATGGGCCCGAACAGCGCGCCGGCCAGCAGCACCGTCGCGCCGAGCGAGTTGGCCGCGGGCAGCTGCTCCTCGGGCACCAGCCGCGGGATCGCCGAACCGCGCGCCGCCGCGTTGACGCCGAACAGGCCCTGCTGCGCGGCCAGCAGCGCGATCAGCGGCCATACCGAGCGCAGTCCCGCTGCGGCCTGCGCCCAGAACGCCACAGACGTCGCGGCGATCCCGGCATTGGTGACCAGCAGCAGCTTGCGCCGGTCCACCGCGTCCGCGATCGCCCCGCCCCACAGGCCGAAGACCGTCAAGGGGACGAGCGCGGCGAAGCTGGCGATCCCGATCCACGAAGACGAGCCGGTCACGTCGTAGATCTGCTTGGGCACCGCGACCGCGGTCAGCTGGCTGCCCACGCTCGTGATCACGTTCGACGACCACAGGCGCCGATACGCCGGGTACCGCAGCGGTCGCGTGTCGATCGCGAACCGGGATATCGCGCCGCGCGCACCGCCCGTCGCGGCAGGCGGCGCGGCGGTGGTCGTGGGCACGGTACGGAATGCTACCCGCCGGCGCCGATTACATGGACTGGTTTACGTGCCGATGCTGGCGCGCGACCGTGTCAACCCTCGACTGAGGCCGCGAACGCGCCGCCGGGGCCGAACACGAGCTGCGCGAAGCGTTCGCCCATCCGCTTGTAGCCGGCGGCGTTCGGGTGCAGGTTGTCGGGCAGGTCGGCCAGGTCGTCCGCGCCGAACAGCCGCCGACCGTCGAGATAGTGCAGATTCGCGTCCTGCGACGAGCGTTCGGCCACGATCCGGGCCAGGATCTCGCGCATCATGCCGAGGCTGAGCCGGCCCTCGGCCGTCGCGGTGGGATCGGTTTCGGAGACGAACCACTCCTGGGCCGTCTCGGACACTTGGCGCGTCGGCCCGGGCCGGTCCTCGACCGCCGGGCAGATGATCGGCGAGATGACCAGCAGGGGAGTGTCCGGGTGCCCTTCGCGCACGGTGTCGAGGAATCCGTGCACCGCCGGGATGAACGCGCGCAGTCGCAAACTGTCGGCGTTCGCGACGTTGATGCCCAGCTTCAGGCTGATCACGTCGGCCGGCTGATCCCTGATGGCGCGCGCGGTGAACGGGTCGATCTGCGCCTCGCCGGCCAGGCCGAGGTTCACGACCTGCGCCGAGGCCAGCCGCGCCGCGATCGCCGGCCAGGTCTCGGTGGGCCGCTCGGCCGCGTGGCAGTGGCTGATCGAACTGCCGTGGTGCACCCAGCGCGGCTGCCCGGGAGTCTGCGCCGGCGGCCGGATCGGCGCGTCGGCACGCAACGCGACCAGCTCTGTCCAGGTGTGGTGCGGCAGCCATATCTCGATCTGCTTGTCCGCGCCGCCGAGCCCGTCGAAGCGCACCGTGGCGACCGGGCCGGGGCGCAGCTGCTGCGCGATGCCGGAGGCGTCGCGGAATTCGAGGTCGCCGGTCACCAGCGTCTGCCCGGCCGCGCGCACGACGCCGTCGACGACGAGGTCGAAGCCGCCCACGCCGTCCTGCGGGAGCGGCTGGTCCGGCCAGACGAGCTGACGGGTCAGCACATCCAGTTCGACCGAGCCGGCCGCGCTGCGAAACGCCAGGCGCACACCCGACGGCTGCGTGACCATGTCCTCTATGCCCTGGTGCGGGTACTGCGTCCTGGTCCACCGCGGCAGTCGGCGGGGCAGCCAGCCGGCGGTGGTCCGCTCCAGGTCGAGCGCCCCGCGCACCTGCACCGGGCCCGAAACGAAGTCCGTGACAGCCTTCATGGTCACGAACATTACCTGTCCGGTGCCGGCCGATGAACGCGGCGACGATCCGCCCGACGGCGAGGTAGAACAGCGCGGCGAGGCCGTAGTTGACCAGCACCGACAGCTTCGCGTTCGTGAGGGTGAACAGGTCCCTGAACCAGGTGGCGAGCGTGCTCGCCCAGTCGGCGTCGGTGCTGACGATGGCGTTCGAGCCGTTGGCGCCGACGAGTACGAAAATGATGTGCAGCACAAGGATCGCGGCGATCACGATCGCGGCCAGCTCCACGAGCCGCGCGGCGGCGCCGCCTCGTTCGTGCGCATAGACAGCCATGCCACCGAGTGCCCGCGAACCCGCGGTTGAAACACCCGTTCGCAGGTGGAGCCGGTGAACTGAGGCCGGGTCAGTCGCGCGCGGAGTGATCCCGCGGAATCTGGAGCGCCATGGCGTCCGACGGCGGCGTCCGCTTGGGCCGCCGCGGCTCGCGTACTGAGGCGCCGGATCCCGGATCGCCCGGGAACAGGAACCCGGGCAGCCGGTCGCGCCATCGCGCCGCCGGGCTGCGCAGCAGTGACCGCATCCTGTCGCGCACCCGCCGCGCCGGTCCGGTCATCGCGCTCATCTCCAGCGGTCGTCGTAGCTGTGTCCGTCCATGTCCACCATCGTCAGCCGCCGTCCGGTTCTATGCGTCTTTGCTCTCTCACAGCGAACGCATTGCGGCTGAACCGTGACAATCGGGCGCCGGCGGGAAATCCACGCCCGAGGCGCGCCCGCGCGGTTAGGATCGCCGCCATGGACGAGATCGCCCGCCACCCGAACGTGCTCGCCGTCGAGGCCGCGCTGCGCGCCGCCGGCATCGTCCCGCGGGTGCGGGTGCTGCCGGCGACCGCGCCCACCGCCGTCGCGGCGGCGGAGCAGCTCGGCTGCCCGGTGGCCGCCATCGCGAACAGCCTGATCTTCGACGCCGAGGGCAGCCCGCTGCTGGTGCTCACCAGCGGGGCGCACCGCGTGGACACCGGCAAGGTCGCCGCGCACCTCGGCATCGGCAGGCTGGCCCGGGCCGGCGCCGAGTTCGTGCGCGAACACACCGGCCAGCCCATCGGCGGCGTCGCCCCGGTCGGCCACCCGGCGCCGGTGCGCACGCTGATCGACGAGACGCTGGCCGCTCAGGGCGAGATCTGGGCGGCGGCCGGACACCCGCACACGGTGTTCCCCACCACCTTCGAGGAACTGCTCAAGCTCACCGGCGCCGAGCCGGTCGCGGTGAACTGACCGCGCGGCGCGGCGCGCGGCCGGTCAGCCGAGCTGGATCGACCGCTTCGACATGCCGAACCAGAATCCGTCGATCACGCTGCGCTGGGTCGCCAACTGCGCCTCGGCCGCGCCGAGCGCCACGAACAGCGGGGCGAAGTGCTCGGTGCGCGGATGGGCGAGCCGGCCGGCCGGGGCCTTGTTCTCGAAGTCCAGCAGCGCGTCGAGGTCCTGCGCGGCCAGGGCGCGCTCGCCCCAGTCGTCGAACTCGGCCATCACCGACGGCACCTGGCCGCCGAGGCTGAGCGCTCGCAGGTTGTGCGTGAAGAAGCCGCTGCCGACGATCAGCACGCCCTCGTCGCGCAGCGGCGCGAGCTTCCGCCCGAGCTCCAGCAGCCGCCGCGGGTCGAGCGTCGGCAGCGAGATCTGCAACACCGGCACGTCCGCCTCGGGGTACATCTCGACCAGCGGCACGTACGCGCCGTGGTCCAGCCCCCGGTCGGGCAGGTCCTGCACCGGCGTGCCGGCGCCGCGCAGGAGTTTGCGCACGCTCTCGGCCAGCCGGGGCGCGCCGGGAGCCGGATACTGGACCTCGTAGTAGCGCTGCTCGAAGCCCCAGAAGTCGTACACCAGCGGCACGGTCGCGGTCGCGCCGAGCGCCAGCGGCGCGTCCTCCCAGTGCGCCGAGACCATCAGGATCGCCCGCGGCCTCGGCAGGCTCCTCGACCAGGCGGCCAGCTGGCCCGGCCAGGCTGCGTCGTCGGCGAGCGGCGGCGCGCCGTGGCTCAGGTAGATCGCGGGCATACGGTCCGGTGCCGCGCCGCCGGTGGCCACGTCGCCGGTGGTGAGGCTGCCGGTCGTGACGTCGCCGGTCATCGCGGCTCTCCCGTCCGCTGCGTCGGCCATGCGGGCAGGTCGATGGTGTGTCGCGTATGGGTGACCTTGGCGCGCAGGTACCGGGCGTTCCCCTCGGACAGGTGAACCTGGGTCGGCAGCTGCTCGGCGATGTCGATACCCAGCGCGTCGAGTTGGAGCGCCTTGTCCGGGTTGTTGCTGAGCAGCCGGATGCGGTCGGCGCCCAGCGTGTGCAGCATCTGCGCGGCCGGTGTGTAGTCGCGCTCGTCGTCGCCGTGCCCTAGGGCGCGGTTGGCGGCGTACGTGTCTAGGCCCTCATCCTGGAGCGCGTACGCATCCAGCTTCGCGTACAGGCCGATACCGCGTCCCTCCTGGCGCAGGTACAGCAGGTAGCCGCCTTCCGCGGCGATCCGCTCGGCGGCCTCACGCAGCTGTGGCCCGCAGTCGCAGCGCTGCGAACCGAAGACGTCGCCGGTCATGCACTCGGAGTGCGGACGCACCAGCGGCGCGGTCGCAGACGCGTAGTCGCCGAGGCCGAGCGCCAGATGCTCCTTGCCGTCGGCCAAACCGGTGAACGTGAAGACGTCCGCGTCCGTTTCCCAACCGTCCGGGAAGCGCAGCGGGATGCGCACCTTGGTGCGCACCGCGGCCGACGGGACGGGCGCGACGACGTCCGGCAGCGGCACGGCGCCGAGCGCCCGGTTGGTCGTCGGCCCGGAGTGGCAGTCCCGCTCGACGAACGCAGCGAAAGGGCGCATGTGCATCGCTCCTTAGCCCAGACGGTTGACGTTCAAGCTTTCCAAGGATCCCCGAACGCAGCCGAGGACGGCATTATTTCAACCCTCAAGTTTTTCCTCCCGGGGGCGAGCCCGCCTGCGCCAAGGCGCTAAGGTCGCTCGCGAGACCACCTGTGAGAAGGGACGAGCGATGGCTGACCGCGCACCCAACCCGTACGAGTACCTGCCGCAGAAGCCGAGCTTCCAGCTGACCAGTGACGACCTCACCGAGGGCGAGACCATGGCCCAGGCGCACGTCTTCGACGGCTTCGGCCTGAACGGCGGGAACGCCTCGCCGCACCTGCGGTGGAGCGGTGCGCCCGAGGGCACGGTCGGCTACGTCGTCAACGTGTTCGACCCGGACGCGCCGACCGGCAGCGGCTTCTGGCACTGGGTCGTGGTCAACCTGCCCGCCGACGTCACCGAACTGCCCCGCGGCGCCGGCTCGGGCGACAGCGCGCTGCCTGGCTCGGGTGGTTTCCACGTACGCAACGACGTCGGCGTGCGCGGCTACGGCGGTCCCGCGCCGCTAGCCGCGCCCAAGCGGCACCGCTACATCTTCACCGTGCACGCCGTGGACGAGTTGCTCGACGTGGACGCAGACGCCACCCCGGCGGCCGTCGGCTTCAACCTGTTCTTCCACACCCTCGGCCGCGCGCACCTGATCTCCGAGTACGAAATCCCCGAGTCCTGAGGCACGAGAAGGCGGTGCCGGCCGCCGTCACCAGCGCTTCGACCTGGCACGGCTAAGGCGTGTCGTGAGCGACCGGGGCACGTAGCGCGATGCTGCGGTAAGCGCCTTGTACTGCGCGCCCGGGATGCTCACGGGCACGCCGCGGCCCAGGTCACGCATCGCCGCCTTGACGACGTCGTCGGCGTTCAGCCACATCCAGCCGGGGATGTCGCTTGTCTCGACGTTCGCGCGCTGATGGAACTCGGTGTGCGTAAAGCCGGGGCACAGCGCCATGCACCGCACGCCGGTGCCGCGCAGTTCCGCGGCGACCGATTCGCTGAACGCGACGACCCACGCCTTCGCGGCGCTGTACGTGCCGCGGGGGACGAACGCCGCCACCGACGCGACGTTGATCACCGCACCGCGGTCCCGCTCGATCATGCCGGGCAGGGCCGCGTGCGTCAGCCGCATCGTGGCGCGCACGTGCACGTCGAGCAGCGTCTCCTCGTCCTCGATGCTGCTCTTGCTGAACGGCTTGCCCAAGCCGAAGCCGGCGTTGTTGATGAGTAGATCGATCGGCCGGTCGGCGTCGCGCAGCCGCTCCTCGACGGCGGCGCGGCCCTCCTGCGTCGAGAGGTCCGCGGGCAGCGCCTCGGCCGAGGGCGCCCCGCGCCCGCGCGACTGCTCGGCGACGGCGTCCAGCCTGGCCGCGTCGCGGGCCACCAGGACCAGGTCGTAGCCGGAGCGCGCGAGCTCGTCGGCGAAGGACTTGCCGATGCCGGCCGTACCGCCGGTGATCAGTGCGCTCGTCATGAAGCACAGCTTCGCACGGCCCGGTGGACGACGCGAGCGGCGTGCTGGGCCGTGCGATCAGAACTCTGTGTTGGAGCGCCGGGCCGCCGGTGCCTAGGCGAGGTCCGCGAATTGGCCGTCCGCGATGCCCGCGGTGAAGGCCCGCCACTCGGCCGCGTCGAACACCAGCGCGGGCCGGGTGCGGTCGGTCGTGTCGCGTACGGCGACGTGGCCGCCGGGCAGCGCGGCCAGTTCCACGCAGGCGCCGCCGCCGTTCGAGTGGCTGCTGATCCGCCACCGTGCGCCGGACAGGTCGATGGCGTACTTCGCAGCTGCGGCGTTCGTGCTCAACTCAGCTCAACTCCTTCATGGTGTTCATGATCAGGGTGCGTGATTCCTTCGGCCCGAGCGCGGCCTCCCGCAATCGCCCGAAATAGGTGTTGTAACGCCTTACATCGTATTCGTCGTCTATATACCATGCAGTGGTGTATTGCTCCACATAGACGACGTCTGGCTCGTCGTCCCCGGGGAAAGACAGGATCGTGAACGGCGCGTCGAGCCCGGCGTGCTCCCCGGTGCCGAACGGGATCACCTGCACGACGGCGCGCCCCGCGTCGCCGTCCTCGGCCAGCCTGCGCAGCTGGCCGCGCATCGCCGCCTCGCCGCCGATCGGACGGCGCAGCGCCGCCTCGTCGAGGATCGCCCACAGCCGCGGCGGATCGTCCCGCTGCAACACCTTCTGCCGGTCGAGCCGCAGGTCCACCAGCCGGCTGACCTGCTCGGGCCCGGCATCCGGATGGAAGCTGTGGATCAGCGCCCTGGCGTAGGCCGCGGTCTGCAACAGGCCGGGGACCAGCTGGCCATGCACGAAGCGGATCGTCGAGCTCGAGGCCTCGAAGTCAAGCACCGGGGTGAGGTGGCCGGGCAGCACGTCCTGGTAGGACCGCCACCAGCCGGGCTTGCCGTTCTGCCGGGCGATGTCCACCAGTTCGGCGCGCAGCGGCCCGTTGCCGACGCCGTAGAGGTCGAGCAGGTCGGACACGTCGCCGTGGTGCGCGGCGACCCGGCCGGTCTCGATCCTGGACACCTTCGAGGCCGACCAGCGCCCCAGCGGCGCCAGCCGCTCGGCCACCTGCTCGCCGGTCAGCCCCGCCTGCTGGCGCAGCCGCTTGAGCTCGCCGGCCAGCCGCCGGCGGCGCGCGGTCAGATAGCGGCTGGGCATCGCACCCGCCTCCTTAGCCGGCCCGGCGGCGCGCCGCCGGGCGCGCGCCGTACCGGGGCTCTCGTCCTCTCACCGCGCCGATCCTGAACGCTACGCGGGCGGTCGAGGGAGCACACTGCCGCGTATTCACCTGAACGAGTTGCCGTGCTGCAAATTGCAGCGAAATAGCCGTTACCGTCCGTAGCATCAAAGCCGTCCCGCACAGAATGCGGCGGATCAGGACACTACGACCGGGGACCTGAGGTGGCGGACCGATGGCATCGGCAGCGGCGGCGCATACGGATCACCCGTGGAACTCGGTCGGCCAGACCCGGGCCGCGCTGCCCGAGCCGCGCCCCGAGGCGGTCCCGCTGCCGGCCGCCGTCTGGCAGTTCCCCGCGCAGCCGGTGCACGCCCGGATGGCCCGGATCTGGCTCGAGGCCTGGATCGCCGACCGCGGGCCGGGCGAGGAGGCGGCCTACCGCGCCGCGGTGGCGTTCAGCGAACTGGTCACCAACGCGGTGCTGCACGGCGCGGGGCCGGTGACCGTCAGGGCCCTGGTCGAGCCGGGCCGGATCGAGTGCGAGGTCACCGACGGGGCCTGCGACCTGCCGGTGGTCTGCGAGGCCCGGGAGGACGACGAGCACCACCGCGGGATGTCGCTGGTGGAGGCGCTGACCACGTCCTGGCGGGTGCGCCGGCGGGCCGAGGGCGGCAAGTCGGTGGCGTTCGTCGTCGAGATCTGACGGTACCTGTGGGACGGGTGAGACGGAAGAGCTGTCGCTGCGCAGTGTTTTCCATACAATGCACTGCGTAGCCGGGCCGGTCGCGCCGGCTCGGCGTCTCCAGGCGACCGCCGACCCCCGGGGAGGGCGCAGAGTGACGACCGGCAAGGCTGCGCAGCTGTGGTACGGCTCGGATACGGCCAAGGCGCATCCCGCGCGGGTGTACGACTACATGCTCGGCGGCAAGGACCACTTCGCCGCCGACCGGATGCTGGCCGAGCGGGTCGTCGTGAACGCCCCCGAAGTCGTCATGGCCTGCCGGGAGAACCGCGCCTTCCTCGGCCGCGCGGTACGCCTGCTCGCCGAGCAGGGCGCGCGCCAGTTCATCGACATCGGCACCGGATTCCCGACGATGGGCAACACCCACGAGATCGCGCACTCGGTGGCGCCCGACGCGCAGGTGGTGTGCATCGACAACGACCCGGTGGTGATCGCGCACAGCCGGGCCCTGCTCGCGCACCGCGACCCCGAGCACACCACCGTGCTGGCGGGCGACCTGCGCGACCCGGAGCACATACTGGCCGACCCGGGGCTGCACGAGGTGATCGACTTCACCCGGCCGGTGGTCGTGCTGATGATGGCGATCCTGCACTTCCTGCGCGACGCCGACGATCCGGCCGGGATCATCGCCGCCTTCCGCGCGGCCATGGCGCCGGGCAGCCACCTGGTCATCTCGCACGCCACCTACGACTTCAACATCAAGGTGCTGAACAACTCGCGGGTCTACAACGACGCGACGGCGCCCTTCGTCCCGCGCAGCCGCGCGCAGGTCGCCGCGCTGCTCGCCGGGTTCGAACTGCTCGAGCCCGGCCTGGTGGACGCGGCGCACTGGCGCCCGGACGGTGTCAGGCCGCTGCCGCCGCAGCCGCTCAACAACTACGGCGCGGTAGGCCGCAAGGGTTGACGGCCCGGGGCCGGGGTAGAGTCCGGACAGGACCGGCATTCGCGTTAGAGGACTGAGGCCTTCGGCCGCGGGTTATATACGTGGCCTACGATCTTGACCATTGCCCCTTCTGCCTTCTCAGGTATATAGTCCCCGTCAGTGATTTATACAGTAGTTGCACGGTCTCGCTGCGTATGCGCGGCAGGAATCCCCGGGCGGCGCACCGCCGTCCACCGCAACGCACCGGCGTTCTGAGGACGGATCCGCACCGAGCCGTCCCTGGAGGAGGTTCGACCGTGTCCACCCTCGTCCGGCAGGCTACGACCAGGGTTGCCCACGGCCGGGATCCCCACTTCGCCCCGCTGCGGCCCGAGTCCGCCGGCGACGCGCCGATCGGCCGGGAGGAGCTGCTGCGCCAGGCGCGCGAGCGGCTGCGGCAGGGGCCCGGGGCGCTGCTGTACGGGCCGGCCGGCATCGGCAAGTCCCGGATGCTCTCCGCGCTCGCCGCCGAGGCCGCCGCCTCCGGTGTCAGGGTGTTGCGCTGCACGCCGGCGGAGGCCGAGCTGCGGCTGCCCTTCGTGTGCCTGATCGACCTGCTCGGCCCGGTCTCGGACGAGGCCATCTCCCGGCTGCCCGGCGGCATGGGCACCGCGCTGCGCGCGGCGCTGCTGCGCGGCACCGTGCCGCACAACGACCAGGACCGGCTCAAGGTCCAGCTCGCCGTGCTGCACCTGCTGCGCGAGCTGTCGGCCCGCGGCCCGCTGTGGCTGGTCATCGACGACCTCCAGTGGGTGGACCGGCCGACCGCGCAGGTGCTCGGCTTCGTCGCGCGCCGGATGGCCGCGCTGCCGATCCGGGTGCTGGCCGCCGAGCGCGTGCCCGAGGGCGGCACCCCGGCCTTCTCCGAGCTGGTACCGCCGGACACCGCCGAGTACCTGGTCACGCCGCTGGCGATGGCCGACCTGGCGGCCGTGCTCGACCGCTACACCGGCTCGCGGCTGCCGCCGTCCACCGTGCGCCAGATCCACCAGGCCTCCGGCGGCAACCCCTTCTACGCGCTGGAACTCGCCCGCGCGCTGCCGCCGGACCGCTCCGCCCTCGCCCCGGGCGAGCTGCTGCCGATACCGTCCCGGCTGCGCGCGCTGCTGCTGCGCCGGCTGCGCGAGCTGCCCGAGCCGACCCGGTCCGTGCTGCTGCTGGCCAGCACCGCGGACCGGCCGACGCTCACCCTGCTCGGCAAGGTCGGCGGCGGCGACGCCGGGTTCGGCCACCACCTGGCCGTCGCGGAGCGGCTCGGCGTGATCCGGGTCGGCGCCGACGGGCTGATCAGGTTCGAGCATCCGCTGGTGCGCGCCGCGATCTACGCCGACGCCTCGTCCAAGGCCCGCCGCGCCGCGCACGCCGACCTGGCCGCCGCGGTGGTCGAGCCGATCGAGCGGGCACGGCACCTCGCCC
>JBKOWZ010000259.1:0-18769 GCA_046724665.1 Actinomycetota bacterium
CGGCAGGATCGTGTCCGGGGTCCCGGGCTGGCCGAGTACGACCCCGTAGACGCGCCGCCGCACGCCGCCGGGCCCGGCCGGCAGGTCCGCGGCGAACATCAGGCAGCCGCCGGCCGCCTGGGTCGAGCCGGTCTTGATCCCGATCACGCCGTCCTGGCCGAGCAGCCCGTTGAAGTTGCGGATCTGCCCGGCGACCGGGATGGTCGCGCTCTTCTCGCCGACGATCTCGGCGAACGCCGGGTCGCGTATGGCGGCCGCGGCCAGCAGCAGTTGGTCCGCGGCCGTGGAGACTGTCCCGCGGTCGAGGCCCGAGGGGTCGGTGTAGGCGGAGTGCGCCATCCCGAGCCGCGCCGCGGTCTGGTTGATCCTGGTCAGGAAGGCGTCCACGCTCCCGGCGTCCCAGCGCGCGAGGATCCGCGCGACGTTGCCGGCCGAGGCGAGCAGCAGCGCTTGAAGTGCCTGCCGCTCGGTGAGGACCTCGCCGCTCGCGACGGGCACCAGCGACTGGTTCCCGGCCAGCTGCCGGCCGTACTCGGCCGCCTCGGCGGGTGAGACCGTGATCGTCGGCCCCGGCGCGCCCGGCGCGAGTGGATGGTCGGTGAGGATCTGGTACGCGGTCAGCACCTTGGCGACGCTCGCGATCGGCACCGGCGTGCCTGCCGGCCCGGAACCGCCCAACCGGCCGAGGCCGGCCACGACCAGCGCGGCCTGGCCCGACTGCGGCCACGCCAGCACCGGCGGCGTGCCCGGGAAGACGTAGGTCGCGGGCACCTTCTGCTCGATCCGCGGCGTCCACGCGGACGACGCGAAGGCCGCGATCAGCGCGCCGAGCGCCGCGGCGAGCAGCCCGAACATGAGCCAGAGCAGCACGCGCGGCCGACGCCGCCGGGCGGGCCGCAGCGGCTCGACCCGGGGTTCCAGGAGGGCCGTCTGTCGTGCGCGGGCGCGTCCGATTCCCACAGCGAGCAAAATATGTCAAAGCGGACAAAAATCCCGGCATTCCACTCGACGCGGCGCGCGTGTCGGGCATGGCGCGCCCTGGCGCGTCGCGCCGGGGCGGCGTCACTGGCCGAGCAGCACGGCCAGGTGGGCGTCGAGGTCCAGGTGCCGCTCCTCCTGGCCCGCCGGCACGCAGCGGTACGACCAGTGCAGGAATCTGCGCAGGTCGGCGGCGGCGAACTCGACCATGGCCGTGCCGTGCGGCGATTCGAACTCGACCATCACCCGCCCCCTGCCGCACGGCCACAGGTGCACGTCGCCCTCGCCGGCCGGCTGGTAGAGCCCGTCGTCGAGCAGCTCGCGGGCGAAGACCCACTCGACGTCGCCGCCTTCGAGGCTGATCGCGGCCGGGAAGGCGAGGCGCACGGCGAAGGGGTCGTCGCGCAGGTAGCGCAGGTGTGCGCGAATGCCCCGGGAGAGGTGCGGGCTGAGGATGAGGCGTCCGCTGAGGGCTTGGTCGATGTTGGCGAGCATGGTCGCCGCTCCTTCCGCTCGGATCCGGTGTGAACTCCTCGCAGCGGGGACTCGGGTACCCCGGTTCGCATTACGCCGCTTCGCCAGGCTCATGATGTGATGTGGACCACATAGTTCTCAGCGGCTGGAAATCAGCCACCGGGCACGGTCAAAAAGGGGAAAATCCGTCGATGGCACGATCATTCAAGCCGATCGGGCAGACGGGTCGGGTGGGTTGTATTCGGCCCTCAGGTTGCTGCCACTTCTCCGAGCAGCGTTCCGCAGCCTGTCGTGTCCCACTCGGCGCAGCCCCCGCCTTCATCCCCACGTCTTCGTCCCCCACGCCGAACCTCCCCCCGACGCCGTCGCCGGAACCCACGTGCATCCGCGCCGGAGATCTGATCAGGGTGTGCTGGCAGTTCACCGAGTCTGCCCGGGTCACCGGATCGCCGAGCGCAGAGCTTCGATGAAGTCGGCGCCGAGCGGCGCACTGAACCAGGCCGTGTGATCCACCAGGTACCGGTACGCCAGCTCGGTGTTCCCCGGCGAGCGGGTCACGCCGCGGAAGTAGTCGATCTCGCTGAGCGCGAGGTCGGCGTGGCACAGGGCCAGCAGGTCCGGCAGCGCGGCGCGTTCGTCGGTGGTCAGCGTTCTGATCTCCTGATAGCCCTCGACCAGGGCGAGCGCCGCGTCGAGATGCACCGCGTCCGCGCCCCGCAGGTCGAGTTCGAGCCACTCGACCGCGTTGCGCTCGATCGCCGTGGCCAGATCGTGCAGCGCGAAGGCGCGCTGTGACAGGCCGAAGTCCAGCACCGTCGCCGCCCGGCCGTCATGCCACAGCAGGTTCGAGGCGTGAAAGTCGTTGTGCGTCCACAGCGGATCCAGCGCCGCCAGGTGCGGCAGCAAGCGCTCGTGATACGGCAGATGCCAGCGTTCGATCTCTTCGCGCCAGGGACGGGACGAGAGCTCGTCGGCGAGCGCCGGACGCGCCGCGGCGTACTGTTCGACGGCCGAGATCGGGTCGTCGGCGGCGAAGACCGAGAATCCCGCGATCAGCGGCTGCGGCGCGCGGGCAGGGGCGTCGTAACCGCGTGCCGCCTCGTGCAGGGCGGCGAGGGCGCGCCCGGCCGCCCGCGCGTGCCCGAGTTCGGTGAACGGCGACCAGGAGATCGCGTCGCGGTACAGGTCGTCCCCGTCCCCGACGCTGTGCACCTCGTACGTCCACTCGCCGTCGGCCAGTACCGTTCTACCGGCCTCGTCGGCCAACACACGCACGACCGGCGCGCCGTTCCCGCGCAGATGCGCGAGGAAGTCGTGCTCTTCGCGCAGCCCCGCGACGGTGCGCACCGACCGGTGGTGGCGCTTGACGAAAACCGGCCCGCCGCGCGCGGTCTCGACCAGCCCGGCGGCGGACAGCGGCCGCGGCGAGCGCCAGATCAGCGCACTGTCACCGGCGGCCCCGCCCGCCTGCGGATATCGCCGCAGCACCGCGTCGGCCTCGGTGACGGTCAGCGGCGGCCAGTCCGGCTCGACGCTGTGCGTGCCGAGGCCGTGCACCAGATGCGCTACCTGAGATACCTGGGGCGCCGACATCAGGGTTCTTCCGTCGCTTCCGCCGCTGCGCCGCCGGCCGGCAGGCCGAGCGCGGTGAGCACTTCCTGCTCGATCCGGCTGAACTCGGGCGCCAGGAAGGTGCGCGTGGTGCGTGGACGCGGCAAGTCCACCTCGATGCGTGCCGCGACCTTCGCCGGGCGCGGCGAGAGCACGTGCACGCTGTCGGCGAGGAAGACCGCCTCGCGAACGTCGTGCGTCACCAGCAGCACCGTCCACGCGTGCCGCTGCCACGTCTCGGCCAGCCACAGCTGCATCTGCGTGCGCGTGAGCGAATCGAGCGCGCCGAACGGCTCGTCGAGCAGCAGCACCGGCCGCCCCATCGCCACGGTGCGCAGCAGCGCGGCCCGCTGCCGCATCCCGCCGGACAGCTGGCCGGGATAGGAACGCTCGAAACCGTCGAGCCCGAACTCCCCGAACAGCGGCCGCAGCCGGGCGCGCGCGGCGCGCCGCGCGGTGCCCTGGACCTCGAGGCCGAGCGCGGCGTTGTCCTCGATCGTGCGCCACGGGAACAGCAGGTCCTTCTGCGGCATGTAGGAGACCTGGTCGCTGTGGCCGGTCGATGCCGCACCGTCGATGCGGACCCGGCCGGCGGTCGGGCGGTCGAGCCCCGCGACGATGTTGAAGAGGGTGGACTTGCCGCAGCCGCTCGGGCCGATGATCGCGGTGAACTCGCCCGGCCGCACCGCGAGGTCCAGGCCGTCCAACACGCGCAGCGGCTCGCGGCCCGGCAGGGCGAACCGCTGCTCAAGGCCCTCGACCTCCAGCCGGTACGCGTTCACCCGCCGCCGCCCTTCGGCGCGCTCGAACCGGTCTCGAACCGGCGCCACGGAGTGGCCAGCCACTCCAGTACGTATGTTGACACGAACAGCAGCACACTGAGAACGGTGATCACCAGGATCGAGGCGAACACCAGATCCGTGCGGTACCCGTGCTGCATCTGCTCCATGTAGATGCCGAGGCCGTCGGCGGCACCGGCGTATTCGGCGAAGACCGCGCCGCCGACCGCGTAGGTGATCGCGACGCGCAGCCCGGCGAAGAAGAACGGCAGCGCCCCGGGCACCCGGACCTTCACGAAGGACTGCCGGCGGCTGGCCCCCATCGAGCGCAGCAGCCGCATCGCGTCCCCGTCGGCGGTGGCGAAGCCCTCGGCCAGCGACGCGGTGAGCGGGAAGAACGTGGCCAGCGCCACCAGCAGCGCCTTCGGCAGCAGGTAGAACCCGAACACGACCACGAACAGCGGCGCGATGGCGATCACCGGCACCGTCTGCGACGCCACCAGCAGCGGGTACACCGCGCGGCGGGCCGCGGCGGAGAAGTCCATCGCCGTCGCGATCAGCCAGGACAGCGCGAAGGACAGGCCGAAGCCGGTCGCGGTCTCCTCCAGCGTGGGCAGCGTGTTCTGCCACAGCGCCGAGCGCTGGTCCCAGCCCGCCGACACGACCTGCGCCGGCGTCGGCAGCACCTGCGGATCGCGCACGCCGTACCGGCCGACCAGCTGCCAGACCCCGACGAGCGCGGCGGCGAGCAGCAGCGGCGGCCAGAGCGTGCGCAGCAGCCGCACGCCTCGGGCGCTCCCGGCGCTCACGGCTCGACGCTCATCTCAGTGCTCACCTGTCTGGACGCTTACGGTCCGGCGCTCACGACGCCGCGGAGCCGGGCAGATAAGCGTTCGTGAACAGCGTCGAGACCTCGGGCTCGGCGGTCGTCGCCTTGCCCGACGCGTCGGCCAGGATCCCGTTGGCGTACAGGAAGTCGGTCAGCGCCTTCCACCGCGCCGCGCTCTGCACGCCGATCCGGCCGTCCGGGTCCCGGTAGTACTGCTCGGCCTCGAGCTTCGCGCTGCGCTCGACCAGCTCGCGCTGCGCGCCGAGCACCGACTGGTTGGCCTGGATCAGCAGGTTCGCGGCGTCGGCGGGGTGCGCCGTGGCGTACTGATACCCCTTCAGCACCGCGGCCAGGAACTTGCGCGCGGTCTCGGGGTGCGCCTCGAGGTACCGGTGCGAGCTCGCGATCAGCGCGGAGTAGATCGCCGGGAACCCGTAGGCCGACAGGTCGAAGGTGCGCAGCGGCTTGCCCACCACCTCGGCCTCGATGACCTCCCAGGTCGGCTCGGGCAGCGCGAAGTCCGCCTGGCCCGCGTAGAGCGCCTGGTACGCGGCGGTGTTGAGCGTGACGTCCTTGAACGAGCCGGCGCCCCCCGCGTGCTTGATCACGTACTTGAGCATCGGCGCTTCGAGCGGCGAGCCGTAGCCGGCGTAGGTCTTGCCGTCGAGCTGCTTGGGCGAGTCGATCCCGCTGTTCGCGCGCACCCCGATGACCACGTCGGTCTTCTGGGTGATGGCGAAGACCGAGGTGATGTCGCCGCCGGTGGCCGCCTGCTCGGTCAGCCCGTCCTGGTACGTGATGCCGAAGTCGGCCTTGTGCGCCGAGACCAGGGTCTCCGGCGCGGTGGAGCCGTAGGGCACGATCTTCAGGTCGATCCCGGCGGCCTTGAAGTAGCCCAGCTGTTCGGCCGCGAAGATGCCGGTGTGGTTGGTGTTGGGCGTCCAGTCCAGCGCGAGCGTCACGGTGACCGGCGCCGCGCCGGAACCGCCGGACGCGGCCGGAGCCGAGGAACAGGCCGCCAAGCCGCCGCCGGCCGCGGCCAGGGCGAGCGAGAGCGCGATCCGGGGAGCCGTGCGGTGTGCTGTACGGCGCATGGTGGTGGCCTTCATCGTTTCATCGTCGATCATCATACCGTTGTGCCTTCTACCCGTTTCGGGGTAGGGCGATCGGATAGTGAATCCGGGGTCCGCGTCGCGGGCGCGAGTGGTGCGGCGTACCGTGCCCCTGGCGGGTGGGATCGAACGCAAGTTCCGCGACATCCGGCGAGGCGGGCGGGTACCGCCTCGCTCGCATCGAGCAAGGGGGAAACGAGAGAGATGGCTGCCGACAACGACAGTTCACGAAGTACCGGTGCCGGCCACAGCCCGGCGCCGGGCGGCCCGGCGACCTTCAACAGCGTGGTCGCCAACAGCATCGGATGGATCGGCACCGGCCGGATGGGCACCGCGATGGTGACCCGGCTGCTCGGCGCCGGGCAGCGGGTGGCGGTGTACAACAGGACGCGGGTGAAGGCCGAGGAGCTGGCGCCGCTCGGCGCCGAGGTGGTGGACGGCCCCGCCGACCTGGCCGACTGCCGGACCGTGTTCATCACGGTGGACACCCCGGCCAGCCTGGTCGCGGTGGCGACCGCGCTGTTCGGCGGGTCGAGCGGCCCGCGCACCGTGGTGGACTGCTCCACGGTGGACGCCCCCGCCGCGCGCACGCTGCGCGAGCTGGCCGCGAAGACGGACACGGCCGTGCTCGCCGCCCCGGTCAGCGGCAACGCCGCGGCGGTGACCGGGGGCACCGCGTCCTTCTGCGTGTCGGGACCGCTGGAGGCCTACCAGCAGGTCCTGCCGCTGCTGGAGATCCTCGGACGCTCCGTCAGCCATGTGGGTGAGGGCGACGCGGCGCGGGTGGTGAAGCTCTGCCACAACATGCTGCTCGGCGTCATGGCGCAGACGCTCGCCGAGGTCGCCACGCTGGCGCAGCGCTACGGCGTCACCCGGACGGCGCTGATGCAGTTCCTCAACACCTCGGTCCTCGGCTCGGACTTCACCCGGTACAAGACCCCGGCGATGCTCGGCCTGGACTTCACGCCCACCTTCACCACCGAGCTGCTGCGCAAGGACTTCGACCTCGGACTCGCCGCCGCCCGGGTGGTGGAGACCCCGATGCCGGTAGCCGCCGCCGCGTACCAGCGCATCCAGGAGGCGGTGACCTCGGGCTTCCGCGAGGCGGACTTCGCCGCGCTGCTCGAGGTGCAGGCGCGCGCCGCCGGATTCGAACTGCGGCCGGAGGGCAACGGCGCGCACTGACGCGAGCCGTGGCCGGCGCGGCTGACGCACCGGCATCACGAACGCGGTGACCTAGCCGACGCGGACATGGCCGACGCTGCGGCGTCGGGCCCGGCAGGCGGCGTTGCCTGCCGGGCCCGACCCGCGCCCGGCCGGGAAAACCGGGGTGCGTGTGCGGCGCGCCGATGCCAAACTGCCGTATGGCCTGGCAACTGACCGCTGACATCGCCACCTTCGACGCCGCGGCCGGCACCTTCCTCGCCGGCGAGCCGACTCGCAACACCCTGCTGCTCTCGATCCCGGCCGTGCTGCGCCGGCGCGGGCCGCTCGCGTTCGGCGACGAGCCGCCCCGCTTCGGCTGGTACGAGGGCGCTGACGGAAGGATCGGCGCCGCGCTCGTGCAGACGCCGCCGCACCCGGCGCTGCTCTCGCGGATTCCGGACGGGACCGCGTGCCCGCTCGTCGAGACGCTGCTCGCCGCGCGCTGGCGGCTCTCCGGCGTGAACGCGCCCACGGCCACGGCCCACGCGGTCGGTGCCGCCTGGTGCGCCGCGACCGGAACCTCGGCGAGGATCCAGATGACGACCCGGCTCTACCTGCTCGGCGACCTGGTCGAGCCCACGCCGATGCCACTCGGCGCCTCCCGCATCGCCGTCGCGGCCGATCTCGAGCTGCTGACTGCCTGGTATGCGGACTTCGCCGAGGAGGTCGGCGACCCGGTGCTCAACGCGCAGCGTGTCGTGGGCGACCGGGTCGAGTACGGCACCCTGGTGCTGTGGGAGGTTGACGGGGCCCCGGCGTCGATGGCAGGTATCAGCCTTCTGCTGGAAGGCGGCATCCGGATCGGCCCGGTCTACACGCCGAAGCAGCTGCGTGGCCGTGGCTACGCGGCCGCCGCCACGGCCGCGGCCTGCCGACTGGCGTTCGAGCGCGGCGCCCGGGAGGTCTCGCTGTTCACCCATCTGGACAATCCGACCAGCAACGCGCTCTACCAACGGCTCGGCTTCCGGCCGATCGAGGACCGCGTGGCGATCGGGTTCGAAGGCTGAAGGCCGCTGCCCGGCACACGGGGCGTGTTGCCGTGCTGGCGCCCGGCACAGCATGATGTGATCGGATCTCTAGCGACGAAGGAGCCGGTCGGATGCGTGCGGCGCTGTTCATCACCTGTCTGAACGACGCGCTGTTCCCCAGTGCGGGCATCGCGACGGTCACGCTGCTCGAACGGCTCGGCGTCACCGTGGACTTTCCGATGGACCAGACCTGCTGCGGCCAGATGCACTACAACACCGGATACCGCGGCGACGCCGAGCCGCTGGCGCGCAACTTCGCGCGGGTCTTCGACGGCTATGAGTACATCGTCGCGCCGTCCGGCTCGTGCACCGCGATGGTCCGCGACATTCATCCGATGATTGCCCCGGATCTCGAGACTCCGAAGGTGTACGAACTGTCCGAGTTCCTGATCGACGTCCTCCAGGTCGAGGACGTCGGCGCGTACTTCCCGCACCGGGTCGCCTACCATCCCGCGTGCCATTCGCTGCGGCTGCTGAAGGTCGGCGACCGGCCGACGCGGCTGCTGCGCGCGGTGGACGGCCTGGACCTCGCGGACCTGCCGGACGCGCAGCAGTGCTGCGGCTTCGGCGGCACCTTCTCGCTGAAGAATCCCGACGTCTCGGCGGCGATGGGTACGGACAAGGTGGCGAACGCGGTCAGCAGCGGCGCGGAGTACCTCGTGGCAGCGGACAGCTCGTGTCTGATGCACATCGGTGGGATCGCGGGGCGTTCGGGCGCGCCACTGAAGACGATCCACCTGGCCGAGGTGCTCGCCGCCACGCATGTCGGCTGAGCCCGCATGCGAAGCGTGCCGACGGAGCGTCAGTGCGCCCGCAGCGCGTCTACCGCCTTCGCGAACTGCACCGCCGGACGCTCGCCCACCGGACGCAGGATCACCGTGTCCACTCCGGCCTGCCACAGCTCCCTGATACGCGCCGCGACCTGCGCCGCGTCGCCCGCGATCGTGAACACCTCCTCGGCCGGAACGCCGAGCAGTCCCGAATACTCGGTGACGATCGGGGCCATCGCCGCGCGTGCCTTCTCGACGTCCTCATCGATGCGCAGGTGCGTGTAGAGCCGCAGGCTGTGCGGGCCGTCCACGTCCGCGTCCGCGCGCGCCTTGTCGATCACCGCCCGAGTACGCAGCACCTCGGCCGGTCCGCGCCCCTCCACGATCAGCGTGCCGTCCGCCACGCGGCCCACCAACTCCAGCGAGCGCGGACCGATGACACCGCCGATCACCGGCGGCACCTCGTGCGGAGGGTGCACGAGTTGCACGCCGTCAACGTGGACGACGCGGCCGTGTACCGTCACCTCGCCGCCGCGCAACAGCGCACGTACTGCGCCGATGGTCTCCTCCAGCAGCGCCAGCCGGTGCGGTGTGCCCGCGCCGACCTGCCGCATCCACTCCGGAACGCCGTGCCCGAGCCCTGCGATCACCCGGCCCGGGTTGATCCGGGCCAGCGCCGCGAGTTCCATCGCGAGCAGCGCCGGATTGCGCAGCGGCGCGGGCGAGATCCCGATGCCGACGCGCAGCGTGCGCGTCACGGCGAGCGCGGTGGCGGCCGAGGCGATCGAGCCGGCCCAGCGCAGATCCTCGACCAGCCACAGCTCGTCGGCGCCGCCCGCCTCCACCTGGCGCGCGAAGTCGGCCAGCCCTTCCGGCGGCAGGTCGCGGTCGTACATGACGCCGATGCGGCCCGGCGCTTCTAGGGTTTCACCCGCTGGAGTCTCGGCCATGGTCATCACGCTATCAGCGCGCTCCGACGCGATCACCGCGATTGCGGCGTGGTACCGCGGCCGCGCCCGTCCGATGCGGCGGAAAGGCACGGCCGCGGCTATTCGGCGCGCTGTACTGAGCTCAGGAAATCACGCAGCGCTTAGCCCCGGCTACTTCTACGCTGCTAAATCGCGATCATTTCCGGCGTGTTCACCGGCGTTTCTGACACATCGTCACCACTGGTTCACTGCTCTACCGCTATTTCTTCTTCGGCTTGCGGGTGACGCCGCGCGCGGCGACCACGGCGGCCACGCCGATCACGGTGAGCAGGTGCCCGTTGCGCCCGAGCCCGCCGAAGGCCGAGCGCACCAGGCGCAGCGGGACGACCTGAACCACCGCGACCGCGACCGTCGCCGCGAACGTGCCGCCGAACACGATCAGCGCGGTCGTGGCGCGCCGGTCCGTGCGCATGATCGTGGCCGCATACGCGCCGACGCTGCGCCGGGCGGTCACGAGTATCCACGCCAGCCCGCCGAGCATCGCGGCGGCGGCGCAGGCCCCGATGACGCGCAGCTGCGCGGAGTCGGCGCCGGCGGAGAGCGCCAGTACCGCGAGCAGCGCCGCGAGCGAGAGCCCGCACAGGCGGCGCAGCAGCAGCACGATCGTGTTCGCCAGGTTCTCCCGGGCCAGCTTCTGCTGCGGGTTGTGTCGCAGCGAGGTGCGGAAGCCGGCCAGCGCGCGGGCCCAGCGGCCGTTGGCCCGGTCCAGCACCGCGATGTTGTTGTGCGCGGTGGCGAGATTCGGGTTGATGCTCAGCGCGTGCAGGTACGCCGCGCGGGCCTCGGCGGTGCGGCCGAGCTGCTTGACCACCACGCCGTAGAGCACGTGCACGTCCGCCTCGTTCGGCGCCAGCTCCCGGGCCCGCTGCGCCGGGGCGAGCGCGGCGCGCGGGTCGCTGTGTCGCAGGCACTCGGCCAGCAGCCAGTGGCAGCGCCACTCCTCCGGGGCCAGCCGCAGCGCCTCGTGCGCCTCGGCCGTGGCGGCGCGCCGGTCGCCCGCCGCGTTGTAGGCGTTGGCCAGGATCCGGTGCCCGTGCTCCGAGCCGGGATCCGCCGCGACCGCGGCCTTCGCCGTCTCGATCGCCTTGTCCATCTCGCCGGTCGCGTGGTGGCAGCGGGCCAGCAGCCGCAGCGCGAACGCGTTGCCAGGCTCCGCCGCCAGCACCGCGCCGAGCCGGGCCCGCGCCTCGCCGGGCCGGCCGAGGTCGAGCAGCGTCGAGGCGCGGATCAGCTCGCCGCGGGTGTCCAGCTCGGTCACAGCAGCTTGCGCTTCTTGAGGTACTCGAGCAGGTCGTCGTAGGCGCCGGCCTCGTTGGCGAACATCGCCACATTGCGCGCCGACTCGAGCCAGGGCCCGATGGAGGGGCGCACCTCGCGCAGCGCCGCCTCGATGTCCTGCATCTCGATCATCCGCACGGTGCCGGTGGCCGCCGAGTCGAGCAGCGCCCGCTCGGCCGCGGTCTCGCACACGTGCGCCAGGTCCGCGCCGGAGTACCCCTCGGTGCGCTTGGCCGCCGCCGCCAGGTCGATCTTCGCCACCGGGCGGCCCCGTAGGTGGTGGCGCAGGATCGCCTCGCGCGCCGCCTGGTCCGGCGGCAGCACCAGCACCGTGCGGTCCAGCCGCCCCGGCCGGCGCAGCGCCACGTCCACGTCCCACGGCGCGTTGGTCGCCGCGAGCACGAACACGCCGTTGTTCTGCGCGCCGACACCGTCCAGCTCTGAGAGCAGCTGGTTGACGGTGCCGCGCATCGAGTTGGACCGCAGCTGGCTGCGACGCTGGCCGAGCGCGTCCACCTCGTCGAGGAACAGCACGCAGGGCGCGTTGCGCCGGGCGGTGGCGAAGATCTCGCTGAGGTTGCGCTCGCTCTGCCCGATGTACATGTCGAGCACGTCCGCGAGCGTCACCGAGAAGAACGCCGCGCCGAGCTCGCCGGCGATGGCGCGGGCCAGGAAGGTCTTGCCGCAGCCGGGCGGGCCGTACAGCAGCAGGCCGCCCTTGAGCGACTTGCCGTAGAGCCTGCTCAGCTCGGGGTTGCGCATCGGCGCCAGGAACGCGGCCTCCAGCCGCCGCTTCACCTGCGCCATGCCGCCGACGTCGGTCAGCCGCACCGTGCTGGCCTCCACGTCGAAGGCCGGCTCGGTCAGCTCCTCGTCGCCGTCCAGGAACATCGGCGGCAGGACCTCGCCGAGGTCGCGGGCCGCCGCGTCCCAGTCGAAGTCCTCGACGTCGGGCTCGTTGAAGTGCCGCGCGGGCGCGGGTATCGAGGCCGCGTTCGGCGGCGGCGCCGTGCTCGGCGCGGGGGAGGGGGAGGAGGACGACGAGGCGCCGCCGGCAGCGCCGCCGCCGACCGCGCGCTGCATCAGCTCCAGCGCCGCGACCGACGTCGGCTCGGCGGCGAGCACGAGCCCGAGGTGGCTGATCGCCTCGGCGGTCGAGCCGTTGTCGAGCAGCAGGCCGGCGAGATGCAGGCGCAGCGGCACGTCCTGCGGCGCGGCGTCCACCGCCTTGCGCAGGCTGTCGATGAGCGGCGAACCGTCCACGGCATCCTCCCCGATACGGTCCCGGCTCGACGCCGGGGCCACCAGTGTATGGGCGCCTCCACACGTGAACGCCACCTGTTCTGCCACTATGTCCCTGCACACCGCGTGCGCGGAACGAAGATCGATCGACAGGCGGGCAGGGCGGAAGACGATGACGGTGCCGATCAACCAGCGGATCGCCGAAGAGCTGGGTGTGCGCGAGCGGCAGGTCACGGCGGCGGTGGACCTGTTGGACGGCGGGGCGACCGTCCCGTTCATCGCCCGTTACCGCAAAGAGGCGACCGAAGCGCTCGACGACACGCAGCTGCGCGCCCTCGAGGAGCGGCTGCGTTACCTGCGCGAGTTGGAGGAGCGGCGCGCGGCGATCCTGGAGTCGATCCGCGGCCAGGGCAAGCTGGACGAGGCGCTGGAGGCGCAGATCCTGGCCGCCGACTCCAAGGCCCGGCTCGAGGACATCTACCTGCCGTTCAAGCCGAAGCGGCGCACCAAGGCGCAGATCGCCCGCGAGGCAGGGCTCGAACCCCTGGCCAACCTGCTGCTGGCCGACCCGTCGCAGGACCCGCAGACCGCCGCGGCAGGGTACGTGGACGCCGAGCGCGGCGTCGCCGACGCGGCGGCGGCGCTCGACGGCGCCCGCTCGATCCTGGTCGAGCGCTTCGCCGAGGACGCCGACCTGATCGGCGAGCTGCGCGAGCGGATGTGGGAGCGCGGCCGGATCGTCTCCAGCATGCGGGACGGCAAGCAGGACGCCGGGGCGAAGTTCTCCGACTACTTCGAGTTCGCCGAGCCCTTCACCACACTGCCCTCGCACCGGGTGCTGGCCCTGCTGCGCGGCGAGAAGGAAGAGGTGCTCGACCTCGTCTTCGAGCCCGAAGAAGCCGATCCCGAGAACCCCGCCGCCCGCACCGGCTACGAGGTGCGCATCGCAGCCCGCTACGACGTCGTGGACCAGGGCCGCCCCGCCGACCGCTGGCTGCTGGAGACCGTGCGCTGGGCCTGGCGCACCCGCATCCTGGTCAAGCTCGGCGTGGACCTGCGGATGCGGCTGTGGCAGGCGGCCGAGGACGAGGCGGTGCGCGTGTTCGCCGCCAACCTGCGCGACCTGCTGCTCGCCGCCCCGGCCGGCACCCGCGCCACGATGGGCCTCGACCCCGGCTACCGCACCGGGGTGAAGGTCGCCGTGGCGGACGCCACCGGCAAGGTCACGGCCACCGCCACGATCTACCCGCACGTGCCGCACCAGCGCTGGGACGAGTCGATCGCCACGCTGGCGAAGCTGGCCGCGGCGCACCGGGTTGACCTGGTCGCCATCGGCAACGGCACCGCCTCGCGGGAGACCGACAAGCTGGCCGCCGACCTGATCGCCCGCCACCCCGAGCTGAAGCTGACCAAGGTGCTGGTCTCCGAGGCCGGCGCCTCGGTCTACTCGGCCTCCGCCTACGCGGCGCGGGAGCTGCCGGAGCTCGACGTCTCGCTGCGCGGCGCCGTCTCGATCGCCCGCCGGCTCCAGGACCCGCTGGCCGAGCTGGTGAAGATCGACCCGAAGTCCATCGGCGTGGGCCAGTACCAGCACGACATCTCCGAGTTCAAGCTCTCCCGCTCGCTGGACGCCGTCGTCGAGGACTGCGTCAACGCGGTCGGCGTGGACGTGAACACCGCCTCGGTGCCGCTGCTGGCCCGCGTCTCAGGCATCGGAGACAGCCTCGCCGAGAACATCGTGGCGCACCGCGACGCCAACGGGCCGTTCCGCACCCGCGCCGCGCTCAAGGGCGTCGCCCGCCTCGGCCCCAAGGCCTTCGAGCAGTGCGCCGGCTTCCTGCGCATCCCCGGCGGCGACGACCCGCTGGACGCCTCGAGCGTGCACCCCGAGTCGTATCCGGTGGTCCGCAGGATCCTGACCTCCACCGGCCAGGATCTCAAGAGCCTGATCGGCAACACGGCCGCGCTGCGCGCGCTGCGACCCGCGCAGTACGTGGACGACGCCTTCGGCCTGCCGACGGTCACCGACATCCTGCGCGAGCTGGAGAAGCCGGGCCGCGACCCGCGCCCCGCGTTCCGCACCGCCGCGTTCAAGGAGGGCGTGGAGAAGCCCTCCGACCTGCAACCGGGCATGCTGCTCGAAGGCGTGGTGACCAATGTCGCGGCCTTCGGCGCCTTCGTGGACGTCGGCGTGCACCAGGACGGGCTCGTGCACGTCTCGGCCATGTCAAAGACCTTCGTCAAGGACCCGCGCGAGGTGGTCAAGCCGGGCGACGTGGTGCGAGTCAAGGTGCTGGACGTGGACCTGCCGCGTCAGCGCATCTCGCTGACCCTGCGCCTCGACGACGAGCCGCAGCGCCCCCGCGGCGGGCAGAACCGGGCGGATCAGGGCGGCGGCGCGCAGAACCGTGGCGAGCGCGGCCGCGGTGATCAGAACCGTGATCAAGGCCGCGGGCGTGGGGACCGGGAGCGCGGCGAGCGGGCTCGCGGCGCCGCGAATCCGGGCGGATCCGCCGATACCGCCCTAGCTGATGCGCTCCGGCGCGCCGGTTTGGTTAAATAAGCATCCAGAGCACGAAATCGTAACCGCCCGGCAGCACTGCGTATCAGGAAGCGTGGGTACTAACCAGGGGTGACCGATTGGAGGACGCCGGGTCCGGACCGGCCGACGGATCCGCGCGACGAACTCGTCCAGGCCTTGCTGGGACTGCGCTGGGCGCTGCCTCGGACGGATGCCGACGCCCGCGTCGCCCTCGATCAGCTCGCCGCCGTCGCCGCCCGGGTCTCGCAGCTGGCCGGCGAGCAGCCCGGCGACGAGACCCCGTGGGACGGCCAGGTCCAGGCGCTGCTCGCGCAGGCGGGCTTCGCGCTCGACTGGTGGCGTCCGGTGCTCGACGACGTCGATCTGGACTGGACGCTGAACCACCAGGCGCACCTGTCCGCCGACCTGGCCCGGATAGCCTCGGCCGGCGCGCGCATCCTCGACCAGTTCGCCCCCGCGGTGCCGAATCCGGCGGCCGCCCCGCCCAGCGCGGTGACCGAGGGGCCGCCGCAGCACTCGCACTCGCACGGGCACGCGCCCCGGGTCGCCGCGGCCTTCGGCTCGGTGCCCGCGACGGCGATCGTGGACCCGCTGGCCAACTCCGGCCGGCACCGCAGGCCGGCCTATGAGTTCGACCCCTTCGACGCGGCCGGCGCCGGCCAGACGGGTGCCGAGTTCGCGCCGCCGCAGGCGCCGGCAGAGTTCGAACAGCGCCAGCCGCTCCAGCCCGGCCCCGCGTTCGCGCCGCCCGCGCAGTTCCCGTCGCCGCCGCTCCAGCCGCTGGAGCCGCCGCCGCTGCCGGACGGCATCGAACCCGAACTCGAGCACCTCTTCCGGCCGCAGGAGCCGGCCCCCCGCGCTGCGGACGCGCCGACGACCGTGACCGCGCCGCCGCTGTTCGGCCCGCCGTCGCTCTATGCCCCGGGCGGTGTCGGCACCGGGCCGGGCATACCGAAGAGCGCGCCGCCGCGCGACGAGCCGGCGTCCGGCGGCAACCCGCCGCCCCCCGCCTTCTCCCGGCCCATCGTCTGGGGCTCCGGCGACAACCGGCGTGAGGACGAGGAGGACTACGCCCCGGTCACCCGCTCCGCCCGGCGCAGTCCGAACGCCGGCATGGTCGTCCAGGCGGTCGGCATCCTCGGCGCGGTCGCGGCGCTGTGCTGGTGGGCGGCCACCAGCCTGCACTTCGGCTCAAGCCCGGCCGGCCACCCGGCCGCGGCGCCCAGCACCGCCGTACGTGCGGGCGGTGTCACCAGTACCCACACGGCGCACCCGGCGACCTCCGCGCCCGCCGCGAAGAGCAGCCCCTCGGGCGTCACCCCGGTCACCACGCCGCCGACCCAGCCGCCACCGCCGAACGCGGCGAACGTGACGGCGCTCCAGGTGCAGCTGCTCGGCGGCAGCGCGTCGGTGCACCAGATAGCCATGATCCTGTCGGTGAACACCTCCGGCACCGGCAAGGTCACCGTCTCCGTGGACTACTACGGCACGAAGAACGGCGCGAGGGTTGCCGAGCGCACCGCCTCCTGGACGCTGAGCGGCAAGACCAGCTACTCGATCGGCAATTCCATACCGACCGACGCCTACTGCGGCGAGGTGTTCACGCTGAAGGCGACTTCGGGCGACGCCACCTCGACGCAGAGCACGAACCCCGGCTGCTGACCGCCCGGTGCCACAGCCTCCCGGCACCGTCGCAAGACTCTAACAAAACCGCGAAATCACAGCGTGACGGTGCGGAATCCGTCATCCGCCACCGCACCGCCGACCTCGATCCACCCCGGCTCGGCGGCCGGACGGGTGTGGATCACCGAGCCGCGCCCCTGCCGTATCGTCAGCGCTCTGCCGAGCCGGTGGGTGAGGTGGATCGCCGCCGAACCGGTCGCCTCGTCCTCCGGAACGCCGATCCGCCGGCAGAAGGCCCGCGCCCGCACCCGCCCGGCCTCCTCGTCGAGCCACGCCCAGAACTCGTGGTGCTCGCGCTGCGCCAGCGGATCCGACGCGGCGACGCCCGGGCCCGGCGCCACGGCCAGCGCGTCCACCTGCGCGGGCTCGGGCAGCTGCACGAACTCCCAGGAGTGCGCGTCCGCGACCGCGGCGCGGATCCAGACCAGGCCGTCCGCCGCCCAGGCCGGCACCGGGGAGGCCAGCCGCGGCCGCAGCACCTCGGGCACCGCCCCGGCCCGCTCGCCGAGCGCCCACGCGGCGCCGACCGTCGGATGCCCGGCCAGCTTCAGCTCGCCGGCCGGGTTGAAGATCCGGAACCCGGCCCGCTTCTCGTCGTCGACGAACACCGTCTCGCTGAACCCGAGCTGCGCGGTCAGCCGCACCCCCAGCTCGCCCGGCAGGTCGGCGGCGTCGAACACTACGGCCAGCTCGTTGCCGTGGCCGCCGCCCCGGCCGGTGAAGACCCGCAGGATCTGAACGTCGAGCGTCGTCGTCATGACGATCACATTACCGTGCGGACGCACCGGTCCCCGGCGAATTGCGTTGCGTAGACGACCTTGCCCGACATAACGTGGCGGCACACCGAAAGGAGGTGATCCTGAGTTGAGTAACGCCAGGACGCGTGAGGTGGCTGTCCGCTAGCCGCCCTGCCCGCGATCGAGCCCGGCCAGGCGGCCGGTCTCCCCGACAGGTTCGGGCGGCGGGCGAATATCAGCAGTCACCCGGCCCGCAGGCTCACCGGCATCGTCCCCGGTGCCCGGCCGGAGCAGAAGGCGCACCCTCACCTCGGTGGTGGCGCGTCGGCCTGCTCCGGAAGGGAAGCAGCCCGCGGGCCGCCTGCTTTTCCGCCCCTTTCGAACCAGCATCCAGGGCCTCGACCACGACGCTTCGCCGACGCTCAAGTGCTGCGCCTCATCTGCGCTATCTCTCTCATGGCCCGAACAGCCGGTACTGTGGACCCGCATTCAGTCCTTGCCGCGGGAGGAGGCGACTGCCCTGCACGCGCACGAACTCGATCCGCAGCGCCCCAACCCGGCCCGGATGTACGACTATTACCTCGGCGGTTTCCACAATTTCGAGGCCGACCGCGAAGCGGCTGAGGCGGCCGAGGCGGCGTTCCCCGGCGTGCGGGCCGCGGCGCGGGCCAATCGCGACTTCCTGCGCCGCGCCGTGCGGTACATGATCGCGCAGGGCATCGACCAGTTTCTCGACCTGGGATCCGGCGTGCCCACGGCGGGCAACGTGCACGAGATCGCGCAGGCCACCAACCCGGACGCGCACGTCGTGTACGTGGACGCCGAGCCGGTCGCGGTGCACGCCAGCGAGGCGCTGCTGGCCGACAACCCCGGCGCCGACATCGTGCACGCCGACATCCGCCACGCTGACGCGGTGCTGGCGGCGCCGCAGGTGGAGGCGCTGCTCGACCTGGACCGGCCACTCGGGCTGGTCATGGCGGCGGTGCTGCCGTACATCCCGGAGTCCGACGACCCGGACAGCCTGGTCGCCCGCTATCTGCGCGCGCTGCCCTCCGGCAGCTACGTGCTGATCTCGCACGGCAGCATCAACGACTTCGACACCTCGGAGACCGACCGGGTCTTGAAGGTGTACAACTCCTCCACCAGCCCGATCACCTCGCGTACCCGCGAGCGGATCGCCTCCTGGTTCACCGGCCTCGAACTGGTCGAGCCCGGCGTGGTGGTGGTCACGACGTGGCATCCCGAACCCGGCGACACGCCGGTGCAGCTGCGGCTGCCGCACTACGGCGGGGTCGCCCGGGTGCCCTGAACGGGCCGGGTCGCGGATGGTGGGCGCGCGGAAGGGTAGGCCAATAGGCATGGCCACCGAAACCCGTGAGATCGAATGGAAGTATGACGCCGCCCCCGACGCGTCGCTGCCGGACCTGACCGGTCTTCCGCGGGTCGGCAGCCAGTCGGAGGCCGACGAGCTGATCCTCGAGGCGACCTACTACGACACCGACGGCCTGGAC
>JBKOWZ010000054.1:0-12244 GCA_046724665.1 Actinomycetota bacterium
CCCCCCCCCCGGCCGGGGTTCGGGGGGGGCGGGGCGGCGGCGGCGGGGGGTCCGGGCCGCCGCGGGGGGGGGGCCGCGCCCCCGACCCCCGGCCCCCACCCCTCTATCACTCCCCGCCGGTCAGGCCTCCGCCCCCGCGCGGCGCCTGGCCTGCACGAGGAAGCCGACCGTGAGGACGAGCGCGAACAGCGAGACTCCGACGGAGACCGCGATCGCCGTGGTCATGCCGGGCAGCAGCTCGTGGTGCACCCCCGCCAGCGAGCCGGAGCTGCTGACGATCGCGCTGACCACGGCGAGCACGATCGCGCCGCCGATTTGCAGGCTGGTGTTGAGCAGCCCCGAGGCCAGGCCCTGCTCGTGATCCGCGACGCCCTTGGTGGCCTGCGCGTTGACCGCGGGGAAGCAGAGCGCGAATCCGACGCCCAGCAGCAGCATCGTCGGCAGCAGGAAGTTGGCGTAGCCCATCGACGGATCGGTGCGCAGGAACAGCGCGTAGCCGCCCATCAGCGCCAGCAGGCCGAAGAAGATCAGCCACGCGGTGTCCACCCGGCCGAGCACCGCGCCCATCTTGGTCGAGCTCGCCGCCACCAGCAGGCCCGCGGGCAGGAACCCGAGCGCCATGCCGAGCGGCGACCAGCCGAGCGAGTTCTGCACGTAGAGCGTGACGACGAACTGGAACGCCGAGTAGCCGCCGAACATCGCCGCCGCGGAGAGGTTGGCGTGCACGAGGGTGCGCGAGCGCAGGATGCCCAGGCGCACCAGCGGCCGTGAGTGCCGCAGCTCGATGGCGACGAACGCGGCCATCAGCGCGAGGCTGAGCGCCAGCAGGCCGATCGTGCCCGCGCTGCCCCAGCCGCGGTTCGGCGCGTCCACCACCGCGTAGACCAGGATCAGCAGCGAGGCGGTGCTGGTCAGCGCGCCGGGCAGGTCGAAGTGGTGCAGCCGCACCCGCTCGGTGGCGCTGCGGGGGATCACCCGCAGGCCGGCCAGCACCAGCGCGATCGCCACCGGTCCCGGCACCAGGAAGGTGACCCGCCAGCCCACCTCGGTGAGCAGCCCGCCGACGACCAGGCCGAGCGAGAAGCCGCTGGCGCCGCAGACGGTGTAGATGCTGATCGCCCGGTTGCGCGCCGGGCCCTCGGCGAAGGTGGTGGTGATGATGGACAGGCCGGCCGGGACGGTGAACGCCGCCGAGGCCCCCTTGACGAAGCGCAGTACGACCAGCGCGAAGTCGTTGCTCAGCAGCGCGCTGACCACCGAGGCGGTGCCGAAGACCGCGACCGCGGCGAGGAAGACCCTGCGCCGGCCGAGCAGGTCGCTGGCCCGCCCGCCGAGCAGCATCAAGCCGCCGTAGCCGAGGATGTAGCCGGAGACGATCCACTGGAGCGAGCCCGGGTCCAGGTGCAGGCTCTCCCCGATGGACGGCAGCGCGACACCGACCATCGACAGGTCGAGCGCGTCGAGGAAGAGCGCGCCGCAGAGCACGACCAGCAGCAGCCAGGTCGTCGGTGTCCAGTTGGTATCTCGCATGCCGTTGCTGTCATGCGGAGTGTTCGTGTCGCGCGTACGGATGGCGTCCTGCGCGCCGATCGCGTGTTGGGTCGCGTCGCGCACGGTGCCAGAAGAGGAGATCCCCGTCTCGGATAGCGTCATGGCGCCAAGCTATATGCAGATGCATCAAATGCGCAAGCATAAAATGCAGTTGCATCCGATCGGCCACCACTGCTATGGTGGCGGTGTGACTCGGTCGATCGACGATGAAGTACTGGCGTCCGAGTGGCACGACCTGATGGGCCGGTACCACCGGATCACCTGCGCTCTTGACCGCAGCCTGACCGTCGAGCACGGTCTGACGGTCAGCGAGTTCGAGGTGCTCCAGGAGCTCTACGGCTCCGGCCCCCAGTGCCAGATGCTGAAGATGCACGAACTCGGCGAGCGCGTGCACCTGAGCCAGAGCGCCTTCTCCCGCCTGATCACCCGGCTCGAACAGGCCGGCCTGGTCGAGCGCACCACGTGTACCGACGACCGCCGCTCGGCGATGACGCGGATCACGCCGGAAGGCGTGAAGCGGTACCTGGAGGCCCGGCCGACCCAGCGGGCCGTCCTGCGCGAGCAGGGCATGCTGGCCGAGCACTAGGCCAAGCACTAATCCGAAGCGGCGCCGGGTGCCGAGCCCCGCGATCTTCTGAGTATGCGCAGCGGGCCGCGGCGCGTCCAATGCTTTTCGGGCACTTCGGGCACCGCCTCGAGAGCCGCGCGACGGCGGCGGCTACGCCACGGCGCCGCGCATGCCGTCGGCGGCGTCGGGGCGATCCGAGCGCCGAAGGCGCGGACGGCGTGCCCGCGCGAGCGCCGCGTTGCTGAGCTCCGCGGAGCCGAGGGCGTCAAGTACGAGCCCGGGCGTCTGATCCCACCCGGCCAGCCGAAATATCCGCAGGAAGTACGGCGAGAGGCGGTGCACGGTCAAGCTGCGCCCCGCCAGGGACAACTCGGTGGCGGTGTCCATCATCACGCGCAGCCCCTCGACGCTGACGATGTCGAGCCCCTCGCAGTCCAGGTACACGTTCCCGGGAACGTCCGCGGCCACAACGCGCAGCGCGCCGGCGAACCGCGAGGCGTGCGCGGGCCCGAGGTCGCCCCGGATGGCGAGGCCCGGCGGATCGTCCGTGCGGACCGCCCGGAACGACGCAGGATCCGAAACTTGCTGCATCGACGTCACCGCCCCGGAAAATCGTGCGGTCGGGTGGGGAGGGCTGAGAGTGTTCGGTGTCTGCGACCGACGTGTTACGGATCGTAGCGCGCCGCGACCACACGTGACCAGGGGTACTGACCAGCCTCGTCGCACTCCGCCGCGCGCGGTACTGTGGATCATGTCAGACCATGGAGAACCTTGAGCGGTCAGCCGTTCCGCTCGGCCTGGCAGCCAGGCGGCCTAGCGCCGCTACTGCTACCGCTAGTGCAACCGCAACCAGTGCACGCCGAGCGCGGCGTATCCCGAGTACCGAGTAACGTCGCCGCCGAGGGAGTCGGGCCCGGCGCCCGGGATCCAGACGCCACCGGATCAGATTGACCAGGCTCGGGCACGCCGCGCGCCGCGCCCCGACCGGTGACCGCCAGTGGCCGGGGCACAGCCGTGATCATCCAAGACCCAGGACAGCCGCCGCCGGTTTCGCATCCCACCCCCACCCCCGCCACCCCACCGACCCGTCCCCGACCCACACCCGGCACCCCCGACCCAGCGAGCCAGAAAGAGCGAGAACGGACGGCTATGCCGACCCAGCACCCCCACCGGACCGCCACTCTCCTACCGACCATGCCCTAACCCACCCACGCCGCAGCGAGCCTCCCACAGCACGCATGACCAGCTACTGACTCGTGCCCAAACCATCCTTGCTGCCTCAAGAACAGCGAACAGGCTCACTCAGCAGATCGAGCAACATGTAGCCCCTATGACAGGGACGGCACCGTTCCGGGCGAGCTCCCGGCGGGGTTGTGTGACGAACCGCTAATACTTCATCAAGCGCGGCAGTGCTTCCCGCCACCTCCGCGCGCCTATTCGGCCGGCTGCTGCGCGTGCGCCGCGAGTGCGCCCGCCAGTTGGCCCACCGCACACCACGGCTTGCCATCCCGATGCCAGCACGCGACCCCACTCTCAGCAGAGGCCCATAGCGGCTTACCGTCCACCTCGGGCCACGCGCCGTGTCGCTCGTCGATCACGTCGTCTTGGAATGTAGAGGCCAGCAACGCCGCCGCGTCCTCCACATGCGCAGGGTTGGCGGAGGTCTGATGCCCACGGAAGTCGAAGACTGTCAGCCCTTCGCCCCACTCCGGACCCGGGTCATCGACCGCGCTCACGACACCGAGACCAGCCGTGGAGAAGTCGGCGTTGAGCCGGTCGAGAATGAACGTCAGGCGAGCTTGCATTGAAAGTAGAACTCCTCCTGCTGGCAGCGCGGACGCTTCGTCGCATTGTGCTGGATCGCCCAAATCCACAAACACATCGCCGAGCCGAAGCCGAGTTACGTCGCCGACTGGGACCAACTGCCGGAATGGCAGCAACTGACCGACGCCGACATCTTCGATCACATCGAACAGGAAGCAGTAGCCGCCTCGGAGGTGTAGCGGCGAGCCGTTCTCGTCGGTGGCCCGCCAGTGGGGTGGGTGGTCGGGAGGTCGGGGAGACAGGGGGTCGGTTTGTGCGTCTCCTCAACTGCCCCGGAGGGTTGCCACGCGCGGCGGCGGGGGTTGCGCGTCGCAATCGCCCGCCGCCGCGTGTGGGTCAGGCGCCGTCGGCCTGATTGACCGGCGCCGCTGGGCGCCACATCGGGTACATCATCGCCATGTCGGACATCCCGTCGGGGAACGGGATGGTTTCGGGCAGGTCCTGGTAGCCGTGCCGGGCGTACAGGCGGCGGCTGTCGAGGCTGGCGGCCTCCAGGTAGGCCGCGACCGGTTCGCCGCCGCCGGCCAGCACTTCATGGTGGGCGTCGAGCAGCGCGCTGCCGATGCCCCTGTCCTGGAGCGTCGGATGCACCGCAAGGATCGCCAGGTGGTCGTGTCGTGCCCCGCCCGGGTGGTACTTGTCGAGCTGTGCGTCGAAGGCACGGAAGCGGTCGATCCAGCCGCCCGCCACGGCGGCCAGCCTTGCGTCGTAGCCGGGCGGCGGCTCGTCGTGGCCGCTGCCGTTGGACAGCCACAGCGCCACCGCGGTGCGGTCGGGCGTGGTGTATACGGTGCCTGCGGTGAACGCGTGATCGACGTAGAGGCGGAAGTAGTCGGGGAAGATCTCCCGCCGCGCCACCGGATCGGGGACCAGCCAGGTTGACGGCGGCAGGTCGTGGAACGCCAGCGCTATCAGGCTGCTGAGTTCCGCCGCGTCGTCCGGGTCGGCGCGCACGACGCGCACGGCACCGCCACCGCTGCTGCCGCTGGCGCCGCTGGCGCCGTTGCTGCCGCTGGTCACACCCCCTCCCCCGCCAGCGCGCCGGGCGTGGCGGTCGGGCCGGGCGTGACGCTCTGGCTGGTGGCCGCGTCCGGGCCGAGGCCGATCACCGCGTACACCCGCGGCCGGCTCGAACGCAGGTAGAACGCCCAGCCGACGCCGATCAGCGCGGCCACGACGTACAGCGAGGGCAGCACCTTGCCGGGCGTCGAAGGCGTCTGGTAGCCGAGCAGCAGCGAGTAGTTGCTCGCGCACAGATACACCATGGCGCCCAGGGCCACCACCGAGAGGGCCGGCGCGATGGCCCGCTGCCAGAGGTTCTCCTCGCCGGGGTTCTGGGCGAAGTACCTGACCACGGACACCGAGGTGAGCGCGAGCAGGATGAGGATGCCGAAGCCGCCGGTGGTGCCGCCCCAGAAGAACAGGTCGGTCTGCGGGTTCCAGCCGCCGATCGCGAAGGCCACGATCACCGCGAGGCCGACCACGCTCTGCACCGCCGAGGCGGTCCTGGGCACGCCGTTGGCCCCGGTGCGCCCGAAGGATCCGGGCAGCACCTGCTCGCGGCCGAGCGCGAAGGCGTAGCGCCAGCAGGCGTTGTGGAAGGCCAGCGCCGCGGCGAACAGGGAGGTCATGAACAGGATCTGGCCGGCGTTGTCCAGGAAGTCCGAGCCCATCCCGAACAGGATGCCGGGCCCCGCCTCCTGGGCCGCCTTGCCGACGCCCGAGACGCCGTAGTGCAGCGACATCACCCAGGACGCGGCCGCGTACACCACGCCGATCACCGCGATCGAGAAGAAGGTGGCGGTCGGGATGGTGCGGCGCGCGTCGCGCGCCTCCTCGGCGTACACCGGGGACTGCTCGAACCCGACGTATCCGAGCACGGCGACGGCGAGCACCGCGCCGATGCCGCCCTTGGTCAGGCCGGACGGATTAAGGGTACTGAAGGTCACGTGGTCGCCGGCCGGGTGTATACCGCCACTGACGGTCAGCGCGATGACGATGACCACTTCCAGGGTCAGTAGCACACCGAGGAGCCGGCCGCTCAGGTCCACCCGGATCAGGCCGAGCACGGTCACCACGGCCCAGGCCGCCAGCGCGTAGACCCACCACTTGATGTCCACGTCCGCCTTCTCCTGGACGTAGGCCTCCACCGCGGGCCCGAACATGCCGTACAGGCCGACCTGGAGCAGGTTGTACGCCAGCAGCGCGATCAGCGCCCCGGCGACGCCGGCCTCGCGGCCCAGGCCCCGGGTGATGAAGGCGTAGAAGGCCCCTGCGTTCTTGATGTGCCGCGCCATCGCCACGTACCCGACGCTGAACAGGCTCAGCACGATCGCCACGACGATGAACGCGGCGGGAACGCTGGTCAGGCCGGTGACGGCGTACGCGGTCGTGATGACGCCCGCGGCCACGGTCAGCGGCGCGACTCCGGCCAGCACGAAGTAGACCACTGACGGGACGCCGAGCCGGTCGCGGGCCAGCGCGGCCGAGACGCTTCCGGGCGGTGCGAGCGGATTCTTTGCCATGGTGGGTTTGCTCCTATCGGGGGCGGACAGGGATAGTCGCGCGGCGGTGAGCCCGGCTAGACGCGATGACTCGCGATGGCGCTGCCGACCGCCGCTTCGGTTTGCGTGACGAGCTCTGCGAGCGACGGCCCCAGCGCGGCGCGGGCCTCCCCGACTCGCCGCAGGGCTTCCGGGGCGGTGTGTCGCACCTCCCACAGGACCGGCTGGTCGAGCCCGGTGGCCCGCAGCAGGCCGAGGAGCACCGCGGACCGCTCGTCGAGGTCCTGACCCCGGATCAGCTGGGTACACAGCAGCGCCGTGGGGCGCGACGCGACGCTCGGCGAGACCGGCACCCAGCGGCCGGACTGCCATGGACGCTTCTTGCTCTCCCGCACCAGCAGCCCGGCGTCGGCCAGCCGCCGGCCGACCTCGCCGTGGGCGCTCTGCCCGAAGAACGCCAACCAGGTGCGCGTCGGGTGCTCCTCCTGCTTGAGGTACTCCAGCACCCGCCCCGCCAGCGCGTCGTCGCACGGCGCTGAGTCGATCACCGCGACCGTGCCCTGACGCAGTTCGATACGCGACTCGGCGGCCAGCTCGCCGAGCAGCGCGGCGGCGAGGCCCAGTCCGGCGATACGCTCCGCCAGGCGGGGCTTGCCGGTCACCTCGTCGTGTGCCATCAGGAAGAACTCGTCGGCCAGGCGTTCGGTGCCGCCCGGCCGCGCGTCCTGCCCGTATACGGTCACGCCGTCACCATGCCGTCGTCCTGCCGCGCCGCCGGACGACGCGGCACCCAAACCCGACGCATGGTCACGTATGTGCCTCCCTCGCATCACGCGGCGTCAGCGATCGGTGACCGCAGCACGATCCGCGCTGCGCTGGAGATTATCCGGTCGGCATACGCATGTTCCAGAGCTGTGACCGTATTCGTGTCGGAACCTGCGATACGGCGGTGAACGCATCCCAACCGCCGCCGCCGTCCACCGCGGCGGCCCGCGGCGATCTCGAACGCTCAGGAACCTGGGGCGGTCAGCGCACGTCCAAGCGCCGACCGATTCCCCCGACAGGAGCATCTGATGTCAACGACGATCACCATCGGCAGACGGACCTTCGCGGTCAGCGCGGCCGCCATCGCGGTGGCCGGTGTCACCGGCGCCTATCTCATCGGCGACGCGAACCGGCCCGCGACCGCGCAGACCGTGTACACCGTGCCCGCGGCGAACCAGGACTCGAGCACCATGCCCGGGATCACGGTCACCGGCGTCGGCACGGTCAACGGCACGCCGGACACGCTCATCCTCAACCTCACCGTGACGCAGACCCGTGACGATGTCTCGGCCGCGCTGTCCGCCGCGAGCAACAGCATGAACGCGGTAGACAGGGCCCTGAGCGCGAAGGGTGTGGCGGACGCGGACCTGAAGACCTCGGGCGCGCAGGTGCAGCCGAACTACTCGTCGAGCGGGAGCATCAACGGCTACACGGCCTCTGAGGCGCTGACCGCGAACCTGCGCGACCTGAAGCACGCCGGCGCGGCGATCAGCGCGGCGGCCGCGGCCGGCGGCAACGCGACCCGGATCGACGGCGTCTACCTCGACATCGAGCACGACAGCGCGCTGATGAACCAGGCGCGCGGCGCCGCCTTCGCGGACGCGAAGGCCAAGGCGCGGCAGTACGCCGACGCGGCCGGCGAGGCGCTCGGCAAGCCGACGCAGGTCACCGAGACGGTGAACACGCCGGTGCCGCTGCCTTATCGCAGTGTGCAGGGTGCCGCTCCGTCGGCCGTGGACGCGCTGCCGATCAAGACCGGAACCGCGCAGATCTCGGTGACTGTCACCGTGGTGTTCGCAGTCGGCTGACCGGCCCCGCAAGACGCAGGACGTGCCGCGGTGCGGATGATGTACGCATCCCGCACCCGGCCGTGGCAAGATCTCCGCATGCCTACCGCGCCGCCGCTTCTGATCCTCTGGGACATCGACCAGACTCTCGTCAGCACCGACGGCGTCGGCCGGGACATGTACCGGCAGGCGTTCGAGCGTGTCATCGGCCGGCCCCTGGTCCACTTCGCGGACATGGCGGGGCGCACCGAGCAGGCGATCACCCGGGAGACGCTGGAGCTCAACGGCGTCGAACCGGACGACGAGCGCGTCGAGGCGTTCTATACCGCGCTCGGCGAGGCGGCCCGCACGCTCCGGGACCGCATGCGCGAGCACGGCCGGGCGCTGCCCGGCGCCCGGGAGGCGCTGACCGCACTCGCCGCGGACGGCGCCGTACAGTCGGTGGTCACCGGCAACCTACCCGGCATCGCCGAGGTCAAGCTCGAGTCCTTCGGCCTCGACGGTCTCCTCGATCTGGAGATCGGCGCGTACGGCGATGTCGCCGACAACCGCGCGGTGCTGGTACGGCTGGCGCTGGAGCTCGCCGAGGCCAAGCACGAGCACGCGTTCGGCCCCGAGAGCATCGTGGTCATCGGCGACACGCCCCACGACGTGAAGGGCGCGCTGGACAACGGCGTGCTCGCCGTGGCCGTCGCCACCGGATTCAGCAGCATGGACGAGCTGTACGCGGCCGGTGCGCACCTCGTGCTGCCCGACCTGCTCGACCTGGCGAAGCTGAACGAACTGGTGCTGGCGCGGCGCGCCGAATAGCGGCCATGGCAGACGAAGCGGCGGCCCGGGCAACAAGGACCCTGAATCGAGATCTTCAGGTTTTTCGGGCCGTCAACTGCGCGCTCGTTCGCCGTCAGCGGCGATTAATACTCCATCATTCCTGACAACTCAAGGTTCTTCGCCGTGACCTGGGCGGGCTTCGTCCGACGGCAAGTGCGGATAAGACGCCTGACGACTCAACCGGATAGGGTGGCACTGCCAGAGAATCGAGGGGAAATCGAATGTGCGAGACATCGGGCACCTCAGCCGAGGCGCTGTCCGCCGCGCCGCGGCAGGCGCCGGGCGAGGCCGTCGATCCGATCACGCTCGAGCCGGTGGACGAGGTCGTCATCACCACGCTCGTGGAGAACGTGTACGACGCCCTGCTGATGGACAACTCGGAGCGGGTGCGGCGCACCGGGTTCCAGGCGGGGATCGTGGAGGCTCCCCAGTTCGAGGAGGGCAGCACCACCGCGGGCCTGCGGGCCGAACACGGGTTCTCGGCCCTGGTGACCGTGCGGCGAGGTGACACCGAGACGCGGCTGCTGTTCGACACCGGCCTCTCGCCGGACGCCATGGTCGTCAACGCCGAGCGGCTCGGCGTCGATCCGCGCGACGTGCAGGCCGTCGTGCTCAGCCACGGGCACTTCGACCACGCCGGCGGCCTCGCCGGGCTGGCCGGGCGCCGCTCGGCGAGCTCGCTGCCGCTGGTCATCCACCCGGACGGCTGGTCGCGCCGCCGGATCGCCGTCCCGGGACGCGAGTTCGAGCTGCCGACGATCAGCAAGAAGGCGCTGCTCGGCGAGGGGTTCGACGTCGTCGAGCGGCGTCAGCCCTCGCTGCTGCTCGACGGCTCGGTGCTGATCACCGGCGAGGTCGATCGGACCACCGAGTTCGAGCGCGGCTTCGCGGTCCACCAGGCCTGGGACGGGGGCGAGTGGGTGCCCGACCCGCTGATCCTCGACGACCAGGCGCTCGTGGTGAACGTCCGTGGGCAGGGACTGGTCGTCGTGACCGGCTGTGGGCACGCCGGCGCGGTCAACATCGTCCGCCACGCGATGCGGCTGACCGGTGTGCCGAAGCTGCACGCGCTGATCGGCGGACTGCACTTGGGCGGCCCGCTGTTCGAGCCCAGCATTCCGCCGACGGTCGCCGCGCTGACCGAATTCTCGCCCGAACTGCTGGTGCCGGGACACTGCACCGGCTGGCGCGCACAGCACGCGCTCGCCGACGCGCTGCCGAATGCCTGGGTGCAGGGCAGCAGCGGTACGCAATACCGGCTGGCGGCCGTTCCAGTCGCCGCCTGAGCGAGGAATCCGCGAATTTCGGCAAGAATCGGTCGGCCCGGGGAAAAATCTCCGGGCCGGCCGGTTTTTGAATGCTTATTCGGTGATTTCGGATTCACCTGACGGCGCACGCGCCGTCAGGTCCGGCAGGGACCCACGAAATTGCGGTACTCCCCCGCCGGTCCCCACGGACGCGGGTCCGGGGAGGGCACCCACTGCCCGTCCTCGCGGACGTAGTTCCAGAACTCGCCGCTGACCGCGAGCTGACGCAGCGCGGCGATCAGCCGATCGACGTCGTACGTGGTCGAACCCACACCGAGGCTGGCCCGCAGCGCCTGCGGTACGGATGCGGACGGCACCGTCGTCGCGCTGCCGAGCCGGATGCCCGCAGTGCCGTCCAGCGGAGCGAGCACGGACACCAGCTGATGCGCGCAGAACCGGCCGTGCCGCACGCCGATCCCGTGCTCGGCCGACAGCCAGGTCGCGACCCGCTGCGGGTCACGGCCCTGGAGGGTGAATCCGACCACCGCGACGCGATCGACCTCGGCGTCCGGCCAGATGCGCAGCATCCGGACCTCGGGCAGCTCGGAAAGCCCGGCCTCCAGCCGAGTGCGCAGCACGCGCTCGTGCTCTTGCAGGCTGCCCTCCGGCAGCGCCGCCAGCGCCTCGCAGGCCGCGGCCAGGGCGATCGCGCCGAGGAGGTTGGGCGTGCCCCCCTCGTGCCGCGCCGGCGCCTCGGCCCAGTCCACCCCGGATCGGTCCACCTCGTGCACGGCGCCGCCGCCGCGCAGGTACGGTGCCCCGTCGTCGAGCCAGTCGCGCCGGCCGATCAGGGCCCCGACGCCGTACGGGGCGTACATCTTGTGCCCCGAGAAGGCGAGGTAGTCGATGTCCAGGGCCGTCATGTCAACCCGCCGGTGCGGCACCAGCTGAGCGCCGTCCACGGCGACGCGCGCGCCGTGCGCCTTGGCGAGGGCGACGATGGCGGCCAGCGGTGGAGCCTCGCCGGTGACGTTGCTGGCGCCGGTGACGGCGACCAGCGCCGGCACCGCGTGGCGGCCGGACCGCCGCGCGGCCGCGGCGAGCGCCTCCTCCAGCGCGGCCAGGGTCTCCTGGAGGTCGCGGCGCACCGGCACGACCGTGCGGTCGCACCGCTCCCAGGACAGCAGGTTGCCGTGGTGCTCGGCGTCGAGGTGGATGACGTGGCAGCCCTCGGGGACCACCGACGCCAGCAGATTGAGCGAGTCGGTGGTGTTGCGGGTGAACACGGCGACGTCTGTCGGGCGGGCCCCGACGAACTCGGCGACGGTCTGCCGCGACTTCTCGTAGAGCCCGGTGCTCACGACGGACGGCCAGCCCGCACCCCGGTGCACGCTGGAGTAGTAGTGCAGGTACTCCGTCACCTGGTCGGCGACGGAGACCAGCGCGGGAGCGGTGGCGGCGTAGTCGAGGTTCGCGTACCGCACCCGGTCCCCGGTGACCAGCGGTACGTTGAGGCTCGCCCCCACGACGGGCAGCAAGGCGGTGCTGCCCGTCGGGCGGGGGGAGCCGGGACGTGACGCCGCGCGGGCAGCCGCTGCCGGGGCGGTGAGCGCGGACATCTCGAGCGTCACGACACTGTGCCGCTCTCGAACACCGTGGTGCTGCCCGGCGGCGTGTCGCCGCCGGGCACCGTGCCGACCTCGAACACCGCGGGAATCACGCGGACGCGCCGGCCAGCTCGTCGATCAGGCCCTCGTCGATCGGCAGGGAGGGGTCGCGCGACCACTCGTTCCAGGAGCCGAAGTACAGCTTCACGTTGGTGATGCCGGCCTCGTTCAGCGCCACCATGGTGTTCGACGCGCGGGCGCCCTTGAAGCAGTACAGGTA
>JBKOWZ010000283.1:0-30906 GCA_046724665.1 Actinomycetota bacterium
CCGCCGCTGGCCGAGTGGCCCGCTACTGCTCTAGGCCGGCGGCCAGGGCCGCGCGGCCGCCCCGACCCGGTTCCACACGTTGATCACGGCGATCGTCCAGATCAGCTCGGCCAGTTCGACAGGTGATCCTGCAAACACTCCTGTAACAATCAGCCCCCTGCGATTAGAAACCGCGACCGCAGACAACAAACCGCAATCCGGCCGAGTGGCACTCAACTCGCCACCCGGCCGCGCGGCTTGGCGGCCAAAAGGTCTTGTAGCCTCGCGTGACGGAACTGGTACACCGGCCCTGCCGTGCGCAAGACCCCGCGCCTCCGTGCGTCTTCGAGAAAGTCCATCATGTGCGCGCGGCCAACGCCTTCGCGCCCCAATCGCGACGTCGATCTGCCCGCCCGACTGCCTCACCCTCACCGCCACCCTCTCCGTCGCCCGCTTGACCTTCCACCTCGACATCAACATGGGCGACCCCGGTCTATCCCGCTCCAGAACCCACCACCTTGCCACGCCTGCTAGGCGGAACCCTGCGATCACGTTCGCGGGCTACTTACTCACATCTCATGTGGGTCCGCTCATCCGCGCCGCGGTAGCTGATCACCAGCTCCGGCGCGCGGCGCGCAGGTGGGGCCAGACCAGGCGCAACACGCGCGCGCGAGGCATCTTGGTTCCTTCGCGCAGGACGCGTGCGCCACTGCGTTCGATCACGTCCAGCTGCGCGGCCTGAATGTCCAAAGACCCTGCGATGATCGGGCGGCTGGCGCGCGGCAGCGCGTCGAACAGCGATTGCGCTTCGCGCAACATGGCGCGGGCGCGATCAGCCTGTAGACGGATCAGAGCGTTGAGCGCGTCGAGGTTCGCGCTCACGGCAGGGCTGGTGCCAGCAGCGTAATCGAACACGTCAGCGCGGCTCAGGCCGCATCCCGCGAGGTCCTCCAGCGGCAGGTAGAGCCGCTGCTGCGCCAGGTCGATCGGGAAGTCCTCGAAGATGTCGATGAACTGGTGCACCTCGCCCATCAGGGAGGCGACACGGTCGCTGTCCGCGCTCGCGGAGCCGAGTACGCGCGCTGACAGGACGGCGCACGTACCCGACACGCCGCGCAGGAACGCGCGCAGGTCTTCGAAGGTCTCGAAGTCGGCGGTGCGGGTGGCGTCTGCGATCGTCGTGGTGTGGAAGTCGTCGAACAGCGCCGGGTCGAGGTCGTAGGTGCGCGCGGTGTGCACGAGGGCGCGGCGCAACGGGTGATCGCTGTGGCCGCGGCTCAGGTCCGCGAGGACGTCGGACGACCAGCGCGCGAAGGCACGCTCGCGCTCTTCTTTGCTGCTGTCGTCCGCCACTCGGTCGGTGGTGAAGAAGTACGCGTTCAGCGCGTCCGCGTGCAGGCGAGTCGCCGGCGACGTCAACAGTCGCGTGGCGAGAAAGGTGGTGCGGTTGCCCGTGCGGTGGATACGGCGGCACAACGCGTACGACTCGCGCAGCGTTACGGCGTTGTCTTGCGGCGTTTCCCGTACTCGTGAGCCGGCCACGGTCAGGCTTGTCCGAGCAGGATGCGCACCACGGGAAGATCCCGCTGCCCGGTGAGGAAGGCGCGCAGCGCCGTCGCGAGTTCGTCGGCCCGCACGGTGCCGTTACCGTCTCGGTCGAGCGCACGCAGAGCGGCGATCAGCTCGTATTGCCTGGGACTGCGGCTGAACAGGCGGGTGTATTCGTCGGCTGAGATCCCGCCGTCCCCGTCGCGATCGATCAGCCGGCTGACAACGTCGACGACCTGCGCGATTCCGTCGCTGGCCTCCGGCATGTTCGTCTCGCCAGGATAGCGACCCGATTCAACGGCGGCGCGATACTGCGCGAATGTGAAGGACTCGACGCCGTCCTCGTCGTCAGCGGCGCCGGTCGCGTCACGCAACTGGCGCCACCAGGACTCGAACGCGGCGTACACCTCCTCTTCGGCGGCCTCGTCGAGATCCAGGTGTGTCACGAGTTCGCGGGCCATCGCCAGCAGGTCGCTCCAGGCGACCCGGCCGTCGCCGGTCTGGTCCAGGATCGTGGTGAAGAACAGGATCGGGTCGAGCGGGCTGTCATTTCGCGGCACGCTACGTGCGGCCTTGATGGCTGCCGCGGCATACGGCATGTACCGCCACGTCCCGGGCAGCAGTCCGGTCACGATCCTGCTTGAGCGATGCAGCGTCTGGACCGCCAGTTGCGAGCCTGGTATCGGCGCACAGCCGAACCGTTCGCGCAGCACCGGCGGCAACGTGGCCACGGTCGCCTCGACCGCAGCCGCCACGGCCGCGTTGCGTACGGGAGCCCACAGCAGGTGCGGAATGCGCAGGCCCGGAGGCGGCGGTACCCGGTACACGCTGCCGGTCAGCAGGTCCTGCACCGCCGCGTTGTTCTCTAGGACGTGCTGCACGGTGTGGTCAAAGTACTCGAAGAACTCATCGACCGTCGCGGGCACGTGCGCGCTCTCGAGGCCGAAGACGTCTCCGATCCGCAGGAAGTCGCCGTACAGCCGCTCCTGCTCGGCGCGCGGCAACGGGTCGCCGCCCAAGCGGTGCATGGCTACCACGGCCTCGAACAGCGAGAGGTGCACCCACGCTCGGGCCGCAGGATCCACGGCGGCGAACGCCCGGCCCCGATCGTCGGTGCCCCGCATGCGCTTGTGCAGCCGCTCCAGGCGCTGCATCTCGTGGCGGCGCTGGTCCTGCGTACCGTAGACGTAGCGCTGCAAGCTGCCCATCGAGTGGAACAGCCGCCGCCACGGATGCGCGCCGTACACGGAGAACTGGTGCACGGCCGCGCCGACCGCCGGATAGGCGGTCTCAAGTATCAGCGCCCTGTGCAGAACCAGCATCAGCCGCCACTGGCCGATGTACGTCCAAGAAGCAGAGTTCAAGCCAAGCTGCTCATCGTTCATGACGCCCCCTAGCCGCGATCCCGCTACGACCTGACCACTCGGCTGATTCTCCGTGAGGTAGCCCGATCGGGTGAAGAAAGCAGGCGGCGTTTCACCCACACAGGTGATCTTCGTCTACGAACATTGACGCACCGAGCGTGGTGCCGTAAGCGCTGCTGCCCTACGAACGGCTGCGGACGCGCGCCAGGGACGACGTCTACGGCTAGGCGAAAATCCGCGCGATCGCGCCACTGGTCGCGGCGGGGAACCGGAACCAGGATGGGCGGCCGAGAAGGTCACACGACGCATGTCCTTTGATCATTTTCTCGGCCCGGGCAGGGACAAGCGGAGCCTGCCACACCCTTACGAGCCTGCCACACCCTTACGACCCGGACCTGTCCGAAGCGCTACGGCATCTCAAGCGCCGTACTTCTTCGCGCTAACCCGAGCCGCCCTGTGGTCAGGGTTCGAGCAGTGGTTTGAGCCAGCGGGTGAGGTTCGCGATGTCGTGGTTGATCGTGCCGAAGTGGATGCCCAGTACCGGGTCCGGGGCCACCACGCCCTTGGGGTACCTCTCGTATTCGACCTTGTTGGCCGGGTTTGTGGAGTCGAGTTCCTTGACCAGCTCGTCGGTGCCTTTGAGCGGGAAGGCGGGAGCCGCGTGGATCCGCTCGTCGTCCGCGGCCTGGGCGATGCGGACCGGCACGGTGAGCGCAACGTCGGGATTCATGTTCGCGAGCTGGTCGTTGAACCACACCTGGTGCTGGTTGGGCGCGTTCAGATAGTCGCCCCTGAACTGCGCGTTGCCCGGGATCCCGCCCCAGGAGTCGGGCTCGCTCAGCTCCGCGCGCGAGAGCTGCCACGCTTGGGGCCAGTGGTCGCGGAAGACCTCCGGTGCCAGGACCTGTTCGGGGTCGATGTCCCGGTTACCGCCGATCGCGCCGGCCAGGAACAGCGGGGTGAAGGCGTGGCCGGGGTCTGCGGCGGGGAACAGCGCGCCGACCCTGACCAGGCCGAGCAGGTGATTGGCCGGGGCGATGGCGCACACCGCGGTCAGGCCCGCCACCCGCGCGGGAGCGTGGCTGGCGGCGAACAGGGCGGCCTGCCCGCCCTGGGAGTGCCCGACGATCGCGTACCGGTCGCTGATCAGGTCGGGGAACAGCCGCCGGGCGGCCAGTACGATGTCGAGTACGCCGTGCGCCTCGGAGGTGCCCAGCAGGTACGGGTGCAGATGTTCGGCGGTTCCGGTACCCAGGGCCTCGTAGTCGCTCATCGCCACGGCCCAGCCCTGGCTGAGGAAGTGGTTCAGCAGAGTGCCGGGGTAGGCGTTCATCGGGGACGCGCCGGTATCGCCGCGGTCACGGGAGGGTGCGACCCGGTTGGCGACGCCCACCGTGCCGTGGGCCCAGCTGACCAGCGGATAGCCGCCGTCGGGCAGCGGGTGCTCGGACGGCCTGGGCAGCGCGATGATGCCGGTGGTGGCCACCCGGTGGCCGTGCGCGTCATCGGAGAGGTAGCGCACCAGCCAGTTCTGCCCGCCGGTCAGCTCGACAAGCGGGTTGTCCAGAGCCCTGATGTAGATCGGATCGCCGTGCACGCCGAGCGGCATCGGGTCGGGCGGTGCGTAGAAGCCGTCGCCCGCAGGGGTCTGCTTTTCCAGGTCCGGGATCGAGATGCTGCTCATGCAGGCTTCCTCTCACGGTTGATCGCGGCCGGCGAGCGGGCGCTGGAAGATCGAATACCGTGTCCGACACCGCACCCGCCGGGACTCCTGCTTCAGGCCTGGTGTGTCAGATCATGTTCGCCGCGCAAGGTTGAGACGTGCGCCTCATCGACGTTTCCACGCGGGTCATGCACTGGGCGGGTAGACCGTGATCGGGAAGTTTTGGATGGTTGCCAGGACTGGGCCGGGGTTGTTGACGTCCTCAAGGTCGATCGGCTCGACGAGTTGGTAGACGTCGTTCTGCGGCGGGAAGCTGGTCACGTTGGCGTTGCGCAGGATCGTCGGGCCGGGGTTCGGCGGGATCACGTTTTGCAGCCTGATGCCGGGTAGCAGGGCGGGGATCTCCACGTGCATGTTGACCACGAGCTCCTGGACGCCCGGGAAGGGCACGCCGGGTGTGATCGGGGTCAGGCGGCTCGGGCCGGGATCCCGGTTGGGATCCGCGACCATGGATATGGCGCCGATGACGGCGCCGACCCCGTTCGCGACGTACTCCTGGACGAGTATCTCCACGAGGTTGGCAGCGCCCGAGAGGTATTGGGCGAGTGCAGTGGGGTCGAGCCCCATGGAAACGTGACCGGTGAAGTCCGTGACGTACCTCTGGCCGGCGACCGTCACCTGCACCGCCGCGCCCTGGAATCCGCAGGTGAACAGACTCTGCTCGATGTCGCTGGTCATCTCGCGACTACCTCCCATGTCGTGCGTCGGTCAAGCAAACGGCCTGCGACCGGATCGCCTCCCGCCGGTGCCGGCTTGACTTGCGGCGCATCATGGCCCGCGGACGCCCTCTGCGGCTGCACGTGCGGAAGCAGAAGGCTGACTTGGCAATGATCGCCGCACCTTGGCAGGCGCGGGAAGGGCGCAGGAAAGGCGTGAACCACGCACACCGACGCGCCCATCCCACATGCTGAGCATCCCCGTTTCGCGCTGCACATCCTTGCCCCGGCCACCCGCCAGATGGACCGCACCGGTTTGGGATTGAGCTCCCCAGGGCTTCCGAGATGCCCTAGCCCGCTGACCTGCGTAGTGCGGCCCGAGACTCGACAGGGCTGATCAGCGCCAGCCGAGCGCCGGTGCGACGTGCGTGAGGATGCTCTCGATCACATGGGCGTTGTAGTCGACGCCGAGCTGGTTGGGCACGGTCAGCAGCAGCGTGTCGGCTTCCGCGATCGCTTCGTCCTCGGCCAGTCGCTTCACGAGCGTCTCGGGCTCGTCGGCGTACGTGCGGCCGAAGATCGCCCGCGTCTCGGCGTCGATGTAGCCGATCTGGTCGCCGCTCTTGCCGCTCTGGCCGAAGTACGCGCGGTCGATGTCGTCGGTCAGCGCGAAGATGCTGCGCGAGACGGACACGCGCGGCTCGCGCTGCCATCCGGCCTCGCTCCACGCCTGGCGGAAGGCCCGGATCTGCGCCGCCTGCTGCACGTGGAAGGGCGCGCCGCCCTCGTCGTTCTTCAGCGTCGAGCTCATCAGGTTCATGCCGAGCCGTGCCGCCCATTGCGCGGTGCCGTTGGAGCCCGCGCCCCACCAGATCCGCTCCCGCAAGCCTTCGGAGTACGGTTCGACGCGCAGCAGCCCCGGCGGATTCGGGAACATCGGCCGCGGGTTCGGCTGCGCGAACCCCTCGCCGTCCAGGACCTTCAGCAGCACCTCGGTGTGTTTGCGCGCCATGTCCGCGTCGCTGTCGCCCTCACTCGGCTGATAACCGAAGTACCGCCACCCGTCGATCACTTGTTCGGGTGATCCGCGGCTGATCCCGAGTTGCAGCCGTCCGCCCGAGATCAGGTCGGCCGCTCCAGCGTCCTCCACCATGTACATGGGATTCTCGTACCGCATGTCGATCACGGCCGTGCCGATCTCGATCCGCGAGGTGCGCGCACCGACCGCCGCCAGCAGCGGGAACGGCGACCCCAACTGCCGGGCGAAGTGGTGCACGCGGAAGTAGGCGCCGTCCGCGCCCAATTCCTCGGCGGCCACCGCGAGGTCGATGGCCTGGGACAACGCGTCCGACGCCGTTCTGGTTCGTGAGTGCGGCGTGTCGGACCAGTGCCCGAAGGAGAGGAAGCCGATGTACTTCACGGTCGGAACAACTCGGCGGGCACGTGGTTGATTCCTCAACAGTTGCGAGTGCAGGACCGACGCTTTCCCGAACGAGGCGTTGGCCATTGAGGTGCTCACGCCCCGGGTGTCCGTCTCGGAGGTTCCTTCCGAGACGCCGTAGCTCGCCGCGACTGCCCCGGTGAAGGTCGCGCCCACCTGCTCGGTGAGTTGGCTGAGCTCGGACCTGTTTGTGGCCCTGCGGGAGGCGGGGCCACAAACAGCTGATAGTGACAGCGCCCGCATTGGTGTGTGCTGCCCGCGCCGATGCGCTGTGGGCTCGGCGCGGGCTGCGCCGGGTCGGGGTTATCGGCCGACGGTTCGGCGTCGGCGGCGTAGCAGGACCGTGCCGAGGCCGGTGGCGGTCAGTGCGCCGGCGGCGACGGCGGGGTTGACCATCGGGGTGGCCAGCACGATGTAGCAGCCTGTTTCAGTGCCGGTGACGCAGTTGGCGCCGGGAGAGGTGGAGGTGACCATGTTGGACAGGTTGCCGGAGGCGTCGCGGGGTTGCGGGTGGGTGGCTGCTTGGGCGCCGGGGGCGGCCATTGCGGCGGTGAGGGTGAGCAGCCCGAGTGCGGCGGCGCGGGCCAGGCTGTGGCGGGCGGCGCGGTGGTAGATCGTGGACATGGTGGTTTCTCCTCGGGCCTAGTTGACGGTGACCTGGTAGGTGATGACGGCGCTCGCGCCGGCGGGTAGGTCCCCGCTCCAGGTCAGCTTCTGGCCTGCCAGGGTGATGGTGCCGAGGGTGGCGGTGGGCGTGGAGGTGAGGGTGGCCAGATCCAGCACGCCGGAGAGGTCGTCGGTGAGGGTGGCGCCGTTGTAGTCGGTGGCGCCGGGGTTGTGAACGGTAATGGTGTAGGTCACCACGTCACCGGACTTGACCCGGCCGGATGCCGGGTTGGAGGTCTTGGTGATGGTCAGCTGGCCCGGTGTTGCGACGGGCGAGGCGCTGGTCTGCGTCGGGCTCGCGCTGGCGCTGGCGCTGGTCTGCGTAGGGCTAGGGCTGGCACTCGCGCTGGCACTCGTCTGCGTCGGGCTCGGGCTGGCGCTGGAACTGCTCGGGCTGGGACTGGCACTCGGCCCGCAGTTGATATCGCCGGCGAACGGGAAGTCGTGCACCTCCGCACTGGTCTGCGCATACGAGTTCGCGATCAGATTGCCTTCAGTGTTGCCGGCGCCCGTGTGGTTCACGAATGCGCGCGGCGCGTAGATCGTCCCCTCGACCGTGTTCGCACCAGCCAGGTTCACCGTGGTCGCATCCGGGAAGTTCCACAGCACATACGGTGCTTGAGTCGTGTTGGGGCCGGAGGGCGGGCTCCACGTGAAGGTGCCGGCGGTGCCCACCACATTGATCAGCAAAGGCGCGGAAGCGCTCGGCGCGCTACGCAGCGTCAGAACGGAAACGTTGGCCAGGTCCGCGGCGCTGACCGTCCAAACGTTGGTTCCGGTTGACGACAGGCTCAAGTAGACCTGCGAGCCGGCCGGCAACGGAGACGTGAGCGTATTGCCGTTGGCGTTCGTCATGGTCACGTTGTTCGAACAACTCGCCATCGCCGTCGAACGCTGATCGTACGCCGTGAACGCCGTATTGAAGTCGACCAGCCCGGACTGCTCGATCGATGCGGCGGACTGGGTCGTGGACAGGCTCAGGCTCGGAGTAGAGCCCGCGCCGGCGCCGGTCGGAACCAGCTGGGTCGGCGAGGTGCCGAGCACGCTGGTGCCGGCCGCATTGCCGAGTTTGACGTACGTGCTGCTCAGCGCCTTCAACTGGCCGCTGCTGCCGGCCCAGTTGATGTTGCCGCCGATCAGCAGGCCGACGGGCGTCGTATCGCCGGACGCGGTGAACGGATGGGTCGGCGGATGGTTGGCTACGTTGTAGTTGCCGCCGATCGTCAGGTTTCCGCCGAGAGCCATAGTGCCCTCGTTCTCGTTCGAGCTGACCGTGGCGTTGCCGTTCACGAACACCAGGAAGCCCTGGTTGCCCGCGACCGGGTTGCCGAAGCTCGTGCGCACCTGCGGATGGGCGTGCGGGCCAGGGCGCGAGGCCGCCATCGCCGCCGGCAGAGTGACGAGCACGCCCGCTGTGAGCGGCACGGTGACGGCGAGCAGCGCGCGTCCCAGGCGAGCTGATCGACAGCTGTGAATGTAAGGATGAGTTGAGGGTGACATGATCGGTAGCTAATACCTCTGAATCGACCCGAACCAGGGCGACACCGTAAGAGGTACGCGAGATTCACCTGTTCGGCACACCGACTCCGGATGCCGCATCAGGGCCGTACAGCGCCCCGAACGCGGTCAGCCGTCTATTCGACGACGGTGCCCGCGATGCCGGTGCGGCCCGCGGGGGTGGCGACGAGTTCGACGCTGGTGCCGTTGCGGACCTGCTCGCCGAGGACGCTTGCCACCGCGTCGGTCAGTCCGGCAACCAGCCGTGCCGTGATCTGGCCGGCGTCGGGGCGGGCCAGTGCCGCCTCGCGGATGCCGAAGGTGATCGCCGGTGCGGCGTCATCGGCCGCCCGTCCACCGATGCCCCAACGCCCCCGGGGCACGCCGTCGAGATGGACGACCACGAGGTCACGCGCCCACTCGCCGTACACCTCCACCACGGCGTCGGTCAGCGCGGCGATCAGCGCGGGTTCGTTGCCGGTCAGCTGCGTCTCAGGCACGCGGGCCGTGAGGTGTGGCATCGTGGGGTCCTCGGTTTGCTCTCAAAAAAGCTTTGAATGCAAAGGTAACATGAGTGAAGAAGTGAGCGCCAGCGACGGAATGACCACGGCGCAGGCCGTGCGATGCATGCTGCTGCTGATGCCACGCCTGGTCGGCCGGGCCAAGCGGCTGCCCGTCCCGGCAGCCCTGCGCGGGCTGGACCTCGCTCCGCGGCACCTGGCCCTGCTGGCCAACCTGCAATACGACGGCCCGCTGACGGTCAGCCAGCTGGCCGACCGGCTCGAGGTGGCGCCCACCACCGTCAGCCTCATGGTCGGCGACCTGTCCCGCCACGGCATCCTCACCCGCGGAGAGGACGATGCGGACCGGCGGCGTCGGATCATCGCGATCGCACCGGGCTACGCAACGGCGATCAGCCAGTGGCTCTCCGGCAGTGCCACTGCCTGGACCGAGGTGCTGGCCACGCTCACGCCCGCGCAGCGAGCGACACTCGTGGACACGATGCGCGCGTACGAAGCCGCCCTGACCAGGCACGCGAGCACCTGATCCACGTACGCACAACCACCCTGCCGGACGCACGCCGGTGCGCACGATGACGAGAGTTGATTTTTCGCCCGGGAATGCAGACATCGCCGCGACACCCAGTGCGACACCACTCGCGCGGCGCGCCCGACACCCCTCTGGGCGAGTTTTCCTTGGCCCTCGACCCCGCCAACAACGGCGCCGACCTTCAGCGCACCACGGACCAGGCCGCCGCGTACCAAGCCGCCGAGGTCTGGGCGGACGGAACCGACGTCGGGACGTGGACAGAACCGCTCGGCAATCCCGGCCTGCGCTGGCTCGACGACTCGTTTCAACGTCCGTCCGGACCGTTCACGGTGAACGGTCCGGCAGGACGACATGAGGTTCGGTGGTCAGCCGATCTGGATGGCTCCGGTGGCGATGGGCAGGACGGGCAGGGTCACTCCTCCCACGGTGAGTTGGAGGCCGGTGGTGCCGCTGGTGCCGCTGGCGGTGAGGACTTCGGTGGCCGGCAGCGTGATCGGCAGGAGGCCGGCAACGGTGACTGTGGCGGTTCCGGTCACGGTGGCGCTGTTGTTGCCGGTCCCGAGGGTGCCGCCGGTCAGGTGGAGGTTGATGTCGATGTTGATGCCCAGGACGCCGAGCAGCAGGCAGTTGGTGTCGCCTGTGGCGGTGCCGTCGGTGTAGATCAGGGCCGCGGTGGCGCAGCGTGCGCCGTTCAGTGAGATCCCCAGCAGGGATGCGGAGAATCCGCCGGTCATCGCGGCCGTGGCCGGGCTGGCGTCGACGGCCGGTGCGGTGGTGGCGGTCCGTAGCTGGTGTGCGGTCGCGGGGGTGGCGGAGTTGCCGTTGCCGCCGTTGTCAGCGGAGACGTGGACGTGGCCGTTGGCGATGGTGCCGCCCACGGTGGTGGCGTTGTAGGTGAGGGTGAACCCGCCGGGGTCGGTGGCGGTCACGGTGAAGGTGCACGGGCTGGTGGTTGCGCCGATGGTGCAGCTGGCGGCGCCCTCGGCGTGTGCGGTGGTCGGGCTGGTCAGGTAGAGCACGGTGATGGTGGAGTCCTTGATCCTGACGCCGGTGCTCTGGTCGTTGTAGATCAGGCGTCCCTTGATCGGTCCGCCGGCCTGCGTCGCGCGGGCGTCGAACCCGAACTCCGCGTCGTGGCCGCCGATGTTCAGCCGTCCGGCCGCGGTGACCTTCGCGACCTGGCTGATGTAGGTGTACTTGTCCGCCGCGCCGGTGGCGCTGGTGCCCGCCGGGGTGGTCACGGTGACGTCCACCGCAGTTCCGAGGGTGCCGGCCGGGGCGGTGGCGGTGATCTGGGTGTCGCTGGTGACGGTGAATGCCGCTGCCGCAGTGCCGAAGTGCACGGCGGTCGCGCCGAGGAAGTCGGTGCCGGTGATCGTCACAACTGTGCCGCCGGCCTCCGGGCCCGACGCCGGGCTGATCGCGGTGACGGCGGGGGCGGGTTCGTCGTAGGTGTACAGGTCTGCGGAGCCGGTGGCGCTGGTGCCGCCGCCGGTGGTGACGGTCACGTCGACACTGCCGTCGGTGTGCGCCGGGGCGGTGGCGGTGATCTGGGTGTCGGAGTCAACCGTGAACGAGGACGCGGCCACGGTGCCGAAGGTCACCGCGCTGGCCCCGGTGAAGCCGCTGCCGGTGATCGTCACAGAGGTGCCGCCGGCCTCGGGACCGTGGTTCGGGGACAGGGAGCCGACGGTCGGCGGCGCGGGCACGTCGGCCACGGCGATGCCGCGCGGCTGGCTGCCCACCGGCACCGAGCCGGTCACGGTGTTGGTGGAGGTGTTGAGCGTGACCATGTTGTTGCTCAGCAGGTTCGCGACGTACACGGACGTTCCCGTGGAGTCGACCGCCAGGTTCAGGGGGTAGCTGCCCACCGGGACGGTCGCGGTCACGGTGTCGGTGGTCAGGTCAACGGCGAAGACGGAAGTGGTGTTGGTGACGTAGGCGGTCGTGCCCGCCGGGTTGAGGGCGATGGCGTACACCACACCGGTACCGGTGGCCACGGTGGCCGTCACGGAACCGGTGGCCGTGTCGACCACATTCAGCCCGTAACCGCCACCGGCCACGTAGAGATGGGCGCCATCCGGGCTGAGGGCGATCGCGCCACCGAAGATGTTCCAAGTGGCGCTGACGGCGGCGGTGGCCGTGTCGATGACCGAGATGCTGCCAGTGCCGTTGTTGAGTACGTAGGCGTGGGCGCCGTCCGGGCTGACGGCGATCGACGTGATCAACTGGCCGACCGGGATGGTCGCGGTAACCGTGTCGGTGGCGGTGTTGACCATCTGGACCTTGTCGAACCCGCCGACGAACAGCGTGGTGCCCGCGGAGTTGATCGCCAGGGCCCGCGGCAAGCCGGTGGTGGCGATGGTGTCGACGACCGTGTTGGCCATCGTGTTGATCACCGAGACCGTCGACGAGGCTTCGTTCGCTACGTACAGGCGGGTTCCGGCCGGGTTGACGACCTCCCCCCACGGATGGATGCCGACCGGGATGGTGGCGGTCACGGTGTTCGAGCCGGCGTCGATGACCGAGACCGTGCCCGAGCCGAAGTTCGCGACGTACACCGTCGCCGTGGTTGCCGCGTGCGCGGGCGCCGCCGCCATGGTCAGGCCGGCGACGCTGACCGCGAAGACCGCGGCCAGTGCGGTGAGGCGGCGGCGTATCCGCCCGAGTGGCCCGGTGGTGGTTGATGACATCAGGGTCCTTGTCTCTCTGATGCCGCATCGGCACGGCCGGGACCCGGCGGGCCCCTTCACCCGCGGCGATGCGGTCGTGCGACGGACAAGCAACGACCGGCTGGACCACGACCGCACACCGCGGAGTCGGGGTCCATCCCGGCGTGCCCAGCAAGCACGCATCCCGCCTCCCGAGCGGTATGCGAACTCTGAGATGCCCTCCACTATCAGTAGTCGAGATCAGACCGGTTGTCAGCCTCCGGGGACGTGGCGTTTCAGCGAACAATCACCACGGCCGCCATTTCGCCCACGAGACGGGCTGTCTGTGCCCCGTCCACCAGACAGCCTGGCCTGGCCGTCACGCCGGGCAGGCGAGGAGGCCGACGTCTGATTCGCGGGTGGTGTCGTAGAGCGGGTCGGCAGCGTGTATCGCGTGGTACTTGTCGCATAGGCGGGTGGCGATCGCACCGCAATCTTCGTACTCGTGCTTGCGCAGCAGTTCCCAGCCGTTGAACACGGTGCGGCGCACGCGCCGACTCGCGTAATTTCGTCGCGGCGACCATGCAGTCCGGGCCGCGTGAGCCGTGAGCGCCGAGAGCGGCTGTCAAGATCTTTCTCCCGGAAATCTCCCGGGATCCAACGTAAAAAAACCACGAGCAACCGCTCCCGGCAGACACGTGCCTCCTGCTGCTCAAGCGTGCAGTGAACTCACGACCTGTTCACCCCAGATGCAGAGCACAAGTAAAGGGCCACCGCCTTCAGTAGGCGGTGGCCCTTTGACCTGCACTTTCATTCCGTCGGGGTGGCGGGATTTGAACCCACGACCTCTTCGTCCCGAACGAAGCGCGCTGCCAAGCTGCGCTACACCCCGGAGTGCTCCGCAAGTCTAGCCGAGCGGAGGTGGATCGTGGAAATCCTTAGTTCGTGCGCGGGAGCAGCGTGATGAGGGAGGCCTCTGGGGGACACGCGAAGCGCGCAGGGGCGTAGCGGGACGCGCCGCAGCCTGCGGAGACGTGGAGGTACGACGTGTTGCCGCTCGCGGTGTGGGTGTGCAGGCCCTTCGCACGGGCTCGGTCGATGTCGCAGTTCGTTACCAGCGCGCCGTAGAAGGGGACGCACAGTTGGCCGCCGTGCGTGTGGCCGGCGAGGATGAGCGGTAGGCCCTCGGTCGCCATTGCATCGAGGACGCGCAGGTAGGGGGCGTGCGTTACGCCGATGCTGAGATCTTGCGATGGCGCTGGCGATGGCAAGGGCGGGGACGTCGGGCTTGATGCTGCTGGTGCCGTCGCCGCGCTCGTTGGGCGCGCCGGGCGCGTGGGGTAGCGGTCGCGGCGGACGTGCGGGTCGTCTACGCCGACGAAGCTGATCGTCCGGTCTTGCGCCGGGAGCTTGAGCGTGGCACGGGCGTTATTGAGATTGAGCCAGCCCTCGTTGACGAACGCCGCCTGGAGCGTCGGCCAGTCGTTCTCGCGGCGCTTGCGGCGGGGGGCGTGCGAGCGGTCGCCCGGCATCAGATACTTCGCCGGGTTGAGCCGCTTGGACTGGTAGTAGTCGTTCGAGCCGAGGACGAAGACGCCGGGGAACGCGAGGAGCGGTTCGAGTGCGCTGAGGACTTCTGGGACCGCGTCGGGGTGCGAGAGGTTGTCGCCGGTGTTGACCACCAGGTCCGGGCGCAGCGTGGCGAGGGAACGCAGCCAGTCCTGCTTGCGGCGTTGGCCGGGGATCATGTGGATGTCCGAGACGTGCAGGATCCTCAGCGGTTGCGCGTCGGGCGCGAGCACGGGGACGGTGAAGCGGCGCAGGCGGTAGAGGTTGACCTCGACACCGGCCGCGTAGGCGAGTCCGGCTGCTGCTGCGGCCGCGACGCCCAGCGGGACGGAGATCGATCGGCGCATTCGACGATTGTATGTGCGGCGAACGTCGGGGGTGTGGCGGGACGGCGGCGGGGCGCCGTGCGCTCCGGTTCGGCTTCGGATCGGCTTCGTGACACGCTAGTGCCATGACCACGACAACGACGATCAAGGACCGCCTGCGCGCCGACCTCACCGCCGCGATCAAGGGCCGGGACGAGCTGCGGGCCGCCGCGCTGCGGATGGCGCTGACCGCCATCACCAACGAGGAGGTCGCCGGGGCCGTGGCACGCACGCTCTCCGACGCCGAGACAGTCACGGTGCTCACGCGCGAGGTTAAGAAGCGGCGCGAGGCAGCGGAGGCCTTTGCCGGGGCGGGGCGCGACGAGCAGGCCGCGCGCGAGCGTGCCGAGGGGGAGGTCTTGTCGCACTATCTGCCTACGCAGCTCACCGACGACGAGTTGAGTGCCCTGGTCGCGGACGCCATCGCGGAGACCGGGGCGGTCGGACCGAAGTCGATGGGGTTGGTGATGAAGGCGCTCACGCCGAAGATCGCCGGTCGGGCGGAGGGCGGGCGTGTCGCGGCAGTGGTGAAAGAGGCGCTTAGTAGTTAGTGGTGAATGAGTGGGTGGGTGAGTCAGTGGGTTGGGGTGGAGGGCGGGAGTGTGTACGTGCGGGGGTGCGTGCACACGTGCGTGCAGGTGGCGGGTTGTGGGTGGCTAGTGGCGAGTCGGGTGTCGGGTGACGGTGGGGGAGGGGGCGTGGCGGCCGGGTAGGGCAGGTGGATGGTGGTGTTAGTGGCCGCCGGTGCCTCCGGTTGTGCCGCCTAGGATTCCGCCGATGAAGCCGCCGGGCAGGCCGCCGTTGGTCCCACCGTTGCCGCCACCCCTGCCCTTGTCGGGGTTGTTGCTCGGCTGGTTAAAGCCGGTCGGCGGGGTGAAGCTCTCCACCGGCGTTCCCGCGAGCGCGCCGGTCATCGCGTCATTGAACGTCGGCGCGGAGATCGACGCACCGAAGATTTCACCGGGGTAGTACGACGGTCCGATCTTGACGCTCGCCAGCTTCGTCTTTTCGTTCCAGTTGATGTAACCAGTCCAGGTGGCCGCCGCGAGCTGCGGCGTGTAGCCGTCGAACCAGGTCGCTACGCCCGCGTCGGTGGTACCGGTCTTGCCTGCCACCGGACGGCTGTTGCTCAGTGGCACCGCGCCGGCGGCCGTGCCGTACTGCACGACACCCTGGAGCATCGACGTCATCTCGTTGGCGATGTTCGGGTCGAGTACCTGGCGGCAGTTGCGTGCCTGGCCGCCGTAGGACTTCCCGGACACGTCGATCACCTGCCTGATCACGTAGGGCACGCAGTACGTGCCCTGTGCCGCCAAGGTGGCGTACGCACTGGCCATCTCCACCGGCGTGATCAGGTTCGTGCCGAGCGTGAACGACAGGATCTGCTGCAATGCCTTACCCGTACCGGTGTCGTTGTCCTGGGTTACGCCCATCGACTCGGCGATCTGCGCGGGCTTGCACAGTCCGGTCTGTTCTTCCAGCTTCAAGAAGTACGTGTTGATGGACTGCGCGTACGCATTCGGCATCGCCGTCGGGTGGTCTGCGTGATCGTCGTTCGACGGCGCGTACTTGCTCGACTCCGGCTCGTTGGGCGGCCACGTGATGTGCGTCTGGCCTCCCGCGCACACCGCCACCTGCGTGCCGACGTCGTTGAGCGTCGCGGGCGCGTTGATCACCTGGTTCGGGTTGATGCCCTGTTCGAGCGCGGCGAGGCCGACGAAGATCTTGAACGAGGAGCCGGCCTGGAAGCCGTTGGTGCCGGCGTGTGCCTTGTCCGCGGACAGGTTGATGTACGTCTGCCCGGAGCCGCTGCCCATCCGCGCCGACTGCGCCATCGCCTTGATCTCGCCGGTGCCGGGCTCGACCATCACGAGCGCCGAGGCGATGCCGTGTTTCGCCAGGTCACTGCCGTAGACACGGGCCGCGATCGCCGCGTCCGAGGCGCGCTCGTCCTTCACGCTCATCGTGGTCTGGATCGTCAGACCGCCCTGGTTCCACATCGCCTTGCGGTCGGCGACCGTCTTGCCGTACACCGGGCTCGCCAGGAAACTCTCGTACACGTAGTTGCAGAAGAACTGCGCCGAGCCCTGCGCCTCGATGCAGCCGCTGTGCGGGGTCGTCGGCTTCAGGCCGAGCGGTGCCTTCTGGAACTGCGCGGCCTGCGCCGGGGTGATGTAGTTCAGCGACGGGTTCGCCATGTCTTGCAGCACGATGTTGCGCCGCTCGAGCGTCTGCGCGGGGTGCGCGAACGGGTCGAACTCGGTCGGGCTGTTGATGATCGCGGCCAGCATCGCGGACTGAGGTGCCGTCAGCTTGTCCGCGGTGGTGGAGAAATAGCGCTCGGCCGCCGCCTGCACGCCGTACGCACCGTTGCCGAAGTAGACCAGGTTGAGGTAACGCTCCAGGATCTGGTCCTTACTGAGCGTCTTCTCCACTGCTATCGCGTACTTGAGCTCGGTGAGTTTACGCGAGAACGTGTCGGCGATCGCGGCCTGCTGCTTCGTCTTGTCGGTGCCGGCCTCCAGCAGCAGCACGTTCTTCACGTACTGCTGCGTGATCGACGAGCCGCCCTGTGTATTACCGCCCGCCGAGTTGTTGAGCAGGGCGCGCACGGTGCCCTTGATGTCGATGCCGCCGTGCTGGTAGAAGCGGATGTCCTCGATGGCGACGAGGGCGTGCGGCATGCTCGGGTTTATCTGCGCCATCGGCACGACGATCCGGTTGCCGTAGTCGCCCCAGGTGTACGCGATCACCGAGCCGTCGTCCGCGAGGACCTTGGAGCGCTGCGGCAGCACCGGCGCGGCGAAATCGACCGGCAGGTCCTCGAAGTGGTCGGAGGCGGCCTTGGCGGTCAGCCCGAAGCTGCCGACGAAGGGCAGCGTGAGCCCGGCCAAGAGCACCCCGGCCAGGCCGCTGATCACGACGAACGTGCCCAGGTGCGATATCAGCCGCCCTAAGCCGCTTGCTCCGGCGTAGCCGTTACGTCCTGTCGCCATGCCGAACAGAGTACGGTCCGCGCCCGCGGCCGGAGCAGGACGGGGCGATGCCGGAGAAATCTGTGGCCCAGTTGCTACAACTGAGATAGTCCGGACGGGCCATACGAGATTGACCAGTTCGGGGACTGTCGAGCGCTGATTGTTATCCGTAATGTCGTGCTAGCTGAAGAGATCTCTTCGCGGAAGGTGCGTCCCGAACTGCGGGAACGCCTCGAGAGTCCATTCGGCGGTATCGGCATCCGGCGGGTCTGGGCCACCGGGTGCCGGCGGTAGGGCTAGTGCGACAAGTGCGGATGTCGTGCCGGTCGTTCCGGTCTGCGCGTGCTTCGGCCGCGGTGGCGGGTCCTCTCCGTCCCCGGTCGCCGGCGCCGCCTCGGCCGGAAGGTATCGGCCGCCGTTGGGGGAGCCTCGAGGCTGAGAGGACGGCACCGGAGATGGCAGGGTCGGAGAGCGCAGTGCCGATGAAGGCGATGGCCGCGGTGGACAGCGCGGTCAAGAGCTGGGTGGAGGACTGGACGATAGCGGCGGCCTGCCGGGGCATGGACCCCGACGAGCTGTTCGTCCAGGGGGCCGCCCAAAACCGGGCGAAGACGGTTTGCGCCGCGTGCCCGGTACGCACCGAGTGCCTGGCGGACGCGCTCGACAACCGGGTCGAATTCGGCGTCTGGGGCGGGATGACGGAACGCGAGCGGCGGGCGCTGCTGCGGCGGCGGCCCGATGTGCGCTCGTGGCGCAAGGTGCTGGAGGGCAAGCGCGAGGCCTACCTACGCCAGCGTACGCCGGTCGTCACGGCCGGAAGTTGATCCACCGAGCTGTCAGACCTCGGTGATGGACCTCGGTGGTTCAGTGACCGCTGATCCGCCGATCAGCTCCTGAGCTGCGCCGGCCGGCGAGCCCCCGTTCGGGCAGGGGCGGCCGGGTCAGACCGAACGCGCGATGATCTCGCGCAGCCCGGCCAGATCGTGGATGTCCTCGGCCTGCGCGGCCAGTTCCAGCACCGGGATGCCGGGGTGGCTGGCCAGAAAGCGCCCGGCCAGCCTGTTCTCCCGGCGGGAGAGCACCACGCGCTCCGCGTGCAGCCGCAGCAAGGCGGCGGCGAGCGCGGTGGACTGCGCCTCATCCTCGGTACGTTCCGCGTTCCGTTTGGCGCCCTTGGCCTTGCCGTTCGTCAGCTGCTCGGCGGCCGCGAGCGCACGTTCCGCCGTGATGTCCACCGGCGGCCGGTGCACCCGGTTGAGCACCAGCCCGGCCAGCGGCATCTTGTCCGTGGCCAGCCGCTCGGTGAAGTAGGACGCCTCGCGCAACGCGTCCGGCTCGGGTGCGGCGACCACCACGAAGGCGGTCCCCTCGGTCTGGAGCAGCCGGTACGTACGCTCGGCCCGTTCGCGGAAGCCGCCGAACATGGTGTCGAGCGCGGCGACGAAGGACTGCACCTCGGCCAGCAGCGTCGAGCCGAGGATCTTGCCCAGCGCCCCGGTCACCATGCCGAACCCGCCGGCCAGCAGCCGGAACGCGCCCATCCCGCCGACCTTCGCCGGGGCCGACAGGATCCTGATCAGCCGGCCGTCCAGGAAGGAGCCGAGCCGGTCGGGGGCGTCCAGGAAGTCCAGCGCGGAACGGCTCGGCGGGGTGTCCACCACGATCAGGTCCCACTCGCCGCGCGCCCGCAGCTGGCCGAGCTTCTCCATCGCCATGTACTCCTGCGTGCCGGCGAAGCTGGCGGACAGCGACTGGTAGAAGGGGTTCGCCAGGATCTGCCTCGCCCGCTCCGGATCGGCGTGTTCGACCACGATCTCGTCGAAGGTCCGCTTCATGTCGAGCATCATCGCGTGCAGCCGGCCGCCGTTCGACTGGTCGATCCCGGCCACCTCGCGCGGGGTGTTGTCGAGCTCGGTCAGCCCGAGCGACTGGGCCAGCCGCCGCGCCGGGTCGATGGTCAGCACCACCACGTCCCGGCCGCGCTCCGCGGCGCGCAGCGCGAAGGCCGCCGCGGTGGTCGTCTTGCCGACCCCGCCCGAACCGCAGCAGACCACGATCTTGGTGTCCGCCGAGTCCAGCAGCCGGTCCGGATCCAGCCGCCGCGCGGCCGCGTTCGCGCCGTTCACGCCGCCCCCTGGCGGCGCAGTTCCTTCGCGAGCAGATCGAGCCCGACCCGATCGACCCCCTCGCCGAGCAGCGGCAGTTCGTACATCGGCGCGTCGGTCGCGGCCAGCGCCTCGCGCTGCTCCGCCTCGAGCAGCACCCGCTGCGCGTGCTCGGTCGCCAGCCCGGCCAGCGCCGCGACCACCTCCGGATCGGCCAGGCCCACCGGCGCGAGCCCGGCCTCCAGCTCGGCCGGATCCAGGCCGCCGGGCTGCGCGGCCTTCTTCAGCCGGTCCTCGGGCAGCACGATCGGGCGCGCCTGGTTGACCACCACGCCGCCGGCCGGCAGCCCGGCCGCGCGCAGCTCGGCGAGACCGTCCAGGGTCTCCTGCACCGGCATCTCCTCAAGCAGCGTGACGAAGTGCACCGCGGTCTGCGCACTGGTCAGCACGCGCATCACCGCGTCGGCCTGGTTGCGGATCGGCCCGACCCGGGCCAGCCCGGAGACCTCGGAGTTCACGTTGAGGAATCGGGTGATCCGGCCGGTCGGCGGCGCGTCCATCACCACGGCGTCGTAGTCGAACACACGGTCGCCGGGCGTGCGCCCCTGCCCCTGCGCCGAGGCGGCGCGCCGACGTACCGCCTCACAGGTCTTGCCGGTCAGCAGCACGTCGCGGATGCCCGGCGCGATGGTCGTGGCGAAGTCGATCGCGCCGAACCGGCGCAGCGCCCGCGCCGCCGGGCCGAGCTTGTAGAACATGTCGAGGTACTCGAGCAGCGCCTGCTCGGCGTCGATGGCCAGCGCCCACACCTCGCCACCGTCCGGGGTGACCGCGACCCGCCGCTCCTCGTACGGGACCGGCTCGGTGTCGAACAGCTGGGCCAGTCCCTGCCGCCCCTCGACCTCGACCAACAGGACGCGCCGGTGCCCGCGCCGCTCGCCGCCCGCCGCCAGGGCGAGCGCCAGCGCGCCGGCGACCGTTGTCTTGCCCGTACCACCCTTTCCGGTGACCACGTGCAGGCGCACAGCGGGCCAGTCGGGCTTCGCCCGGCGCGCGTCGGCTGCTTTCGTCACGGGCACGAGCCTAATAGGAGACGAACGGGCAGGGGGCGCGGCCGACCCGTTAGGCTCTGGCCATGACCAAGTGGGAGTACGTGACCGTGCCCTTGCTCGTGCACGCGACGAAGCAGATCCTGGACAACTGGGGCCAGGACGGCTGGGAGCTGGTCCAGGTGGTGCCGGGCCCGAACCCGGAGCAGTTGGTGGCCTACATGAAGCGCGAGAAGCAGTAGTGACCGCGCACGAGGCGGCCGGTCTCGGCGCGACGCCCGAGCAGCGGTTGGCCGCGCTCGGGCTGAAGCTGCCCGAGGTCGCCAAGCCGCTGGCCGCGTACGTTCCCGCGGTGCGGTCCGGCTCGCTGGTCTTCACCTCGGGGCAGCTGCCCACGGTGGACGGCGCGCTGCCGAAGACCGGCAAGGTCGGCTCCGAGGTCTCCGCCGAGGATGCCAAGCAGCTCGCCGAGCGCTGCGCCCTCAACGCGCTGGCCGCGATCAAGGCCGAGGTCGGCGAGCTGACGCGGGTGCGGCGGGTCGTCAAGCTGGTCGGCTTCGTCGCCTCCGCGCCGGACTTCACCGGCCAGCCCGCGGTGGTCAACGGGGCGAGCGAGCTGCTCGGCCGCGTGTTCGGCGAGGCCGGGGCGCACGCGCGCTCGGCCGTCGGCGTCGCGGCGCTGCCGCTGGACGCGCCGGTCGAGGTCGAGCTCACGGTCGAGATCGACGACGCCGCGTCGGACGGGGCGAACTGATTTCCGGCGCCCCGCCCGGGCCGGTCGTCTCGGGGCCGGCGACGCCGCGCGCCACGCTGGTGCTGGCCCCGAATCCGTCCCCGATGACGCTCGACGGCACGAACACCTGGGTGCTGGCCGAGCCCGGCGCGACCGAGGCCGTGGTCGTCGATCCGGGTCCCGCGCACGAAGGCCATCTCGCGGCCGTCGTCGAACAGGCCGAGGCGGTCGGTGCACACGTCGCGTCGATCCTGCTGACGCACGGTCACCCCGACCACGCCGAGGCGGCCCGCCGGTTCGCGCAGCTGACCGGTGCCCCGGTTCGAGCCCTGGATCCGGCGCAGCGGCTTGGTTCGGAAGGCCTCGGCGACGGCGACGTGTTCACGGTCGGCGGCCTGGAGATCCGCGTCGTGGCCACGCCCGGACACACCGGCGACTCGCTCTCGTTCCTGCTGCCCGCCGACCGTGCGCTGTTGACCGGTGACACCGTCCTCGGACGCGGTACGACGCTCGTCGCGCACCCTGACGGCAAGCTGGCCGAGTATCTCGACTCGTTGACGCGTATCCGGCGCATGGCCGAGTCAGGGACCGTCGGCGTCGTACTGCCGGGTCATGGACCGATCGTTACCGAGCCGGGCACGGCGGTCGAGTTCTACCTCACGCACCGCGCCGCGCGTTTGGCGCAGGTCGAGGCGGCGCGTGCTGCGGGCGACCGCACGGCGAGGGAGGTCGTACGACGCGTCTACGCCGACGTCGATCCCAGCCTGTGGCCAGCCGCCGAGCTGTCCGTTCTCGCGCAGTTGGAATACCTGGACGCGAAGGGTTCCTAGCGCGAGCTCTTAACGCGCGCGCCGCGCCAGACGCACCGTGTCGAGCAGGATGACCGCGCGCGCCTCCAGCTTGATCCAGCCGCGCTGTGCGAAGTCGGCCAGCGCCTTGTTCACCGTCTCGCGGGACGCGCCGACCAGCTGTGCCAGCTCCTCCTGGGTCAGGTCGTGCGAGACCTTGATGCCCTCCTGCTCGTCCCCGGTGGGCTGCCCGAACCGGGTTGACAGGTCGAGCAGCGCCTTGGCCACCCGGCCGGGCACGTCGGAGAACACCAGGTCGGCCAGCGTCTCGTTGGTGCGGCGCAGCCGGCGCGCCATGGCCCGCAGCAGCGCGCGGGCCACCTCCGGCCGGGCCGAGAGCCACGGCTGCAACTCGGTGTGGCCGAGCGCGAGCAGCCGGGTCGAGGTCAGCGCGGTGGCGGTCGAGGTGCGCGGCCCCGGGTCGAACAGCGAGAGCTCGCCGAACATCTCTCCCGGGCCGAGCACCGCGGTCAGGTTCTCCCGGCCGTCGCCGGAGGAGCGGCCGAGCTTGATCTTCCCCTCGACCACCACGTACAGCGCGTCGCCGGGGTCGCCCTCGTGGAAAAGCGCTTCGCCGCGGCTGAGCGCGATCTCGGTCATCGACTTGAGCAGCGAGTTCGACGCCTCTTCATCCAACGCGGCGAACAACGGGCTCCGACGCAGCACGTCCTCCACTAACGAACCCTCCATCGGCGGTTAAGCCGTTCTTCTGCGGTGTAAGTCGCCGGTCGTCCCTCACGACTCGACGCCGCGCCGCAATCTGTTATGGCCCTGCATCGAACAGTGTGGCCTACCACACGGTAATCCACATACTCAGGAACGCCACACCTGACGTTTCACACGGTTCCTTCGCGCACCCAACGCCGAGATTTATCCCGGCGCTCACTGCACGGCCGCTCCGGTCGCGGCCGGGGGTGTGCGATCGCGGCAACGCGGCACGGCTTGAGGACTCTAGGCTGGGGCAGTGAGTGTTGCCGAGTCGCCCACCGCTCTGGTGCGCAGAGCACGGAAGATCAACCGGATTCTCGCCGAGGCGTATCCGGACGCGCGCTGCGAACTGGACTTCGAGAATCCGTTCCAGCTGATCGTCGCCGTGGTGCTCTCGGCGCAGTGCACTGACGTGCGCGTGAACCTGACGACGCCCGCGGTGTTCGCCGAGTACCCGACACCGGACGACATGGCCGCGGCGGATCCGGCGCAGCTGGAGGAGCTGATCAAGCCCACCGGGTTCTACCGGAACAAGGCCAGGTCGCTGCTCGGGCTGTCCGCCGCGCTGCGCGACCGGTACGACGGCGAGGTGCCGAGGACGCTGGACGAGCTGGTCAAGCTGCCGGGCGTCGGACGCAAGACGGCCAACGTGGTGCTGGGCAACGCGGTCGATCCCAAGACAGGCCGACCGTTCGGCGTGCCCGGGATCACCGTGGACACTCACTTCGGCCGGCTGTCGCGCCGCTTCGGCTGGACCCGCGACGAGGACCCGGTCAAGGTCGAGCACCAGGTGGGCGCGCTGTTCCCCAAGTCGGAATGGACGATGCTGTCCCACCGGCTCATCTTCCACGGCCGCCGGGTGTGCCACGCGCGGCGGCCGGCCTGCGGCGCCTGCCCGGTGGCCGCGCTGTGCCCGTCCCGCGCGATCGGCGAGACCGACCCGGTCAAGGCGGAGGCGCTGCTGCGTCCGGCGTCCGCCCGCGAAGCGGCGTCGCTGGCGGCGGCGCGGAAGGTGGCCTCGTGAACGACGCGGCGGGCGCCGACGCCGTGGACGGTGAGGGCGAGCGCGGGGACTTCGTGGCGGACCCCGCCGACCTGCCGATCTGGCTGCGGCCGCTGGCCGTGGGGCTGCGCGAGCTGCGGCCGAACTGGCTCGGCTTCCGCCCGAGGCCGCGCACGCTGCCCGGCGAACCGCGCCGGTCGGCCGTGCTGATCCTGTTCGGCGCGGGCGGCTCGGTGGACGAGCCGGAGCCCGACGTCCTGATCACCGAGCGGGCCGCGACGCTGCGTGCGCACGCCGGCCAGCCCGCCTTCCCCGGCGGCCGGATCGATCCAGACGACCGGGGGCCGATCCAGGCCGCGCTGCGCGAGGCGCAGGAGGAGACCGGCGTCGATCCGGCGTCCGTCACCGTCTTCGGGCAGCTGCCCGAGCTCTACCTGCAACCAAGTGATTTCATGGTCGCGTCCGTTCTGGGGTGGTGGCACTCTCCGTCGCCGCCGCGTGTCGTCAGCCCGCTGGAGGTGGCCGCGGTGCACCGGGTGCCGGTCGCGCAGCTCGCCGACCCCGGGAACCGGCTGCGGGTACGGCATCCGTCCGGATACACCGGGCCGGCTTTCCAGGCCAACGGCATATTGGTCTGGGGTTTCACCGCCGCACTGCTCGACGCCGTGCTTCGGATCGGCGGCTGGGAGCGGCCGTGGGACCGCACTCGGCTCGAGGACCTGCCCGAGCACGTCACCGCGCTCGCGATCCGGTCGAGCGCCATCCGGCCCGCCGACCAGCGACCGTTCGCGACCGACTTGGACGCCGTGCACGGGGTGAACAGGGACCGGGATCCCGGCGGTGACGAGTGACGGCGACACCTGAGGCGGCGGCCGCCGCGACGAGTGAGCGCCTGCCATCAGGGCTGCGGCGAGTGGGAGTGTGCGCGTGGACCTGCTCGATCTGATCCTGATCGTTGTCGCCGCCGCCTTCGCGGTCTCCGGTTACCGTCAGGGCTTCGTTGTCGGGGTGCTTTCCTTCGTCGGCTTCGTCGGCGGCCTGATGCTCGGCCTGTGGATCGTGCCGATCATCATGCAGCGCTTCACACCCTCGCTGCTCGTCTCCACCGTTTCGCTGTGCGCCGTGCTCGTGCTCGCGGTGATCGGGCAGGTCCTGGCCACGTCCGCGGGTGGCCGGGTGCGCCGCGAGATCACCTGGCGGCCGGTGCAGGCGGTCGATCAGTCCGCGGGCGCGGCGGTGTCCGTGGTCTCGGTGCTGCTGGTCGCCTGGTTCCTCGGCCTGGCCCTGGTCAACTCGACCATGCCCGTGGTCTCCCAGCAGGTACGCAACTCGGCGCTGCTCAACGGGATGAGGCAGGTGCTCCCGGCGGACGCGCAGAGCTGGTTCCGCTCCTTCGCCACGGTGCTCGACCGCAGCGGATTCCCGCAGGTCTTCGCGCCGTTCACCCACGAGCAGATCGCGAACGTGCCGGCTCCGGACCCTGCCGTGCTCAACCAGGCCGGCGTGGTCAAGGCACGCAACTCGATCGTCAAGATCGTCGGTAACGCACCGAGCTGCGGAAAGCAGATCGAGGGCTCAGGCTTTGTGTACGCGCCTCAGCACGTTATGACGAACGCTCACGTCGTCGGCGGCGTAACGCATCCAACCGTGCAGATCGGCGGTCAGGGCAGGCTTTACCGCGCGACGGTCGTGCTGTTCGACTCGAACAGTGACATCGCCGTGCTCTACGTGCCGGGGCTGCGTTCCGCGCCGCTCGCGTTCGATACGTCGGGGACAAGCGGTGACGACGCGGTCGTGGCCGGTTTCCCGGAGGACGGGCCGTTCACGCCGGTGGCCGCGCGTATCCGGCAGGAGATCCAGGCGCAGGGGCAGGACATCTACCAGCGTGGGTCCGCCACCCGCGACATCTTCTCGCTCTACACGCAGGTGCTTCAGGGCAACTCCGGCGGCCCGCTGCTCACGTCCACCGGCGAGGTGTACGGCGTGGTGTTCGCGAAGTCGTTGGAGGACTCTTCCACCGGCTACGCCTTGACGGCCAATCAGGTTGGTCCGGATGCGCATGAGGGTTCGACCGCGACGTCAGCCGTCGATACGCAGGGCTGTGCCATCTAGCGTTCTCTCATTACGCAACACTGTGCCCGCCAATCACACTCATCACGGCGTGATGTTGCTACTGTCTGATCAACATTCAGGGGTCGGTAGGACTTGGGGGCGGCTGCGTGCTCGGACACTCACACTCCACCAGCGGCGCGCTCGCCTGGGCCGCCGCGGCGGCCTGGGTTCCCGCAGCGTCGTGGCCGGCGCATCTGGACGTCAAGGACGTCCTGCTCGGCACGTTCATCACGGCCGGCGCCGCGCTGCTGCCCGACCTCGACCACCCCGAAGGCACCATCGCCCACTTTCTCGGCCCGATCTCGCACCTGCTGTGCCGTTTCGTCGAGTGGATCTCCGGCGGCCACCGGCACGCCACTCACTCGCTGCTGTTCGTGGCCGGGGTCACCGGCGGTACGTGGGCCGGTGCGCACTACCTCGGCAGACCATTCACGCTCGGCCTCGTCTACGTCCTGCTGTCCCTCGCGATCCGCGCGCTACACCTGTGCCCGCCCGGCAGGGGTATCGATTCGTGGGGCGTGGTGCTGCTGCTGGCCGTCGGCGGGACGTTCCTGATGGACCGTTGGATCGGATCGGACCCGGCGTGGCTGCCTGTCTCCGTCGGTCTCGGCGCGTTGACCCACCTGGCTGGAGACTGCCTCACCGAACGCGGCTGCCCACTGCTTTGGCCGATCCCGACACGTTTCGGCGTCCCGGTAATCAAGCGCACCGGAGAGAGGTTGGAGACCGCGTTCCTCACGCCGCTGATGGCCGTCGGCGCGGTAGTCGCCCTCTACTTCGCGACCACGCCCAGCGTGCCCAAGTAGCAGCGCTCACCACAGAGGCCGCGGCTCACCGGTCCGGCTCGTCGTCACGCAGCCAACTGAGCACCTCGTTGGTGAACACCTTCGGTGCCTCTTCCTGCGGGAAGTGCCCTACGCCGTCGAGCAGTCGCCACCGGTACGGCGCGTTAACGTGACGTCCGGAGCCGCGCGCCGTGGACGTGAGTATCGCGCGGTCCAGCGCGCCGTGCAGATGCAGCGTGGGAACCTCGGTCGGCGCACGCAGCCGCTGCTGGTACTCGATCCCGTCAGGGCGCAGCAGGGACCGCACCCACCAGCGGAAGTACTCGAGCGAGCAGTGCGCGACCCCGGGGATCATGATCGCCTGCTCGTAGCGGCGGGCCACGTCGTCCGGCGGCCAGTCGGGTCCGCTCCACTCCCGCAGCATCCGCCCGACGACCGCGCCGCCCTCGCGTACCAGCGACTTCTCCGCGGCCATCGGCCGCTGCGCGGCGAACACGTGCCTGCTGGCGCTGATCTGCGCCGGATCGGTCAGCAGCGTGGCGCGCTGCCGCCGCGGATGCCCGGCGCCGACGACGACGAGCCGCCGCACCGTCTTCGGCCGCAGCGTCGCGGCCGTCCAGCCGAGCGTGGCGCCCCAGCCGTGGCCGACGATTGCCGCGTTCGCCTCGCCCAGCGCCCTGATCACGCCGGTCACGTCGTTCGTGAGGGTCACCGGGTCGTAGCCGCGCGGCGTCTTGTCGCTGCCGCCGTAGCCCCGAAGGTCCATCGCCGCCGCGCGGTAACCCGCGTCGGCGAACGCCGTGAGCTGGTCCCGCCAGGTCCACCAGAACTGCGGAAAGCCGTGCAGGAACAGCACGAGCGGGCCCTCGCCGAGTTCGACGACGTGGAAGCGGGCGCCGTTCGCGGGGATTTCGCGATGTGTCCAGGCGCCTGCCACGTACACCGGTGACAGGTCAGAAGGCATGGCCGTCAGCATGGCATAGATGACTGTCCGAGCGGTGTCGCTGAGGCATGCGTTGAGTTACTCGGGTGATCGGGCACCAGGCCGACGGGCTAGCGGACGGTCCGCTTCAGTACGGCGATCGACTCGTTCGCCGAGCGCTTCGTCGCGTCCACGCCGCGGATGCGCTTGAGCCACAGCATCCCGATTCCAGCACACATCACGCCGATGAGCAGGTACGCTCCACCGACGATCAACCATGCCCACGCGAGCCCGAGCCCGGTCGCGTGAATCCCGTAGGCGGCCGCGAAGGACAGCATGATCAGCGCGAACACGGCGAGTACACCGGCCACGGCGAACAGTGCGCTACCGGTGGCGGCCTGCTTCACGTCGCGGCGCAGCTCGGCCTTCGCGAGCGCGATCTCGTCGCGCAGCAGGGTGGACAGGTCCTTGGTCGCGGACGAGACGAGGTCGCTGAGCTTGTGGTCGCCGTTCGTGCGGTTACCGTTCACGCGGCTGGTGTTCGCATGGGTGTTGTTCGCACTGCTGTTGTTTGCGCGGTCGCTCATCGCAGAGGCACTGTTCGCACGGGCGCCGCTCACGCGGTCGGTGCGGGAGCCGACTGTCGCAGTCATGAGTACCTAACCTCCGGTCGGCGGGCGGAACGCAGGCGTTCGGGCGCGTCGCGGCCTAGCTACCCGCGGCTTTGTCAGACTATGCGGTAATTAGCCTGATCGCGCGTAAGCCGGAGGTCGCAAGGTGCCGGTACTGAGCACCGACTGCGACATGCCGACTGCTGTGCGCACTGACTCCGGTGCGCACCGACTACAGTGCGCCGACAAAGCTACCTATCGCTATATCGACAAATCGACTTCTCGACTCTCGTTCTGTACCAGTGCTTTCACCCTGCACCAGTGGCCGAAAAACGGCGTGGCGTGCGTCCGATCTTCAGCCGATCGGATGCGCGCCACGCCGCTGCTTAACGCGTTCGGGCTACTCCTCGCTGGCGTGCGGGAGCTTGGCCTTGATCAGGTCCATGACAGAAGAGTCGGTCAGCGTCGTGGTGTCACCGAGCGCGCGCTCCTCCGCGACATCCTTGAGCAGCCGCCGCATGATCTTGCCGGACCGGGTCTTGGGCAGCTCCGCGACGAACTGGATCTGCTTGGGCTTGGCGATCGGGCCGATCTCCTTGGTGACGTGCGCCTTGAGCTCCGCGTCGAGCTCGGTGCTCTCCGCCTTGCCGCCACGCAGGATCACGAACGCGACGATGCGCTGCCCGGTGGTCTCGTCCTTGGCGCCGACCACCGCGGCCTCGGCCACCGACGGGTGCGAGACCAGCGCGGACTCGACCTCGGTGGTGGAGATGTTGTGCCCGGAGACCAGCATGATGTCGTCCACCCGGCCGAGCAGCCACAGGTCGCCGTCCGCGTCCTTCTTCGCCCCGTCGCCGGCGAAGTAGTAGCCCTGCTCGGCGAACCGCGACCAGTACGTCTCGCGGTAGCGCTCCGGGTCGCCCCAGATGCCGCGCAGCATCGACGGCCACGGCTGGTCGAGCACCAGGAAGCCGCCGCCGCCGTTCGGCACCACGGCGCCGTCCTTCTCCACCACGTTCGCCGAGATCCCCGGCAGCGGCCGCATCGCCGAGCCCGGCTTGGTCGCCGTCACGCCCGGCAGCGGCGAGATCATGATGGCGCCGGTCTCGGTCTGCCACCAGGTGTCCACGATCGGGGTGCGGCCGCCGCCGATGTTCTCCCGGTACCAGATCCACGCCTCCGGGTTGATCGGCTCGCCGACCGAGCCGAGCAGCCGCAGCGAGGACAGATCGAACTTCGCCGGGATCTCGTCGCCCCACTTCATGAACATCCGGATCGCGGTCGGCGCCGTGTACAGGATGCTGACCTTGTACTTCTGGATGTTCTCCCAGAAGCGGCCCTGGTGCGGCGTGTCAGGCGTGCCCTCGTACATCACCTGCGTCGCACGGTTCGACAGCGGCCCGTACACGATGTACGAGTGCCCGGTCACCCAACCGACGTCCGCGGTGCACCAGTACACGTCCGTGTCCGGCTTGAGATCGAACACGGCATGGTGCGTGTACGAGACCTGCGTGAGGTAACCGCCGGTCGTGTGCAGGATGCCCTTGGGCTTACCGGTCGTGCCCGACGTGTAGAGGATGAACAGTGGGTGCTCGGAGTCGAACGCCTCGGGAGTGTGCTGGTCGGACTGACGGTCCACCAGGTCGTGCCACCACACGTCGCGGTCCGCGTTCCACGGCACCTCGTGCCCAGTCCGTCGCACGACGAGGACCTTCTCGATCGACTCGGCGTCCGCTACCGACGCGTCCGCGTTCGGCTTGAGGCTGGCTACCGCGCCGCGGCGGTTGTAGCCGTCCACGGTGATAAGGACCTTTGCCCCGGCGTCGTCGATGCGGGAACGCAGCGCCTCGGCCGAGAACGCCGCGAAGACCACCGAGTGCGGCGCGCCGATCCGGGCGCACGCCAGCATCGCGATGGCGGTCTCAGGGATCATCGGCATGTAGATGGCGACCCGGTCGCCGGCCTGCACGCCCAGCTCGGTCAACGCGTTGGCCGCCTTCGACACCTCACGCTGCAAGTCCGCGTAGGTGATGGTGCGGGTGTCCCCCGGCTCGCCCTCGAAGTGGATCGCGACCTGGTCGCCGTGCCCGGCCTCGACGTGCCGATCGACGCAGTTGTAGGCCACGTTCAGCTTGCCCCCGATGAACCACCTGGCGAAGGGGCGCTCGGACCAGTCCAGGACCTCGGTCCACGGCTGCGCCCAGGACAGCCGTTTCGCCTGGGTCTCCCAGAAGGCCAGGCGGTCGTCCCCGGCCTGCGCATAGGCCTCGGCCGTCACATTCGCCGCCGCCGCCAGCTGCGCGGGCGGTTCGAACCGCCTCTCCTCGTTCAACAGGTTCGACAGCGTTTCGTTGGACACACGAACTCCTCGGAAAGATGTCCGGCAAAACGGACCGGGACGGGGAGCTGAGGGACGCGATGCCCCGTCACATTCGGTTGAGAGGTCTCTCAGGGCTACAGCACACCAGTCCGCATGCTGTAACGCAAGGGTTTCCGACATAATAGGTCTAGACCACGCATCCGGCGAGATGGAGACTCGCCGGATG